>JAZNTV010000088.1:0-26873 GCA_045591985.1 Acutalibacteraceae bacterium
GCTCCGTACCGAAAAAAAGCAAAAAGGCCCCCCACGGGAGGGTGTGTTCCGTTTTGGTATATGTAAAATGGGTCTGAATATATGTAAAACCTGCTGAAACCGATAGGGATTTCTTGACACGGTCTTCCAAAACAATTATGATACCAATAGATTCTACGGTGAGGTGTATTGGTATGTTGCCCTTTCATAACGACATCGATAAAGAACTGTTTGACCGCCACATGCAATATTGTGACAAACAGTATGACCCCGAAGTGCGTATGTTGCGGCTGTGGCGCGGTGCCAACGGCTATCACAGCAAATTGTCCGAGTGTGTTGTTCACGCGGTACGGGAGAGTCTGGAATATGCCTATGACCTGCTTCGTCGCGACGAAGCAGGCGACCGCGCACGGGCGTACAATATCCTCTATCGTGTGTTACCGCTTCAGGATATCGATCCCTCTCGCAATACTTACGGCATCTGGTCCTACTATTTGGAAGAGTGGCTGGAAGAGATGGATATGCCCGATTGGAACTGGGCTGATTTTAATGCCAAAACACTTTTGCGCCTGTTGCTGACGTCGTCTGAAAAGGTGACCGACGACTTAAAGGCGCGTATGAAGGAGGCAATATGGCATGCGTGCTGTGCCATCATCAACCGTAACGTGAACCCGCATTATACCAACATTTCGGTTATGGGTGCATACGTAACCTGCGTGGCGGGCGAGATGTACGGTTGGGAAGAGGTGGCAGCATATGGCCAACACCGCCTGAAAGGTCTGTATGATTACAACAAGGGAAACGGTAGTTTCAGCGAGTTTAACAGCCCTACATACACCTTTGTGGTGTTGCATGACTTGGCTGATTTTATTGCGGATGTACACGATGCGGATTGCAGGCGGATGGCAGAAGAACTCGCGGATATGGCCTGGGAAACGGTTGCACTGCACTATCACAAGGCAACGGGGCAGATGGCCGGCCCGCACTATCGCGCCTATGTATATCTGCTTCCCGATTCTACCCGTGTGTCGATCGAACGCGCGTTGGGGCATCGTGTGCGTCTTGTGAAGGACTACGATGCGATGGTGAACGGTTGCGGATATAACGGAAATCTGCACTGTCCGGATAAATACATTTCATATTTTACCGACGATTGCGGTGAGCGGGTGCTCGACCAGACGTTTGCCCACAATCAAATGGCCTATACCTATATGAACGACACCTACACACTCGGTACGTTACACATCGAAAATTTGTGGAATCAGCATCGCGACGTGCTTGGTTATTTCGGCACGGTGGACGAGCCGTTTGCTTTTTGCCTGAAGTGCACCCATGACGGCTGGGATTATTGTTCGGGCGTTGCGGGGTCGGTTCAAGATAAAGGGCGAGTTTTGTCGGTGGTTGGGTTTATGACCAACGCGGGGGATACCCATATTAACTTGGACATGGTAAAGAATGCAGCGATTTCGGCAGAGGATTTCCGTGTGCAATGGGAGTTTTACGGTGACATCCAAAAATTGGAAGTGACTGAAAAAGACGGCGTATTTACCGTAGTTGAACAGGAAAGCGGTTTTACGGTGACGGTCGGCTTCCCGTTTGCGGTCTTCGGTGACTATCCCATCCGTTGGGAAACGACCCGTAACGGCAATTGCCTTGGCATTGCGGCGGTGCTGTACCACGGCGAGCGTAGGACGATCGATTTCGGTGCGATGAACGAAGCGGCATTGGTTACCTATTGCGAAGCGGATTCCCAGGGGGAGGTTCCGTCGGTCGTTTGTCAAACAGAAGACGGTCGTGTGAGCGCACAGTTTAGGAACCTTGGTGTTTCGGCGGCGATGAAGCCCGCCAAGAACGGCGTACTGCAAGGAAGTATCCGTTTGTATCGGGACGACAAAGAATACAAACCTGCGTTTTAACAAAGAGATCGCATACACCGACGGTGTATGCGGTCTCTTTCTGTGTGCAAATTTTGCTTTTCGTCTTGACACCGCCTGCAAAAGGAACTATGATTAATATATATTCCACTTTTGAGGTGAAAACATGAATTATACATTGATTACCGGTGCTTCGGGTGGCATCGGATGGGAACTGGCACGTCAGTTTGCTGCGGGCGGACACTCACTGGTTTTGGTTGCCCGTAGTGAGGGGCGTCTTCAGGAACGTAAAGCACAACTCCAAAAGGAGTTCGGTGTGGCTGTGGAGATCCTGCCGCAGGATCTGACGAAACCGAATGCCGCCCAAGAGGTCTATGACACGGTCGCCGCGAACGGGTGGACGGTGGACATCTTGGTCAATAACGCGGGCTTCGGCGATTTCACCACCTTTATTGACGCGGATTTCAAACATCAGCAGAATATGGTTACACTGAACGTAACGGCACTGATGCAGCTGACGCACTGCTTCGCCCGCGCGATGCGTGAACAGGGGGGAGGCCGTATCTTGAACGTTGCGTCTCTTGCGGCCGTGGCCCCGGGACCGTATATGGCTACCTACTACGCCACTAAGGCGTTTGTGTTGTCTTTTTCCGAAGCGATGAGTGAAGAACTTCGTGAGTACGGTATTACGGTGACGGCGTTATGTCCCGGCCCTACCGAAAGCAATTTCGAAGCGGCGGCAAACTTGAAAAGCGGTAATCTGTTTCATGCGTTGCCGGTTGAAACGGCCGAAAAAGTGGCGCGTCGCGGCTATAAGGCGACAATGAAGGGGCGTGCGGTACGATATTGCGGTATTACCGTGTGTGTGATGAGTTTTCTGTCGCGTCTGACACCCCGTTGGTTGAATCGCAAAGCCACCAAACGTATCAACGGAAAACCGCCTAAAGGAGAGATCAAATGAAACGTTTTTGGATCATAGCGCTTTTGTTTTGCGTATTACTCTCTTGTATGGCACTGCCGAGCGCGGCTATCAATTACGATCGCACACATCGCTTGACGGTGGTGAGTGAGCCGGAGGCATTGCCGACCGACGGCATTCGTTACTATCGCGGAGAAGAGCAGATCACAGCGGAGGAACTTACCTGGGTGGACGGTTACGACGGCAAAGCGTTGTCTCTGCCGGGTGACGGTACCTTTTTGCGTCTCGACTACACGGTGGCACGGGTAACGGCGTTTACCTTTTCGGCATGGGTGAATTGGCAAGGCGGCGAAAGCGGTCAGCGCTTGTTCAGCGTAGCGCGCAGTAACGAAAACTATCTCACCTTTTCGCCGTACATGTACAATACGGCATTATACAAAGGGAACGGTTTCGCCAACGGTGTGTATTTGCGGTACCAATACGGCGGTGAAAACGGCACGGTGGTGGATGTGTTTAATCCCACCGACGAGGCGGTGTCGTATGCCTTGCCGCAAAACGAATGGCATCATGTGGCAGTGACCTCCGACGGTCGTACCGTTCAGGTGTATATCGACGGCGTGTTGTGGCTGGAAGAGCGTATGATGACAACCGTTTACGAGTTGAATGCGCATTCGTTGGATATCGGTACGGGCGAGTGGGGTGACCCTACGCTGAATGCGTTGTTGGATAATGTGGAATTGTATCGTAAAGTTTTGAGCGTGGCGGAGATCCAAATGCTTGCGGGCTACAGCGAAGAAGGGGAGACGGTGTATCTGCCGACCGCCCCTTCTGTGACGACCACCACCACGACGACCGTGACGACCACCGTTCCGACCGAACCGCCGCGGCAGACGCTGGGGAAAACCTTGTTTGGTATGCCGCTGTGGGGTGTGTATATCGTCGGTGGCATTGTGACCGCCTATGTAACCTTGACGGTGTTGTTGAACCTGCACGAGCGTAAACGAAAGGACGGTGACCGCCGATGACGAAGCGTGTTGTGGGGTTCCTTCTCGTGTTGTGTATAGTGTGGATGTGCGGTATGCCCGCTTTCGCCGTGAGCGATACGGCGGAATATGTGTTTACCAAGGACAGCGAAGGGTATTTCTTTGAACAGATCAAAGGGGAGCTCACTTTTTGGGAGGCGCCCGGCGTATTGACGGGTCAGACCCGCAGCGGTGGTGTGATCGTTCTCAAAAACGAGTCCGATCGTGCGGTGGATTTTACGCTTACTTCCGTTTCTTTGCCGTATGGAGACGAAGCGGCATTGACCTATTTGGACGCGGTCACGCTGGTGATCGAACAGGAGGGGCGCGAGGTATATCATGGCCCGTTTACTCGCTTGATGGATAGCGATCGCGCAGATATTCGCTTTACAAGCGTACCCGCGGGAGAAACCCGTGAACTCAAGTTGTCGATCTCCTGTGCTTTTACTTACACGGGCGCGGTGCCGTCTTACGAATCGCTTGTGTGGACATTCGAGCCGACACTGGAATCGAAGCCGACGGTACCGACCACCCCTGCGACAGAGCCCGAACCGATGGTGGATTGGGCAATGGTAGCGAAGATCGCCGGTGTGATGCTCGGTACGTTGGTGATTACGTGTGTGATCGTAGCGGTGGTGCGTTTTATCGGAAAGCGCCGCGGGAAACACGAGGAATAATAAAGAGCCTTGTCCGTTTCGGACAAGGCTCTTTATTATTGTGGGATAAACCCTTCAAAAATAAATCCTTCAAAATCGGCGCGATGAGCGTCGATTTCCTTTTGTGAGCGGAAGGTCCAACCGACAGGCAGTGCGCCGAGCAGTGTACATAAACGGCGGCACGGATGTTTGGCCCCCACAAGGTCATAGGACACAAAATCGGGGCGTGCGATCACATTGAACAACAGACAACCCGCCAAAAAATGCACGAAATTCTCTTTTAAAAACGGAGCGGATAACTGCCCGCGACAGACATTGGGGCGGTTTTTACGATACCAATGTAATACCGGGGGATAGAACGACTGGATTATATACTCGCCTTTATAATTTGCTAACACGCGATCCACCGCTTTACACAGCGGCACGGTGTCTTTTTGGTGTACTTTAAATTCAATCAACAGTGGGACCTGTCCTGCCACCAGTTCTAAAAATTCCGCGAGTGTAGGAATCGTCTCCTCGCTGTTTTTTAACCGTAAGGTCTTCAGTTGTGCCAATGTTGTTTCTTCCACGACACCGTCCACACCGCACATACGGGTAAGCGTCTCGTCGTGGAAAACCACCACTTCGCCGTCGGCGGTGAGGTGCACATCTGTCTCAATGGTATATCCTGCCGCTATGGCCGCGGCATAGGCCGCGAGCGAGTTTTCGGGGCGGGTGGTGTCATGCAACCCGCGATGTGCAATAAAGCGGTTTTTTAACACTTGGCGCTGTGGGTGCCGTCGCGCGGCAGGGAAGATCAAAAAGAGAAAGAGGGCCACAAACAAAAGGATACCGATGGCGATCGGGAGCATAGTTCAGTCCTCCACGTCGAAGTTTTCAAGCAGGGATTTCTTGGCGGCGGGTTTCACGTCGCCGTGTTTAACAAACAGCATGGTAACAAACGCCAGTCCCGAGAACACCACGGCATAGGGAAACAACACTTTATAGCCCCACGGGAGACGATCGATCAAGAATCCGGAAAGCAAGGGGGTGGCGATTTGTGCCGCCATCGAAAAGGTGTAGTAGAAACCGGTGTATTTGCCGACGTCTGCGCCGCTGCACATTTCCACCACCATCGGGAAGGAGTTGACGTTGATGGACGCCCAACCGATGCCGACCAAAGCAAAAAGCAGATAGATGACGGGAGTGGGACGTGTGATGAAGAAAGCCGCACCGTAGCAGACGGTCATCAATGCCACGCCGAACAATACGGCTTTTTTGCGGCCGATAGCACTCGAAAGAAATCCAAGCGGTACAAAGGCAACAATGGCGGCGATGGTGGCGATCAACAGATAACTTGAAGAGGCACTGAGGTCCGCGCCGAGCACCGTTTGGCAATAGCGCGAAAAGGCGGTGGTGACAGCGTTATAGGCGGTATACCACAAGAAGACCGAAAGCAAAATAAGCAACAAACTGCCAAGTACCGATCCCGAAAGTTTACCGCCCGTATGCGTTTCTTCTTCATCGTGGACGGCGGTTTCGGCCACTACACGGTTTTCGTTCACGGTAAAGAACATGATTAACACGGTGATCAGCATGAAGGCGGCAATCACCAGGAAGATGGGGAAGAAGGATTGGTCGGAGGTATAGACGCTGGCACCGTCTGCCGTCTTTTCGCTTTTCAGCAAGATCATCATCATAACGGTTGCGAATATGCCGCCGATATATCCTACCAAATTGATAACGGCGTTGGCCTTACTGCGCAACGGTTTCTCGGTTACATCGGGCATATAGGCCACAGCCGGTGTGCGGTAGATAGCCATGGTAACAAGCAAAGCGATCAGCGTAATTGTGAATTTTACAAAATCTTTTGTTTGCACATAAAAGGCCATCACGATCATTAACGTCACGGCCGCAAGCGTACCGAACAAAATATAGGGTGTACGTCGTCCGATGCGTGTATGAGTGCGGTCGGACAGAGCCCCGAACAACGGCAACATAAACAAGGCTAAAATGTTGTCGATCGACATGATGGCATTGGCGCCGAAGGTGGACAGCCCGAAGGTGTTTTCCAACAAAAACGGAATGACTTGATCGTAGAATTGCCAAAATGCCAGAATGGACATAAAGGCCAAACCGATCAGTGTGGTGCGTTTGTAGTTCAGTTTCATTGTGATTCCCCCGATTATTCGTTTTCCAAGTAGAGATGTAAAGCTTCTGCTGCTGTAATGTTCATTCCCTTTACAGAAGCCAACTC
This sequence comes from Acutalibacteraceae bacterium, assembly GCA_045591985.1. GTDB lineage: Bacteria > Bacillota > Clostridia > Oscillospirales > Acutalibacteraceae > SIG588. The sequence goes on from JAZNTV010000088.1 coordinate 6,687, forward strand.
TTCTACCGAAGCGGCTCGAATGGCGCGCAGTGAACCAAAATGGCGCAACAGCGCCCTTGCACGTGTATCGCCGATACCCTCCACGCGCGTGAGCACGGTGCCGATACTGTTTTGCTTGCGTTTTTTGCGGTGATAGGTGATAGCAAAGCGGTGGACTTCTTCCTGGATCGTGGATAGCAGCGTAAAGGCGGTTCGCTTGGAACGGATCGCGATTTCACCGCCGTCCGCCGCAATGGCACGGGTACGGTGGGCATCGTCTTTTACCAAGCCGAATACGGGAATTCCCAATTCGAACCGATCCACAACGGGACGACACGTTGCTACGTGCCCGGCACCGCCGTCCAACAGGATCAGATCCGGCTTTCTGCCGAAACCTATCCCCTCGTCTTTGTGTGCGAGATATTCATTCAAACGGCGTTCGAGCACTTCGCTCATAGCGGCGTAATCGTCTCCGGCAGCGGCGCTTTGTATCGTAAAGCGTCGATAAGCGGATTTGAGCGGTCGTCCGTTTTCGAACACCACCATTCCCGCAACGGTATCTTGTCCCGCGGTATGAGAGATGTCGTAGCATTCGATATAGGTGGGCGGGTGGGGAAGTCCGAGCAAGCGTGAAAGTTCATCGAGTGCCGCGGCATCTCGTCCTGCCATACCAACCTGTTGCGCAATGCGTTCGGCCGCATTGTGTCGGCACATTTCCACCAGTTTGGCCTGTTCGCCTTTTTGCGGTAAGACCAAAGCGACACGTCGCGCGGCGGATTCGCTCAGCCACTCAGTGAGTAGCTCTGTGTCTTCACATTTGCCGTCGAGTGTGACTTGTGCGGGCGGTTTGCGCATGCTGTAATAGCGACGTATGAACTCGGAACGGGCGGCAGAGGCCTCTTCGATCTCGTCCAGCAAAAAGTGTTCGCGGTCGTACAAACTGCCGCCTGCAAAACGGAATACCTCGAAACACGCCGTACCGTTTCCCTGTGCCAAGGCGATAACGTCCTGTTCTTTTACGTGGGACATCACAACCTTTTGGCGATCATTCATTCGTTTGATAGCGGCAATGCGGTCGCGTAGTTTGGCGGCTTTTTCAAATTCCAAGTTTTCCGCCGCTTCTTGCATCGCCGTTTCCAGATTACGCAGCGTTTCAGCGCTTCCTTTTTGCAGGAACTGTAATGCCCCCTCCACGCGTTCGGCATACATCTCCTCGCTCACCTTACCGGTACAGGGGGCACAGCATTGGCCGATATGGTGGTTTAAACAGGGGCGCAGTTGCGCTTTTTTGCCGTATGCTAACGGCAGGCGGCAGGTGGAAAGTCCAAATACTTTGCACGCTTCATCTACCGCTTGACGCACGGCATAAGAACTGATATACGGGCCGATGTAGCGTGCACCGTCATCGTCTTTTTGAAGAACGCCGCTGATGCGGGAAAACGGCGGAGGAGAGATGCGGATATACGAATACCCTTTATCATCTTTCAAAAGAATGTTATACTTGGGGGCATATTGCTTGATAAGCGAGCATTCCAGCACCAGTGCTTCGAATTCACTGTCGGCTAAAATATAGTCGAAATCGTCCACAAGGCTGACCATCCGTCGCACTTTCGGCGTGTGATTGGTATCCGATCCGAAGTATTGACTGACGCGATTTTTAAGCGCTTTGGCTTTGCCGACATAAATGATGCGTCCGCGTGCATCTTTCATCAAATACACGCCCGGTCGAAGCGGCAGTGCCATGGCCTTTTTGCGCAAAGCGGCCCGTTTTTCGTTGGGTTCCACGGCACGCCTCCTCTCTTATCGTATCAGATCGTCCATATAAGACATCAAGTTGGTGGAACGGGTGGCCGACATGTTGTTGATAAAGATGACATCGTCCACGCCGTTTTCGGTAACAAAATCGATGAAATCGTCTTTGTAATAACGGTAATCTACAACGTATACCGTCTCGTAATGGGAGACCAAGAAGGGTACGAAAGCGTTACCGAACGATTCCTTTACTACGACGCAGGAACTGCCGTCGGTAATAGCTTTGTTATGGATCTCGGTGAAGGGGTTGTCGCCGCCGATGAACGCGGAATAGAGACTTTCTTTTTTCCAACCCGAAACGTCTTTTACCACCGGCCACGACATAGTGTTTCCCTTACGGTCGGTAAATTGCATCGAGGTGGGATACAGCGGGAAATAGGCGCGTACGGTATCGGGCGTGTTGCCCAACGCGGCGACCTTGCCCGTTTTGCTGTATAGCGTGCCGAGATAGCCGTCGAAATCTTGGAATTCATAATCGGTCAGTGCGGGTACCGCTGTACCTTTTGCTTCACCAAATGCGGTATAGGCATAATACGCGCCGGTGGCGGTCCAGTGGTGGTCGGTACGGAAATAGAGGTATTCGTCGCGGTGAGCACGCAGAGCGGAATAGGCATCCACCGTCTTTACACTCGTATCCAATGAGCCGTAGATATAGTCTATGGCCTTTTTCTGATCGGCAGACCGCACGTCATCACGCACGTCATCATCCAACACGATATCGATGGCTAACGGAACAAGAATATCGTATACCGTTGCTTTGTCCTTCAGGGCGGCGGCCGCGCGATTGACGGCGCCGACATACATGTCCGCCGCTTTCTGGCTGAAACTGTAATACTCGTATCCCGCGTTGCCGACCACCAAAATCGAGCCGAGTGTTTGCGGGACATTTTCGGTAACCGGCGGTGCGGTCGTAGTGGTGGTCGTGGGGGAGGTTTCGGTGGTCGTAGTGGTATTGTTCGAGTCGGTAACGGTTGTGACCGATATCTCTGTTGCGGTCGTTGTGCTTCCCGTTGTGGAATACGGCGGCAGAGTGGCGGTCGTAGATGGTGTGGTCACCGCCGTTGTGGGGCGGGTGGGGATGTCGGGAATTGCGTCGTCGTCAAAGTGATTGTCGTTGTCGGTATACACCGCATGCTGACGAATGCCGTAAAGGGATTCCACTTGCCCTTGTATCAACACCATTTCCTCGCGTAGAGGGAAAGTGTCCGAAAACCACGTATCGATATCTGCAAAATACTCGCCGCTGAACAAGGCATCTACCGTAAAAGCGGGGAAGGGGGCCAACTGTCGTTTTTCGCCTTCGGAATAGGTCGGGCGCAAAAACAGCAAGAAGGAAAGCACGCACCCTGCTGCCAAAGCGAGAAAAAAGACAAGGATCTTCCATGCAATATAGCCGTGGCGATATTGTTCGCGTTGCAATTCGGGAGAAAATGTCAGGCGTTTGTGTTTCATAGACCGATCCTCCCTTTAGAATTGAAAATACAAAAACGGATTATAACTGTTGCCTATCAACGCAAAGGTGGAAAGCAGCAACAGCACGACGGGTGCCGATACCTGTACGGTGTTTAACAGAAGGCGTGCGCCGCGGTTTACGGGGGCAGCATGGTGTAACCGCTCGTTTATCCAATGTACAAGCGGCGTAACGCCCAAGACGGCGATCGGCAGGAAGAAGACGTAATTCAGCCAGACCGTGTTGGCTTCAAATGTGGTAAGCGGGTTCGCGTTTTGTCCGAACAAACCGCAAACGGCAAGCCATACGAGGGATAGGTTGCGGAAACGGAACAGGATCCACCCGAAGAAGACCACCACCATGGAATAGAGCCAAGAAAACACGGAGGGAAGGCGATCAAGCAGGCGTTTCAAGAACAATTTTTCCAACACCAAAAACACAAAATAGTAAAGTCCCCACAGCACAAAATTCCAACTTGCACCATGCCACAATCCTGTTAATGCCCATACGACCAACAGGTTGCGTAATGTACGCCACATACCGCGTCGACTGCCGCCGAGCGGGATATAGACATAGTCGCGGAAGAAGGTGCCGAGCGAGATGTGCCATCGCCGCCAGAATTCGGTGATCGAGCGGGAAAGATAGGGATAATCAAAGTTTTCAAGGTAGTGGAAACCGATCATACGTCCCATACCGATCGCCATATCGGAATAGGCTGAGAAATCCAGATAGATCTGGAGCATATAAGCGAGTGCGCCGAGCCACAAAAGTGAAACGGGTTGTGATGCAATGACTTCGGCTGCGGCGGCTGTTTCTGCTGCAGTGGCGGCAAGTCCATCGGCAGGGAAATATTTGTCGGCAATTACGGCACAGGTGTTAGCAAGCAACACTTTTTTGCCGAGGCCGACCGTAAAGCGGGTAATGCCGTAACTGACATCCGATGCGGACGCACGGCGAAACAGCAGTTCTTCCGACACATGGCTGTATCGCACGATCGGGCCCGCGATACATTGGTGGAACAGACTGACGTACAGTAAAAGGCGAAAGAAACTGCGCTGTGCCGCGACTTCGCCGCGATAGACATCTACCACATAGGAAAGCAATTGGAAGGTGTAAAACGAAATGCCGATGGGGAGTAGGATTTGCGGAACGACCGCAGGGAAGCCCGTGAGTGCTTGCAGGTTGGTCATGGTGAAGGTGCCGTACTTGAACACGCCGAGCAACCCGAGGTCTACTACACAGGCGAGAACCAACCACAGAGTGGCACGTCGATAACCGCTGTGCCGTTCGATCAGACGGGCAAATACCCAGTCGAAAAAGGTCATGCCGACCAACAACAACACATACAGCGGCTCGCCCCATGCATAAAACAACAGGGAGAAGATAAGTAACACCGCGTTTTTTACGCGAATGCCCCGTGCCAACACGTAAAACAGCATGCACAACGGGAAAAAAGCAAACACGAACAACAAGTTCGAAAAAACCAATGTATTCACCTCGAAAACAGAAAATATACTAAAATACATAATATCGTATTTTTCGACCAGTTGCAACCCTAAACCGCGCTTTTTTCAAAAATTTCCATTGCTCGAAGTGGCTTGACAGATCTTGTAAACTTTTGGTACAATATTCGAAAGGACTTGCGAGGTAGATGGCTATGGCACGAGTGGAGATCTTTGATTTGGATGGTACGTTGCTGGATTCGGCGGATGTGTGGCGTACAATAGATGAACAATTCTTGCATAAGCGCGGGTTGACCTTGCCCGACGACTATGCGCGGGCGGTATCGGTGATGCATCTGGGCGAAGCGGCAGACTACACAATCGCCCGGTTTTGCTTAAACGAAAAGGCAGAAGACATCGTGGCCGAATGGCGACGAATGGCGAAAGAGGCATATGCGGGCGCCGTGCCGCTGAAAGCGGGGGCACTTGCCTTTTTGTCGGCGCGTCGAACGGCGGGACAACGTATGGCGGTGGCTACGGCGTTGGTGCGTGAGTTGGCGGAAGCGGCGCTCGCCCACCACGGTGTTTTGGATTGGTTTGAAACGATCGTGTGTGCCGATGAAGTGGGCGCAGGAAAGTCTTCCCCCGCGGTGTATCTTGCTACGGCGGCGCAACTTGGTGTTTCACCGACGGAATGTACGGTGTATGAAGATACGTTGGGTGGTGTGCGTTCGGCCAAGGGGGCGGGAATGTATACGATAGCGCTCGAGGACAAAGGTTCGCTCCTCGATCGTGAAACCATCCGCCGCGAAGCCGACGAATATTGGCATACCTTTAAAATTTAATTCCCGTTCACAGATGGAACGGTAAAATGTGGTAAAATACAGTTACCATAAACGAAAGAGGCACAGAAATGAAAAAACGTGACTACTCCAAAATTACCCCCGCCATTCAGGCGTTGGCGGAAAAATGTGTAAAAAACGGCGCCATATCGCCGGAGCTGCACGTAAAATATGCGGTCAACCGCGGTTTGCGCGACGTGAACGGCAAAGGCGTGTTGACAGGACTGACCGAGATCTCCGAAATTGAATCCAAACAGATCGTGAACGGCGAAGAGATACCTTGTGAAGGGAAATTGTTTTATCGCGGATACGCTATCGAAGATTTGGTGAAGGGCTTCGTCGGCGACGATCGTTTTGGGTTTGAAGAGATCACCTATCTGATTCTGTTCGGTGAGTTGCCGAATGCACAGGAATATGCCGATTTCCGTGCGTTGCTGGCGGATTATCGCTCGCTCCCCAACTCTTTTGTGCGCGACTTTATTATGAAAGCGCCCAGCACCGATATGATGAATTCACTCGCTCGCAGCGTGCTCGCGCTGTATGCATACGATAACAATCCCGACGATGTGTCGGTGGAAAACGTGTTGCGGCAGTGCCTGCAGTTGATTGCGATGTTCCCGCTTTTGGCGGTATACGGTTATCAGGCATACGACTATTACCGTCGCGATCGTAAAAGTTTTTTCATCCACGAACCGCGTCCTGAACTTTCCACGGCGGAAAACATTTTGCATATGTTGCGACTGGATGGCGAGTATACGCCGCTGGAAGCAAAGATTCTTGATATGTCGTTAGTGTTGCATGCCGAGCACGGCGGCGGTAACAACTCCACTTTTACGACTCATGTGGTGTCTTCTTCGGGGACCGACACCTATTCCGCGGTGGCGGCATCACTCGGTTCTCTTAAAGGGCCGAAACACGGCGGTGCCAATATCAAAGTATGTGCAATGTTCAAAGACATCAAGAAGAATGTACATAACTGGAACGATCACGACGAGATCAAGGCGTATTTGCGTCGCATTCTGCGCAAAGAAGCCTTTGATAAGAGCGGACTTATCTACGGTATGGGACATGCGGTGTATTCGCTGTCCGATCCGCGTGCCCGCATTTTGAAGGGGTACGTGGAGCAACTTGCCAAAGAAAAGCATCTGAAAAAGGAATATGCACTGTATGCCGCTGTCGAGAAGTTGGCGCCCGAGGTGATCGCGGAAGAACGTCACGTCTACAAAGGTGTCAGCGCCAATGTAGATTTCTATAGCGGTTTTGTGTATGATATGCTGGGTCTTCCGGCCGAACTGTATACACCGCTCTTTGCCACAGCGCGCATTACCGGATGGAGTGCACATCGTTTGGAGGAACTCTCCAATGCGGGCAAGATCATCCGTCCCGCCTACATGGCGGTACAGCCGCGACAGGCGTATCGCGCAATGGAACAACGCTAAAAATTTTTTAGTTTTTTAAAAAAAGATATTGACAAAATGCTCTTCCCCCGCTATAATGTTAAACGTTGCAGCTGAGCAACGAAACGCGGCCCGGTAGTTCAGCTGGTTAGAACGCTAGCCTGTCACGCTAGAGGTCGACGGTTCGAGCCCGTTCCGGGTCGCCATATTTGCATCTATAGCTCAGTAGGTAGAGCGCATCCTTGGTAAGGATGAGGTCACCAGTTCAACTCTGGTTAGATGCTCCAAAAAATAAAGCACTTCTTCGGAAGTGCTTTATTTTTATCCAATCCGAAGGATTGGTATGTAATCGCCGCAAGGCATATGTAATCACGCGAAGCGTGTATGGCATCACCGCAGGTGCATTTCCCTTCGGATTGATTACATACCACCTACGGTGGATTACATACATTTCTTCGAAATGATTACAATCCGCAACAAGTTGCGGAGTACATACAATGCTTCGCATTGATTTATCGTCGCTTTTATGCTATAAAAAAGCCGTGAAATTTACGGCTTTTTACTTTCAATATTATTTATATGTTGTTTTAAAACGAGATTTATATATTGTGATAAGGAACGGTCATCATATTCGGCTTTTTCTTTTAATTTTGCTAAAATATCGTTATCAATAGTTATGCTTATTTTTTCTTTCAAGGGTTTCATTTGTATCACCTCAAAAATATTATAAGACAAAATGCTAAAAAATATTGACAAGTAGTATAAAGTAGGATAAAATAAGATGGTCATAATTTGACGAAAAAACAAAAGGAGTGACGAAAATGAAATTTTGTCAAAAATGTGGAAAAGAAATTATGGATGAGGCAGTGGTATGTCCCAGTTGCGGCTGTGCAATTGAAAACAAGACTGAGCCTGTTAAGGTTAGCATTCCTAAAAAAGCAAAGAATGCAAAGATTTTCGGAATTTTGAGCCTATTGCTTTTAGCACCGCTTGGTATACCCGCAATTATTCTTGCTAACCAAAGCAAAGCAGAAACAGGCGGTGTTATGTGTAAGCAGGCTAAAACAGGATTTGTTTGCGGAATCATTGGCTTGTGCTGGTGGGGTATTAATTTGATTATGTTGTTAGGTGGATTCTAATATGAAATATTGCACCCATTGCGGCAAAGAAATTGCGGATGAAGCAGTAATATGTCTTAATTGTGGTTGTAGTGTGCAACCGAGATACTCAGCAATACACACTGCACAACCATACAGTGCACCGCAACAGATGTGCATTGAAGAAGAAACGGAACCACAGCTTGCCACTTGGTCAAAAATCTGCGGAATTGTGAGTTTCTTTATAGGGTGGTTTGCGTTAGGAATTACAGCCATTGTGTTGGCAAACATGAGCAAAGATGAAACGGGTGGAAATATGTGCCAGTCTGCAAAGGTTGGATATGTATGTGGCATTGTGTCCACTATATTGAGTTTTGTGCTTTTTGTTATTATTGTGGCTATAATTACTGCGGTATCGCTTTAAAGGAGGATTATATGAAATACTGTACACATTGCGGAAAAGAGATTATGGACGAGGCGGTTATTTGCCCGGGTTGCGGTTGCGCGGTGGGTTCGTCGGCTCAGGCGGCATCGGTCGGCAATGCGGATATCTCCGCTTTGCTGAATACCTTATCGCAAAGAGTGAAGACCAATGGGATCATTTGGCTGGTCATCGGCATCTTGCAGGTGCTGTGCGGAATTTTCTTGAATTGGGTTTTTCTGATAGTCGGTGTTTTGAACATCATTTCATCCGTTCAGGATATGAATTACAGTAAGGAACTGTTGGAAAAGCCGGTAGGCATCGTAGCCAAATTCGAGCCGATCGTTGGGCCGATCATTACGCTGATCTACAATTTGGTGTTTGGCGGCGTTATCGGTGTGGTAGGCTCTATATATTATTTTGTTGCTATTAGAAATTATGTTATGGAAAACAAGCAGTATTTTGCAAACTTAGATGCTAAAAAATAAAGAAAATCAAGTTTTTTGACCGGTTCCATTTTGAGTGTCGGTCCCAAAAAATTCCAAGTCTTCGGACTTGGAATTTTTTTATCCATTGCGAAAGCAATGGCATATCATCAACGATAGCAACGCTATCGTTGTATCTCATCAGTCCGTTAGGACTGTATATCATCACGCTTTAGCGTGTATCAAAAATACTTTCGCAATGATGATATACAAAACTAAAGTTTTGATGATATGCAATTCCTTGCGAAATTGATGATATACAACGGCAAGCCGTTGATTTATTTCCACTTTTATGCTATAATACACCCAAGGCGGTGATTATGATGCCAAATCATACATATGATGCGGAAGTTTATAATGATATAATGCAAACTGAGTTGAATAAACTGTGGGGAATAGGAGCTCTTTTGCTGATAGTTCTGATTGCTATGGTTGTTTATTCTATTGTTTTAATAAAAGAAGACAAGAAAAAGAAATTTCCGTATATACAATTGATTGGTGTAGTTTTGATTTCGGCGTTTTTGATGGTATCTTTTGGTTCATCAATTATTTCGTATTCCAAAGATATTTCAGAGGAAGCATATATACAATATGAAGGTCCAGCAACTATAAGCAAAAGACGTAAAGTTGTTTTAGGAAACATACCCACTTGGTATAATGAATATTTTGTGTCGTTTAATAATAATGGTGAACAGGTTGAGTTATCGACAAGAAAAGATTATCAAAAAGAAGGCAACATTGAAAAATTATATATAGTCTATGCTCAAAATTCGGGAGAAATTTTAGAGTTTGCAGAATAAAGCGACAAAATGAATATTATTTAAGTGTTTTTATAGAAAATCAGGCTTTTAGACCGGTTCCGTTTCGAGTGTCGGTCCCAAAAATCCCGAATGCGAAAGCGTTCGGGATTTTACTTTTTCACTATTCACTTTTCACTCTTCACTAAAACTCGCATTCGGGATTTTTGGGAAGTAAGAAGTAATAGTGAATAGTGAAAAAGTATTGCACCTCCACCGCTTTTATGCTATAATACATAAAAGAAGGTGAAGTTTACAATGAAAACAAACTTGAATGATGAGTGTAAAAATTTAAAAATCATTATAGAAAACTTGCAAACAGGTAAAGAGAAGTGTGAAATATATAACGAACAGTTTTCATTGAATGATGTAATTGATTATCTTTGTGACTTTGAGAAAGAATTAGAAAATCTAAATGGTAGAATTATCTCTTGTGGAAACACTTCTGAACTTTTAAAAGAAGTAAATGATAAATATAATGAACTTTGGCTGTTTCAGGTGAATTACACGATTGATAGCCTTGCGAATGTTATTGGTGCTTTATGGCGTTATCCTAACGCCGATTAATATTGAATAGAATGTTTAAAATCCTCGGTTTTCAACCAGTTCTTTTTCGGACACGAATGACAGAAAAAACTCTTGTTCTTTCGAACAAGAGTTTTTTCAGTTATATTCGCCTGCGGCGAGTTATATTGAGCTTCGCTCAGTTATATTTGCTTCGCAAGTGATATTCGCTTCGCGAGTTTTGGTGGCGAATATAATATCACTGAAACCGTAAGGTTTCAATATCACTGCGTAGCAATATAACTCTGTGCGAAGCACAGAATATCACTTTCAACTCGCGGTTGAAAAATATCGTTTTACAAGTTATTGTATGTATTTAAGGTATATGATATACTCTAATTGAGCTCAAAAACAAGTGCACTTTACTTTATTTAGGAGGTACTTAATGAATATTGGTAATAAAATTAGAGAACTACGCAAACAAAGAGGTATAACTCAAGAACAGTTAGCGGAAAGCATAGGGATTTCTTTTCAAGCTGTTAGCAAATGGGAAAATAATATCGCTCTTCCAGATATCACACTTGCACCCGTTTTAGCAAGTTATTTTGGTGTATCAATTGATGAATTATTTGATTTTAATCTAAAGGAAATTGAAAGCGCAGTCGAGACCATAACCGATGAGGCATATAAATTTAGAGAGAGCAATCCTGCCGAAAGCAAGCGAATACTTGAAGATGGATTAAAGAAATATCCTGAAAATGATATTTTATTAAACAATCTGCTTTATGTTTTGAATTATTCAGAAAAACCGGATGAAACGATTAGCGTTGCAAGCAAGCTTATTGAAAAAACCTCCCATAGCGATGTGAAATTTGATGCTCTCAGATTCCTTGCTTATGCTTATAAGGCAAAGGGAGATTTCGAGAGTGCCAAAGCTGCCATTGAACAAATTCCCGAAATATATTTTACTAAGCTGACAGAGAAGGCTTATCTTTTATCAGGAGAAGCAAAGTTTGAGGCAGCTGAAAAGCAAAAATGGATTTCGTTTGAAAACTTGCTTCAAATGATGTGGAAGTTAGCAGAATATTATGAGGAAAATGAAAATGTAGGGAAAGCTATCGAGGAAAGTGAAAGAGCTTTAAATCTTATACATATCCTCAAAAACGCTCAATTTGATACTTATATTAAATATTTCAGCGAGCAAACAAAACGATTGAAAAACAAACTATAAATATCGATTAATTAGTCAAGGCAGGAATAACTGTCATACTTTCGGCGGTTTTACTGCTTAAAAACAGAGTTTTTAACTGCATTTTCTTTGGTATGATTTTGGGTGTGTATGTATGATTTTTGTCATACCATTAAAAATAGAGTTATCTCGTGTTTTCGGGATAACTCCATTGGCATATATAACTTGAAAATCTTTATAAAAAATGATATATTAAATATAGGAAAATGCTTGTTATGCGGGAATTTCAACTTGTGGAAATGATTGCCACAAGTTACGATGTTTGCTGATAACCAAGCCTCCCGCTGACGAGGGAGGTGGCAAAACTTTAGTTTTGACGGAGGGAGAGAAAATGAAAGAATATAATAAAGCAAATATCCCTCTTGCAAAAGATTTAAGAAAAAATATGACACCTTGGGAACAAAACTTTGGTATGAGTTTTTAAGATATTACCCTATAAGATTTCAAAGACAAAAAGCAATAGGAAATTATATAGCTGATTTCTATTGTGCGAAAGCAAGGCTTGTAGTTGAACTTGATGGTGGCGGTCATTATACACCCGAACAAAAACAAAAGGATAATATCCGCACAAAAGAGTTGGAGAGTATGAATTTAACGGTTTTAAGAATTTGCAATTTAGAGATTGAACGTAATTTTAGCGGTGTATGTGAATTTATAGATTTAGCTGTTAAAAGATCTCTCCCTCAGTCAGAGGGAGCCAAGGGTGATTTGTCCCTAATTTAAAACAAGCATATGCTACACATAGGTGGTGATGAAATGAAGAGGATCAGTGAAGGCCGATTTGAGGTTTTTACGACGAAAGCGGATGCGATCGATAAGTTTCAAAGGTTGCAAGGGGGTTGCCGCGGAAAGATCCACGGCGAAAAAGATATTTGGTTTTATTGTTCCCGCAAAGGTAAGATTACGATCAGCAATCCGCCGACACGGCACATTGAACATCATAATTCGACCGATCTTTTGGCCGAAATTATCGAACAAGACGGAAAAACATACGTTACATATTATACGGCGTTCAGCAAAACAACCAACGTAATGAAAATAATAAGCATTATAGTGTGTGCGGCGTTGGCAGGGACTTCTGTAGCTTTGTCTATTGCCAATCAAGAGAATCGACTTGCTTTTTTCCTTTTTCCCGTATTGGCACTGGGGTTTTTTATTGCCCAATTGGTGGCGGGCGTCAAAGAAGAGAAATGTTCTTCCGAAGACTCTGAAATCATGGTATACGAACTGGAAAAACGAGTGGAGGCTGTGAATCTGTGGGATAAATAAAGCGGTTCGGGATTGGAACCGATGATGTTGGTATATAAACCGGTGAAACCAAGCGCTTTGCGGTGCGGTTGGACGGGGGACATTTCGGTGGAATTCACATAGGATCTTTCAACCGAAATCTTGATTTTATATAGAAAAAAGGTTGCAATATCGGGCGAAATGTGTTAGAATGTTATAAAATTTAGGTTTTCTCCACGCTAATATGTGGCGAGACATGTTGAGGAGGTACATATTATGGCAAAATTCTGTACTCGTTGCGGTCGGCCGCTTGCAGAAGGCGAGACTTGTTCCTGCATGGGTCAGGCTGCGGCACCGGCGCCTGCGGCGTCTTCGTTCGATCTGGGGGCAGCTAAGGGCTTCTGGGAATCCATGAAGAATCGTATGGGGATCGGCGATCCCGAACTGAACAAAGGGGATGTGTTCGAGAAGGATAAGAACATTATTCCGGATTGCGTGAAAGCCAACGAAGGCGAAATTCCCGTAAAGCAGTATACGGTTGCAACGTTGCGCAATCGTATTTTAGGTATTCCGTATACCAAAGCGATCGGCAGAATGCAGGTTACGAACAAACGCGTGATCTTCCGCGCGCCCGGCAGATGCCTGGCCGGCAGAACCACGTTGCAACACGAGTTTGCCATTGATGAATTGGCAGGTGTTGAAGCGCGTCGTGAGTATGTCTTCAACGGATGGGATCTCATCCTGGGGTTGATCGTGACGATGCTCGGCGGTGGACTTATGACAGCCCTTATCACCTCGATTATGGAAGATGCGAAGATGGCTGTCGGCATCATCTTTGCGCTTTTGTTCGGCCTTGCGCTGTGCGTGCCGTTCTTTATGCTTAAGAAGAAATGGTTGCTGAAACTTCTGTGTCTCGGTGGTTCGTTCATGCCGATGCTTTCCGTTGGTATTGCGGCTTCGAAAATGGGTGAATATATGGATCGCGGCGGCTTGGAATTCTTTGGCGGCGTTTTGGTGTTCTTTGGTATTCTCTCTTTGATCTTGACCCTTTTCGCGTTGTTTATCTACGCGATCAAACCCAATTTGGTGTTGCTTATCAAGACCAAATCAGCCAACGAAGCGATCGATATTAAGCGTAAGAAATTTGCTCTGTTTGGCGGTAAGGACGAAGAACATACCGGTTATGCCGAAGTGCTTCCCGCCGACGATGCCGAACGTTGCATTCGAGAGATCGATGCCATGATCAACGACATTCAAAAACTCGGTGATTTCGGCATTGATAAGTGGAAGGCTTAAAATTACATAGTGAAGCAGAACTGCCGGATAGAGTCAAAGGCCCTGTTCGGCAGTTTTTGTTTAGGAGAAAGCCATGGGATTAAGAGATTTTTTCGCGAGTGTATTTAGTAGAAACACAAACAATGCACCCTCAACAAATGGTTTAAATTCGGCCAATTTCAACGTGGACAGGTACGTAAACGGTACGCAAAATGCAGAGCAATATGCCGAATATCTAACGAAGAGTGCGAGCGGCGATTTGACATATAACGGCTATCCCTCTGAAGCACAACCGATTGTGAGCACCAATGCATCCAATATTCATGAGATCGATTTATTTGGCGACAGTCGTGATTCGGATACATTTTGGAATCATCACGGGCACACAAAAGATGATTATTATGAACTTGTATCTCATATCCCGGAGGTACAAGAACGATTAAATGCCGGCGAGAGCTTGCAAAGTTTATATAACGATCCGAACATTGGGGCATGTGCACGTAATTATTACGATCCGGAACATATGCCGAAAGTGGCACAATACGGTGATACCTTTATATCACAAGGCGACAATCGTCATCGTATTTTAGCGGCTCAAGATCAAGGGTATGATATCCCTGTGAGGGTAACAGGCGCTTACGAACCAATGGAAAAAACGATGTCAAGAGCAGGAGACGTTACAACCGCTGCCACTTCTCACGAGAGGCCTCAAAGTATCTCCGATGATTTACATTATCCCGATCATAATGAAGATCCCGCGGTACAAGCAGCTCAAAACGAAGAAATCGCTCAACAAAATGATTTGTCGGAGCAGCATAACAAGGCAATGGAATCCCAGGACAATCACAACCCGGCAAATTATGAAGAAACAAATGCTCCGATGGGAAATGAAAGCGACGCTAACTCACAATCTTCTATAGAAAATAACAATGGCGAAGACGAATCCGAAGGTGAAGACGAGTCCGAGGTCGAAGATGAATCCGAGGGCGAAGACGAATCTGAAGGTGAAGATGAATCTGAAGGTGAAGATGAGTCTGAAGCTGAAGATGAATCCGAGGGTGAAGACGAATCCGAAGGTGAAGATGAATCCGAGGGCGTAGATGAATCCGAAGGTGAAGATGAATCCGAGGGTGAAGACGAATCCGAAGGTGAAGATGAATCCGAGGGCGTAGATGAGTCTGAAGCTGAAGATGAATCCGAGGGTGAAGACGAATCCGAAGGTGAAGATGAATCTGAAGGCGTAGATGAGTCTGAAGCTGAAGACGAGTCCGAGGTCGAAGACGAATCTGAAGGTGAAGATGAATCCGAAGGTGAAGATGAATCCGAAGGTGAAGACGAATCCGAAGGTGAAGACGAATCCGAAGGACAAGATGAGTCCGAAGGCGAAGACGAATCTGAAGGTGAAGATGAATCCGAGGGCGTAGATGAATCCGAAGGTGAAGATGAGTCCGCGGGCGAAGCTGAAGATGAATCCGAAGGCGAAGACGAATCCGAAGGTGAAGATGAGTCCGAGGGCGTAGATGAATCCGAAGGTGAAGATGAGTCTGAAGGCGAAGATGAATCCGAGGGTGAAGATGAGTCTGAGGCTGAAGATGAATCCGAAGGTGAAGACGAATCCGAAGGTGAAGATGAATCCGAAGGTGAAGATGAATCCGAAGGTGAAGATGAATCCGAAGGTGAAGATGAATCTGAAGGTGAAGATGAGGCTGAGGCTGAAGATGAATCCGAAGGTGAAGATGAATCCGAAGGTGAAGACGAATCCGAAGGTGAAGATGAATCCGAGGGCGAAGATGAGTCCGAAGGTGAAGATGAGTCTGAAGCTGAAGATGAAACCGAAGGCGAAGACGAATCTGAAGGTGAAGATGAATCCGAAGGTGAAGATGAATCCGAGGGCGAAGATGAGTCTGAAGATGAAGATGAATCCGAGGGCGAAGACGAATCCGAGGGTGAAGATGAGTCTGAAGGCGAAGATGAATCCGAGGGCGAAGACGAATCTGAAGCTGAAGATGAGTCCGCGGGCGAAGATGAGTCTGAAGCTGAAGAAGAATCCGAAGGTGAAGATGAGTCCGAGGGCGAAGACGAATCTGAAGGTGAAGATGAATCCGAAGGTGAAGATGAATCTGAAGGTGAAGATGAGTCCGAGGGCGAAGATGAGTCTGAAGATGAAGATGAATCCGAGGGCGAAGACGAATCCGAAGGTGAAGACGAATCTGAAGGTGAAGATGAATCCGAAGGTGAAGACGAATCTGAAGGTGAAGATGAGTCTGAAGGCGAAGATGAATCCGAAGGACAAGATGAGTCTGAAGCTGAAGACGAATCCGAAGGTGAAGATGAGTCTGAAGGTGAAGATGAGTCCGCGGGCGAAGACGAATCTGAAGGTGAAGATGAATCCGAAGGTGAAGATGAGTCCGAGGGCGAAGATGAATCCGCGGGCGAAGACGAATCCGAAGGTGAAAACGAATCGGAAGCTGAAGACGAATCCGAAGGTGAAGATGAAACCGAGGGGCAGGACGAATCTGAAGGCGAAGATGAATCTGAAGGTGAAGATGAATCCGAGGGCGAAGATGAATCCGAGGGCGAAGACGAATCTGAAGGTGAAGATGAATCCGAGGGCGAAGATGAATCCGAGGGCGAAGATAAGTCCGCGGGCGAAGACGAATCTGAAGGTGAAGATGAATCCGAAGGTGAAGACGAATCTGAAGGTGAAGGCGAGGACGCCTCTGCTGGTGGAAGTGAAGCGCCTGATGAAGGAGAGAGCGCTTCTCCTAACGAAGGAGAAAGTGTTGCGCCGGATAGCGGTGGCGAGTCGGCAGATAACGATTACGATTACGGATACGGTTATTAAAAGGAGAATACTATGAAAAAGATCGAAGTGTTTGACGGGAATGAACTGTCTGAAAGTCCGATTATTTACCCAACGGAAGATCCGCGCTGTGCATTTATCGGCGTAGATAATACGGGTAGAGATGTATATGTTCCGATCGATGCCAATTTGCTGAGTCGCCATATGGTTTTGCTTGGCGGCATTGGAACCGGTAAGACCAATACTTTTAATCAAATTATTTCTCAACTGCGTGAATCAATGACGCAGGAAGACATAATGATTATCTTTGATACCAAAGGCGATTTTTATAACACATTTTATCGTCCCGGGGATATTGTTATCAGCAATGACGATACGGCTACCGGCCCGAACGGGAAGGACTTTTGGAATATTTTCAATGAAATCGAACACGATGACCATATGGAAGAAAACATCATCGAAATTGCCAAGTCACTCTTCCATCAGAAATTGGAAAAGACCAATCAGCCGTTTTTCCCCAATGCGGCCAAGGATTTGTTTTCTGCCGTCTTGACGCATTTCACAAGACATCCGGAACTAAATGCCAACAACGAAACCCTGCGTGCATTTTTGGATGGAGCTCCTACGGCGGATATCCGCGAAATGCTGAAACAACACGATGATTTGAAAGCCATGGTGAGTTACATCTTCGATGATCGTTCGCCGCAAACGCAAGGTGTTATTTCGGAATTGCAGCAACTTTCTCGCGAGATCTTCTTGGGTAACTTTAAAAAGCAGGGGACACTCTCTATGCGTAATATCGTGCGCAACAAAGGCGGCAAGTTTGTCTTTATTGAGTACGATTTGGGTATTGGTAATATGCTCTCGCCGATCTACAGTCTGCTGTTTGATCTGGCTATTAAAGAGGCGCTTTGCCGCAAGAAGAGCGAGGGAAGTGTGTATTTCATTACAGATGAGTTTAGTCTGATTCCGAATCTTCAGCACGTAGACGATGCGGTAAACTTCGGCCGCAGTCTCGGTGTGAAGTTTATGATCGGTATCCAAAATATCGATCAGGTGTATGAAAACTATGGTGAAAACAGGGCCAGAAGTTTGCTGTCCGGCTTCTTAACGTCGATTTGCTTCCGTGTGAACGACGGAAAATCCAAAGAATATATACGCGAACTGCACGGCGAGAATCGAAAGAAAGAAATTTATATGGCTTCGGTTCAAGGACGCGGAATCGTAGAGAGCGTGCGAGATGCCAGCGTTGTGGAAGATTGGGATATTACAAGGCTTGGGATTGGTCAGGCGATTATTGGCTTCCCCGGAAAGCCGCCGTTCATATTCCAGTTTAAGAAAGCGTAACGGAGGTGCACGTATGTCGCGTCGCAATCATTTGGAAACCTTTAGCGACCAAATACGCGCAAGCAAAGAGGCGGGAGAAAAGGAAAACCGCTATTCCCGTTATTGCGATTTGATCTATTACGAGTCTTCCGTTACACCCGGATTGCGGTTGGCCATGTTGGTATATAAACCTGAAAAACCGAGTTATATTGTGGTTGGTACACATGGGTGGCACATGAGTATACCGTCCTTTTCTCCCAAAGAAGATGCACCTGAGGACGAATGGTTGCGGGTGTATGTGGATATGCGCGGACGGGCGTTTTCTGATGGTGCGGCGGACTGTAACGGATACGAACTGCACGACGTGATCGATGCGGTGGAATATGTAAAACAACAGTATGCCGACTACATTTTGGATGCCGACGTGGTGTATTATTCGGGTGGTTCAGGCGGCGGCGGAAACGGATACGAGATCCTCAACAAATTTCCCGATTATTTTGCCGCTGCTACGGTGATGTGCGGTATATCCGACTATGCCAAGTGGTATCACGACGATTGTGTTATCGGTGAGTTTCGGGACGAAATGGACGTGTGGATCGGGTGTACGCCCGAGCAAAACCCCATGGCCTATTACGCGCGCAGCGGGGTGCACGGCATCGGCAATCTGCACACGCCGTTGTATATCGCACACGGCAACGCCGATGCGCGCGTGCAGATCTGTCAAGCACACATATACTTGAACGAAGCGGCGCGCACCGGCAAGGATGAGCTGATTTCGTATTATGAACTGGACGAAGTCGGGGGACGCGATCATTTCGATAACGCCACGGAAGGACAACTGCGTGAAATGTACCGCCGTGAGAACGAACACCGTAAAGCCCATCAAGTGCCGATCACGCTCCCCGAACAAGGGCGGCTGACAGTTCACGGATATCTCGTGACCAAGCGGTTTGCCGTGTGGTTGGACAGCGTGGACAAGGTGGCGGAATTGACCTACGATCTTTCAAAGAACGACTTTTCACTTGCTTGCGACGTTCCGGTGGAATACAAAATCATCTTGACGTGAGGTGGTAACATGTCTTTATACCAACAGTTCAAAACGACAAAAAACTTGGTTGAGCAAACCAAATTTGTAAAAGTATACACCTGCCGTCTCCACGATAAGTCGTATAAAATCGTTGTGACCAAACGCTTTGCCAACAAACACACGGTTTTGAAATGCGAAGACAATCACATCCTGTGGGATCAAATCCCCGCATTGTTCAACTGGGGCGGGAATATGCACGGGGAATACCGCCCGGTGTATCAAGTGGGGCAAGACAAAGGGCGCACTGTGCTTTTCGTTGTGCGCGGCAAACCAAACGGCGTTATCGGTTTGGACGACGGCATCTTCCGCTCGTCGGAGAAATTCGACGAAAACGGTGTAAATGTCATGACGTATAAGCGGTTCAAAAAATTGTAAAACCGCCCGTTCGTCGGTTCTTGACAACCCGTGATAAGTGTGTTTTAATAATCTTAGAATAATTTTTGGGGGGTTATATTATGGGAGTCTTTGTAATTGTGTTGCTTATTCTGGTGGCTATCATTTTGATTCCGTGCATTCGTATCGTGCCGCAAGCAACGGAATTTGTGGTGGAATTTCTCGGGAAATATAAAACCACGTGGGAAGCGGGCATTCATGTGAAGGTGCCGTTTTTAGAGCGCATCGCCAAACGTATTACGTTGAAGGAGCAGGTGCTGGATTCTCCGCCGCAACCCGTTATTACCAAAGATAACGTCACGATGCAGATCGATACGGTGGTGTATTTCCGCATTTTTGATGCAAAACTGTATGCTTACGGTGCTGTTAATCCCATTAGTGCACTCGAAAATTTAACGGCGACCACGCTGCGTAACATCGTCGGCGAATTGGAACTCGATAACACGCTCACTTCTCGTGATACCATTAACGAGAAGATGACGGCGATTTTGGATGAAGCGACCGACCAGTGGGGTATCAAAGTCAACCGTGTGGAATTGAAAAATATCATTCCGCCCTCGGAGATTCAAAACGCGATGGAAAAGCAAATGAAAGCAGAACG
>JAZNTV010000089.1:0-1516 GCA_045591985.1 Acutalibacteraceae bacterium
GCCGTTTTGTCGGTTACGAGCTGAAAAAGCTGTTCGGCGTGAAATACCTGTGGGTGTTCCTTTTCGTGCTTCTGATGCTGAACACCGCAATCGCATGGTACACCGCTGGCCACTCGTATGCGGCAGGGGAACCGACGCAGATGATCTCGGAATTTTTCGCGGAATATTTTGAGAATCCTGCCGAGCTTGATGAATACTACGCCGAAATGCAGGCGTTTGCCGCCGAGCAGGATGAACTGTTCCGTGAAGCAATGCGGCTTGGCAATTACGACTTTGTGCCGGAACAGATGCCCAATCTCTATTCCACGGACGAAAATTATCCCGACCGGCAGCTGTTTGGGAAGCTCTACGGCACAATTGAAGCGGCGAGGGAATACCCCGATGTGCTCGAAAAGGTCATCGAACGCGCATGGGCAAACCTTGATGCGTTTGCCGACATGGGCATCACCGAGGATTCCTTTACCTACCGCTATCAGCTGCGCGTGATTGAGCTGTACGAGCTGATGCGCGACAGCGTGGAGATCGGCGTGGAATACACCCGCGGCTGGGACGAATATTTCGCCTATGATACCGTGAACATCTTCATTTTTGTCATGCTCATCATGCTCGGCAGTGTGATCTTCGCGCAGGAAAAGCAGAGCGGATTCCTCCCCATCATGCGTACCGCGAAAAACGGACGTGCAAAGACGGCGGCTGCAAAGATTCTCACGATGCTCCTGCTGACCGTGATCTTCGTGCTTATGTTCACGCTTTCCACCTTCGCCGTCTACGGTCTGCGCATCGGATTCTCCTCTCCCCACAACGTCATTCAGGCGCTGGACACCTTCACGCTCTCGCCTTATCAGATCACCATCGGGCAGTATTTCGCCATTACCATCGGCACAAAACTGCTGACGTTTGCGGTGTTCTCGATGATCGTGACCGCGCTTTCCGTGGTGTTCTACAACTACATTCTGATCTACTTCGCAGGACTGGGCCTGTTCGGGCTGAATTTCCTGCTCTACACACTGTCCTATATTGATGCAAATTCCGTTTTCAAGAATCTCAACCTCGTGGCAACGGCGGCGGGAAATCCGCTGTTTGTACGGTATCGCGCTATGAACTTCTTCGGCGCTGTGGCAGGATTCGTTCCCAGTATGTGCGTGATCTTCTCGCTGTTGATTGCGGCTTGCATTGCAGTTACAATTCTCCTGTATGTCCGCGGCTCGAACGGCATCCGAATCGGCTGGATTGATGCGGCAATCGCATGGTGCATGACAAAAGCGGCGGCAATCCGTCACAGATTCACCTTTGTCAAGCGCGAGAGAACGCACAAATCCCGCCACCGCGCCGAAGAAATTCATAGCACGATACCGCACGAACAGCGGATTGCCTGCCGCCGTTGCCACAAGGTTGAGGTTTTTGAATACGCTGTTTGCGTCGATGTAGGACAGCGTGTAGAGCAGAAAATTCAGCCCGAACAGGCCCAGTCCTGCGAAATAGATGAGAATGTAGTTGTAGAACACCACGGAAAGAG
>JAZNTV010000090.1:0-19575 GCA_045591985.1 Acutalibacteraceae bacterium
GGTGTAGATTCATATGTTCCTTATGCCGGACGTCTTAAGGACAATGTTGCCCTTTCTCTCAGCAAGGTCAAATCCACTATGTGCAATTGCGGAGCGTTGACCATCCCCGAATTGCAGCAGAAGGCTAAGCTGACTCTTGTAAGTGCTACAAGTATCATTGAAGGCGGGGCACACGACGTTATCCAGAAGGAAAAGAGCACGGCGATCAAGTAATAGCCATATTCCGCCGCGGCTCCCCTTGTCGAGGGAGCCTATCGGCGAAGCCGACTGAGGGGTAGTGAAAGAGCGATCTTTCACTCTCCTTTTGGCATTTTATGATGTAATTGCCAGGAAGGGGAAGGTGTCTTTCATGACCAAAGCCGATTTCCTTCGCCGTCTTGAAAACAATCCTGTGATCGCTGCCGTGAGCGACGATAAATGGGCGGCGGCACTCGGCTCATCTGCCACGGTGTTGTTTTACCTTTCGGCCGACGTGATGACGGTGCGTGATCGAGTGACCGAAGCGCACACGGCAGGTAAAGCGGTGCTCATACATGTCGATCTTGCCGAAGGCATCGGCAAAGACACGGGCGGTGTGCGGTATCTTGCCGATTGCGGGGCAGATGGCATTCTCTCCACCCGTGCGGGGTTGATCCGCACAGCCAAAGAACAAGGACTCGTTACCGTACAGCGCTTTTTTGCGTTGGATTCGAAAGGACTCGACAGTGTGGAAGAGATGCTTCACAAGACCGCACCGCACCTGATGGAGATCATGCCCGGCGTGATCGGTAAAGCGATTCGCCGCTTCAGCGTGGGGGATATCCCCGTTATTGCGGGCGGTCTGGTCGAAACGGCCGACGAAGTGGCGAGTGCGTTTGCAAACGGTGCCACAGCAGTGTCTACCGGTGCGGAAGATTTATGGAATAGGTCTTGACAAACTGTATAAATGCGCTATAATGAGAGAGCATAGAGATTGAGAGTGCACCGCGTCCCCACAAGGGGAGAGGTGCGCTCTTTTCTGATTCTAGGGAGGTAGCGTATTATGGCAAAGACGAACGTTGTGGATTGGAAGACCATCACCGATTTTGTGGTGGACGCCTTCGTAGGGTACGGTATTCCGCGTGAAGACGCGGTCATCTGTGCCGACGTGTTGCTTGAATCGGATAAACGCGGCATCGAGTCGCACGGCGTCAACCGCTTTAAACCCATCTATCTCGACCGCATTCGCGACGGTATCCAAAATCCCGTGACGCAGTTTGAGATCATCAAAGAAACCCCCACGACCGCCGTGGTAGACGGTCACGACGGTATGGGTCAGGTTATCGGTTACAAAGCAATGTCCCTCGCCATTGAAAAGGCGAAGGAATACGGTATGGGCATGGTCGCGGTGCGTAACTCCTGCCACTACGGCATTGCGGGTTACTATCCCACGATGGCGTGCAAAGCGGGGTGCATCGGTATCACGGGCACCAACGCCCGCCCGTCGGTCGCGCCCACCTTCGGCGTGGAGGGTATGTTTGGCACCAACCCCTTGACCATCGGTATTCCCACCGATGAGGATTTCGATTTCCTGATCGACTGCGCTTCCTCCATCACCCAAAACGGCAAGGTGGAGTATTACGAGCGTATCGGCGAAGAGGTACATCCCGGCACCATCGTGGGTCTCGACGGTGAAGCGGTGGAAGGGGACGCGGGCGAAGCGTTACGCCGTATCCGCAACGGCACGGCGGCACTCACCACTCTCGGCGGTATCGGTGAAGCGCTCGGCGGCTACAAGGGCTACGGCTATGCCATGGCAGTGGAATTGCTGTCCGCCGTGTTACAAGACGGCAACTACGGCAAAGCGCTCGACGGCAAGGACGAAAACGGCAACAAGGTGCCCTACCGTCTCGGCCACTTCTTCATTGCCATCGACACCGATCATTTCCTCGGTGAGGACGTTTGCCGCCAAAAGGCGGGGGATATTATCCGTGCGGTGCGTGCGTCGAAGAAAGCGCCGGGTGCCGAACGCATCTATTCCGCAGGCGAAAAGGAACATTTGGTGCGTCTGGCGCGCAAAGACGGTGTGCCGATCAATGAGTCGGTGCAAAAGGAAATTACGGAAATTCGCGATCAACTGGGTCTTACCCAATATACGTTCCCGTGGGAGGAGTAAACAATGGATATTCGGAAAGAATCGCTGAAAAAGCATTACGAATGGAACGGCAAGATCGAAGTGGTCTGCCGTACCCCCATCAACACGCGTGAGGATCTCTCGCTGGCCTACACTCCCGGTGTGGCAGAGCCGTGTCTGGAAATTCAAAAGGACGTGAACAAGTCGTATGAACTCACCCGCCGTTCCAATTTGGTGGCGGTGGTGACCGACGGCACGGCAGTGCTCGGTCTCGGCGATATCGGGCCCGAAGCGGGTATGCCCGTGATGGAAGGCAAATGTGCGCTGTTTAAGGCGTTTGCCGATGTGGACGCGTTCCCACTGTGTATCAAGTCGAAAGACGTGGACGAGATCGTGCGCACGGTGTATCTGCTGTCGGGCAGTTTCGGCGGTATCAACCTCGAAGATATCGCCGCCCCCCGTTGCTTTGAAATCGAGCGGAAATTGAAAGAAATTTGCGATATTCCGATCTTCCACGACGATCAGCACGGCACCGCCATCGTGGTGGCGGCGGCACTCATCAACGCACTGAAACTGGTGAAAAAGCCGATAGACGGGGTAAAAGTCGTCATCAACGGTGCGGGCTCGGCGGGCATCGCCATCGGCAAGCATTTGATGAATATGGGTGTGAAGCACCTCACCTTCTGCGACCGTTTCGGTATCGTGTGTGAAGGGGACGCCAACAACAACCCCGCGCAGGAAGAGGTGGCAAAAGTCACCAATTTGGAACGTAAAACGGGCACGCTGGCGGATGCACTGGTGGGTGCGGACGTGTTCATCGGCGTGTCGGCACCCAACCTCGTAACCCCCGAAATGGTGAAGTCGATGGCGGCAGATGCGGTGCTGTTCCCGATGGCAAACCCCACCCCCGAAATTATGCCCGACGTGGCGAAAGCGGCGGGGGCGCGCGTGGTCGGCACGGGCCGTTCGGATTTCCCGAATCAGATCAACAACGTGTTGGCATTCCCCGGCATCTTCCGCGGCGCACTGGATTGCCGCGCGTCGTGTATCAACGAGGAAATGAAGGTCGCAACGTCTTTTGCCCTCGCGTCCCTCATTCCCGACGACGAGATCACCGAGGAGAACATCATCGCCCCTGCGCTGGATAAGCGGGTGGCGGAAGTGGTCGCCGCGGCGGTGGTCAAGACCGCCCGCGAAACGGGTGTGGCACGGATATAAAGTAAAACACACGGCATCGCTCAAACGGGCGATGCCGTGTGTTGTTTTATGCGGTGCAAAAGCCTTTCCCTAGGAGGAAAAAGTGGCCGCGCAAAGCGCGGTCGGATTAGGCAGTTACACTGTATTTTCTCTGGCATTTCACGGGCACAAATCCCACGCTGCACGCAAGACGGCGGGAAGTCTCGTTTTCGGCGTTGCCGTAACGGGGAATACCGCCCTCTGCAAGGACGGAGCGGACGTACTGTTGTACCAGTGCGGTACCGATCCGTTGACCACGATGTGAGGGTAACACGTACACGTGGTCGATATCGTATACGTTCTCCGCAAAGCGATAGTAGGACAAATAGGCAATGATGCTTCCGTCACGGACGGCGGCAATGATCTTGCCGTCGGGTAACCCTTGCTGAAGCACGATCACACGAAAGAGCGTTTCAAAATCGGGACGCCCTGCAAGTGTTTCCGAAATGGCAAAACGGGCGGCAAGGTCCTCGTCGCAGGGAGTCAGCGAGATGACGTCTACGGTGTTATAAGGTGGTGTAGGGAGATATCCCTGCGGGAGAATGAGATCGCAAAATGTGGAGACCGCCGTTACCGTATACGGTGCAAAACGGTTGGTTGCCAACGTGTATTCCGATGGGAGATACAGTAAAAACGGGGGAGTGGCCGTCTCTCGAATGAACGATAAAGCCTCTTCCAAAAATACGGCATCTTGTGCAACGACCTCGTAGGCAGGTTGGTTGCGGATCGTATATTCTACCAAACGGTTTTGTGTGACCGTCAAAGTGGTGTCTGTGTAAAATGCCACGCCGCTTTGCTCGATCTCGATGATCTCACCGCAATGATGGGGAAGGTCGTGCCGTAACGCTTGTATAACCGTCTCTTTTGTTGTTTTTTTCAGCACGGTATATCACTTCTCCTTATATCGTTGACACCTCATCAGTCGCCTGCGGCGACAGCTTCTCCTCAAGGAGAAGCCTTTTTGGTGTTCAGCAGAAACTTCGCCTTTTCGTAATCCGCCTTTTTGACATAGATTTTGTATTCGTATAGGCGGGCGGGGTCTGCCCCGAACGTACCTGTGTGAGAGCGGGGGCGGTTGCTGAACGGCGAGGGACTATAGCGGTTGGTCACCTTGACCCGATAGGGGATGCGGTTGTTTTGCAAAACGGCGCGCACGTCCCCTTGCCGTTGCATATCATAGGTCAACAGCAGTTCTTTGCGATTGAATATGGTAATCATGTGTTTTCACCTTCAAGCCAAGTGTGATGTCTCAATTATATACCACCGCCGCCGAGAAATCAAGTAGGGAACGGTTCAAAACCGTTCCTGCATTTGAGTTCCTCTGACACAGGGATCCTTTGACGGCCCGAACAAGCCCCCGCTCTACAGTAAGAATCGATGGGTAACGTAGGGCGGGGGTTTACTCCCGCCGTAAACTGTGCTATAATATCCCCAATGAAAGCGAGGGATTTATATGACAAAAATTCTCTTCCTCTGTCACGGCAATATTTGCCGTTCGCCGATGGCGGAGTTTGTGTTTCGCGATATGGCGGGCGAGGAGGTGTATTGCGAATCCAAAGCGGTGTCGGCGGAGGAAATAGGCAACCCTATCTATCCCGCCGCCGCACGTATGTTGCGGCAAAAGGGGGTGCCGTTCGGCAACCACCGCGCACGACAGATCACCCGCGCCGATTACGACGCGTTCGACTGTATTGTAGTGATGGAAGAATACAATCTGCCGCGCCTTTTCCGCATTATCGGCAGTGATCCCGCAGGAAAGGTACATCGTCTGCTCGATTTTACCGACACGCCGGGAGATATCGAAGACCCGTGGTACAGCGGCAATTTCGAACGAGTATACGAACAGATCCGTGAAGGATGCGCGGCTTTGCTCAAAAGAACAAGAGACGGTCGGTAAAAACCGACCGTCTCTTGTTATCCGATACCGTACACACCGTTTACGGGGTCGCGAAAGAGGGGAAGACGCGGCGTTTCAAAGGTGAATACAATGAACAGCACCCCCAACACACCGATGAGCAACAAGGGGATCCACGGGCGTTTACATCGCGTGCGGTGGCGGCGCAAGGCACGCCACTCCCAAAAGCAGGTCGCGGCCGCCGCCACGAAGAAAACGGTGATATTGTACCAATCGGGGGATTTTCCGATAGCGCCGTTATAGGTATAGAACAGCGCAGGAATGAGTAAGAGTCCCACCAAAAAGCCTTCGAGTTTGACACACCAAAAATGTGGGTATTCTTTGAAAAAATAACTTTGTATCCACGCGAACAAGAACAGCGGAAAAAACAGCAATTTCATATGTTCCCATGTGGATTCATTTACTCCCGATACCAATGCTGCCAGTGGACTCTCGCCCGACCATTCATATAAATAGTGTAACAACGTGCCGAGAAGCGATGTCAGGCAAAATGCCGCAAACTGCCAAAGCGATACGTTTCGTTTCATATAACCACCTCAACAGTATCATCATACGCCGAAGCGTATGCTTTTATACGAAAAAGGCATACTATAGCCGAGGTGGAGAAGATGAAAGAGTCTGTTTGGGTGAAGCATATACATCCTGTGACGTTTGGGGCACCGGAAGGCGATGTAAAAACCGATGTGCTCATTGTCGGCGGGGGAATGGCCGGAGTGCTCTGTGCCCATCGTTTAAAACAACGCGGGGTGGACTGTATGTTGGTGGAAGCCGACCGCATCGGGGGCGGCATCACCCAAAATACCACCGCCAAAATCACGCTGGCACACGGTTTGCTATATGATAAGTTGATACGGCGATACGGCGTGGGGACAGCACGACGCTATCTTGAAGCGCAACAACAGGCTTGTGCACGATATGCGCAGTTTTGCCGAGATATCGCGTGCGATTACGAAGAGAGCGATGCGTTTGTTTATGCGTTGCACGATCGTCGCAAGATCGAACGAGAAGTCGCGGCGTTGCGCCTTTTGGGGGTGGATGCGGCGTTTTCGGATGCCGCCGCGCTGCCTTTTGCCGTGGCGGGAGCCATACGAGTGGCAAAGCAGGCGCAGTTTCATCCGTTGAAATTTCTGTATGCGATAGCCGAAGGACTCCCTGTTTATGAACACACCAAGGTAACCGAATGGATGCCGCACAGAGTGAAAACGTCAAACGGTATGATCACCTATAAAAAGGCCATCGTTGCGACGCATTTTCCGCCGATCAATAAACACGGCGGATATGCTTTGAAACTGTATCAACATCGTTCTTATGTGCTGGCATTGAAAGGGGGCGACCCCATACACGGTATGTATGTAGACGAGGCAGATACGGGCTTCTCTTTTCGCCGCTATAAGGACTGCTTGTTGCTTGGCGGCGGCGGTCATCGTACAGGAAAGCGCGGCGGCGGATTTCGGGAACTCGAAGAGTTTGCCGCCCGCTATTATCCCCGTGCCGAAATTGCCGCCCGATGGGCAACGCAGGATTGCATAACACTCGACGGGGTGCCGTATATCGGACAGTATGCGAAAACGACCCCCGATCTGTTTGTAGCAACCGGTTTTAATAAATGGGGAATGACCAACGCGATGGCGGCGGCAGATATTTTGGCGGATCTCGTTGTCGGAAAAACGAATGTATATGCCCGTGTGTTTTCACCGTTGCGCCGCGTGTGGCGTCCGCAACTGGCCGCGAACCTCTTCGAATCGACGGTGGGGTTGCTTACACCGACGGTGCCGCGTTGCCCGCACCTCGGCTGTGCGCTTAAATACAACGCGGCCGAACATTCATGGGATTGTCCGTGTCACGGTTCACGTTTCGAGGAAGACGGGACACTGATCGACAACCCCGCTACCGACGATATGAGAAAGCGACCGCCTCGGTGAGACGGTCGCTTTCCGATATCAGCGGAATTGTGAATGATACAGTGCGTGATAAAACCCACCCTGTTCGAGCAATTCTTCGTGATTGCCTTGTTCGATAACCGTGCCGTCTTTTACCACAAGAATGGTATCGGCATTCTGAATGGTCGATAGGCGATGGGCGATGATAAAGCAGGTCTTGTTTTCCATGAGTGCCGTCATCGCATGCTGGATCTGTATCTCGGTGCGGGAGTCTACGTTCGAAGTGGCTTCGTCCAAAATTAAGATGGGCGCTTGGGAAAGAAACGCACGCGCAATGGTGATCAACTGCTTTTGTCCTTTGGAGATGTTCACACCGTCGTCCGATAATACCGTGTTATACCCTTCGGGTAAACTCTCGATATAGGTGTCGATCTTGGCGGCCCCGGCCGCGGCATACACCTCTTCGGGCGTCGCATCCTCGCGACCGTATACGATGTTGTCATATATGGTGCCGCAAAACAGCCAGGTATCTTGAAGCACCATATTGAAGGCCAGACGCAGGTCGCGGCGTTTGATGTCCACCGATGGTATACCGTCGATCCGTATCTCGCCGCTTTGATGGTCATAAAAGCGCATCAGCAGGTTGATAATGGTGGTTTTGCCGGCCCCGGTCGGGCCGACAATGGCCACCGTTTGTCCCTTTTTCGCCTCGACCGATACGTTTTTCAATATGATCTTGTCTTCGGTGTAACCGAAGGTCACATTACTCAGGCAAACATCGCCGTTTACGTTTGTGAGTTCTTCGGCGTTTTCGACATCGGCCTTTTCGGGTTCTTCATCCAAAACGGCAAACACACGTTCCGCCGCCGAAAAAGCGGATTGAATCTCGTGGAGGATATTGGAAAATTCGTTGATGGGTCCCGCGAATTTGCGGGAATATTGCACGAATTGTGCCACACCGCCGAGTGTGATAAAAAAGGCGGAAGCGGCCAATACCGTGCCGTTTTGAGAGAACATATACAGTATACCGCCCATCACGGCCACCAATGTCAGCGAAAGGTTATTGATAAGGTTGATGGTGGGGAAGAGCAGAGCGGCGTTGTATTCCGCCTTGTAGTAGGCATCCATCGCCTCGCCGTTGATCTTGTTGAAACGACCCGCGATCACATCTTGCCGTCCGTAAGCCGCAATAGTGCGTGAGCCGGTGAGCATTTCCTCGGCAAAACCGTTTAGTTCGCCGTATTTTTTCGCCCGCTTGCGAAACAGCGGCCGCACTTTTTGGGAACGGTAACGGGTAAACAACAACGACACGGGAACGGTCAAAGCGAAGATCAAGATCATCGGGCGGGATATCTGCCACATAAAGATGAGGGATCCCACCACCGTGTAAATACTCGTCAAGATCTGCACAAGGTCGTGTGAAAGTGTGCTGTTGATCGTGTCGATATCATAGGATAGATGGCTGATGATATCGCCGGTCGCGTGGGTGTCGAAATAGTTCACGGGAAGGGTAGTGAGTTTTTCAAACACCTGCCGCCGCATTTTATAAATGATACGCTGACTGAGATGGATCATAACGGTCGCCAGCACATAGGACAGTAACGCGGAGATAACGTAACACGCGAGCATATACATCACGTTTTCAAAAACCGCGGCAAAGTTCACACCGCCCGGCGACTCAATGGCGTCGATGGCCGCGCCCGAGTAGCGCGGGCCGAGCAATGAGAGCTGGTTGGATCCGAGAGTGAGCAGCAAAGCGATAATAAACAACGGCCACTGTTGCAAAACGTATCGGCTCAATCGCAGAAAAATACCCGTTTTGTTTCGGGGTTTTGTGTTTTTCTCAGTCAAGGAAGGCACCTCCCATCTGCGAGTCGCTGATCTCCTTGTATTCGGCGCAATGGGCCATCAGATCGTCGTGTTTGCCGCAACCGATGATCTCTCCGTCTTCAATCACCAAAATAAGATCGCAGTTTTTCACCGAACTCACTCGCTGTGCCACCGTGATAACGGTGGAATCGGGAAGGGAAGCGGCAAGCGCCGCCCGCAGATTCGCGTCCGTCTTATAATCCAACGCGGAAGAGGCGTCATCCAAAATCAAAATATCGGGATGTCCCGCAATCGCACGCGCAATCAGCAAACGCTGACGTTGGCCGCCCGAAAGATTGGTGCCGCCCGCAGATACGCCGTGGTCATACCCCTCCGAAAACGAGGCGATGAACTCGTGTGCCTGCGCAATTTCGGCGGCATGCACGATGCCTTCATGGGGAATATCTCGCCCGAAGCGAATGTTTTCCTCGATCGTATCGGCATAGAGAAAATCGTTTTGAAACACCACACCGAACATGGCGCAAAGTTCATCGCGTGCGTAGGAACGCACATCTCGTCCGTGTAAGCGGATCACGCCGCTGTCCACGTCGTAAAAACGCATCAAAAGACGCAGAATGGTGGATTTTCCGCTTCCCGTGGCACCGATGATACCGAGTGTCTCCCCGCGCCGCAAGGTAAAGGACAGGTCACGCACGTTGTCTTTTTTGCCGAGATACGAGAAGGAGACGTTTTCGAAGGCGATATGATACGTCGGGTCGCCGCATCCGTCATCGTTGCAACGTGTCAGTTCACTTTCTTCTTCCATGACCGTGGCGATGCGTTTGGCAGAGGCGGCACATTTGGTATACATAACGAACATGCGCGACAGCGACATCATGGCCATGGAGATAAGAGTGAAATATTGCATAAACGCAATGACCGTCGCGGCCGAGGATTGCTCGGTCGATACAAAATAAGCACTGACCGCAATGACCGCTACGATGCCGCCGTTCATAAGCAAGGTCATAACGGGGTTTACGACCCCCATGATCACCCCCGCTTTCGTTTCGTTTTGTTTGAGCATCGTGTTGGCTTTGTCATATCGCGCGTTTTCATAGTCGACTTTCGACAAGGCCTTGATGACACGAATGCCTTGCGCATCTTCGCGGACAACGCGCGTCATTCCGTCTACGGATTGTTGTACTTTGGAATACAGCGGCACGCCCATACGTGAAATGCCGTATACCACGATAAAGATCAGCGGAAGGGTCGCCACCATAACAAGCGCTAACTTCTTGTCCATCATAAACGTGATAACGCTTCCGCCCAGCAGCAAGATCGGTGCGCGAATCCCCATGCGCTGCATCATACCGATGAAATTTTGCACGTTATAAGTATCGGATGTAATGCGGGATTCGAGTGACGGAATGGTAAAACGGTCGGTACTCCTTGCCGAAAGATGCAGTGTTTTCGAAAACAGATCTTTACGCATACGAGTGGAAAACAACATGGTGGTTTTGGCCGCCATGCGGTTGGCGATGATGTTGCCGAGACTGGCAACCACCGCACAGACTGCCATAAGTGCCCCGAAGAATACGATCTTTTCGACGTCGTTGGATTGGATCACGTGTTCCAATATGTAGCTTAACAAAAACGGTATGATCAATTCGGCCACCGTGCCGATGATTTTTACGGTGATGCCCACCGTGATGCGTGCTTTAAGCGATCGCAAATACGTGAATACCCACTTCATTGGTTTACCTCTTCTATGATCTTTCGTGCTTTTTCTTCCATTTGTCGCAATACCGTGTTAAATACGTCCCAATCTTTTGACGGTATTCCTTCGGATAAGAGCGCCATCCATTCGGCCGAAACGGTTTGTATTACGGGAAGCACGGCCAGCATTTTTTCGGTAGGGAAGACGGCCAACTGGCGCTTGTCCTGCGGCAGGGATCGGCGCACGATATATCCGTTTTCTTCCAGATAGTTCATATTTCTGGTGACCGTGCTTTTGTTGACACAAAGTTCGTCGGCCAGTTCTTCCTGTGAACAACCGGGATGGCGGCCTATCGCCAAAACAAAGGCATACTGCCCGCTTGTCAGATCCTCTGCCGGCACCTTGCTTAACCGATAGATCGCTTGGGAACGGCTGATATTGTTCAGCATCTTCATAAATTTCGACATAACAAACCTCGCTATAATAGTTGCGTGTGCAACTATTATAGCGAAAAAACGCCGGTGTGTCAACGGTGGCGGCGTATTTTGGGAGTTTGTCGATAAAAGGATTGAGAAATCGGAAAAAATATGCTATACTGGTTGCATCAATCGTAAAAGAGGGAGCCTATGATACTGGAAACGCAACGACTTATACTTCGTCCGTGGCGGGAGGAGGATGCCGAAGAACTGTATATGTATGCCAAAGATCCCGCGATCGGGCCGCCTGCGGGTTGGCCGCCGCACACAAGTGTAGAAAACAGCCGCGAGATCATTCGCACGGTGCTTTCGCAACCCGAGACATATGCCGTTTGTTTGAAAGAAACCGGCAAGCCTGTCGGCAGCGTGGGATTTCATCGCAAGGATCTGGCTGTGCGGGAGGACGAATACGAGCTTGGCTATTGGATCGGTAAGCCCTTTTGGGGGCAGGGGTTGATTCCCGAAGCCTCGCGCGAGATGCTTCGCTATGCCTTTGAGGATCTCGGCATGAACCGCATCTGGTGCGGCTATTACGACGGTAACGTAAAATCCCGCAGAGTACAGGAAAAACTGGGGTTTACCTATCACCACACCACCGAAGGCATTGAGGTGTCGCTGCTCGGCGAGACTCGTGTCGGTCACGCCATGATCATGACGCGCGAAGCATGGGAACGGCGGCGACGCAGAATGACCGAAGTGGTAGCCGCCTTGATAGAGGACGGCGATACGTTTATGATTTGCCAGCGCCCGACAAGCAAATCGTGCGCGCTGTTATGGGAGTTTGTCGGCGGCAAGGTCGAGGCGGGGGAGACGAAAGAACAGGCGCTCGTGAGGGAATGTCGGGAAGAGTTGGGAGTGACCCTTGCGGTCGGTGACGCGTTTATCGACGTCATACACGAATATCCCGATATTACGGTACATTTGACACTGTTCCATGCCACGATTGCCGAAGGAGTCCCGCAAAAACTCGAACACAACGACATCCGCTGGATCAAGCCGAGTGAGATTCCGAATTATGACTTTTGTCCCGCGGATACCGAGATTCTGGAAAAGATCGTCGAAGTTTACGGTAGGTAAGGAGAATGTTTATGAAACGCGTATACGAATTTTTGAAAAAAGCAAACGTGTATTATTTAGCAACTGTTGAAGGCGATCAGCCGAGAGTGCGCCCCTTCGGTACGGTGAATGAGTTTGAAGGCAAGCTCTACATACAGACGGGCAAGGTCAAGCCTACCTCGAAGCAACTTGCGGCAAACCCCAAGGCAGAGATCTGTGCGTTTACGGACGGTGCGTGGATCCGCGTTATGTGTGAACTGGTTGAAGATGACCGATTCGAGGCAAAGAAAGCGATGCTCGATGCGTACCCTGACCTTCGTGGTATGTACGATGAGAACGACGGTAACACGCAAGTGTTCTATATGCAGAATGCCGTTGCGACCTTCTGTGCGTTCGGGAAGCCTTCCGAAACAGTGACATTCTGAAGACACGACACGTTTCGGCATCGCCTCCAAAGTCGCTTTTGCAAAGAAGAGGCAACAGCGGGTTGCTTGTGATTTGCAGCGTCATCTGTTATACTGTAATCACAACATACAAAGGCGGTAAACGATATGAAAACGAAAGATATCCTTCGTGAACTCAGAACGAAAAACGGACTCTCACAGGAAGAACTGGCAGAAAAGGTGTTTGTCACCCGTCAGGCAGTCAGTCGATGGGAGATGGGGGATTTCCACAATTAAGGATACCGTGGCTGAATCAATCCGTTTGATACACTGTTTACGCAATAAAATACAGCAAAAGAGCCAAGCAGAGCAGTGCGCTTTGGTTGGCTCTTTTTTCATACGACTGAACTTTCAAGGTTGCAAAACCTGGACACCCAATTGCAATCTTCAGCCTTGCAACCTTGAAACGAATGGCTTAAATACAGGTGTTTTACAATTTACTTGCCAAAATAAATGCCGTTATTATATTACCTTTTGCAATGTTGAACCGTGTTTCAAGAGAACACGAGGAACTTTTGCAGAAATTATTGTAAAATTATAAAAGCAATAGGAGGTAATACTAAATGGAAAGAATTATTACAAAATCAATGATCGGAGATTTTGCAAACTATCTTCGCTCGGATGAAAAAAGCGAGAACACGATTGAGAAGTATTTGCGTGATGTAAGGGCGTTTTGTGCGTTTGCAGAAGCAAGAGAAATCAGCAAAGCAGTAGTTATGGAATTTAAGGCTTCGCTTGTGGAGAATTATGAGATTACAAGTGCAAACTCTATGAATGCAGCCGTAAATGCTTTTTTACGGTTTATGGGTTCCTTATATGATACATATGTTGAACCTAGCCTTTCATCGAACAAAACAAATATCTCTCTAGGAACAATCAACAATACATCCTCTACCGTTACAGTGACATGTGCTGGCAACTGGGCTTCTTTAAGCTGGACAGGTTCTTCATCCGTTTATAGTGTTAGCAAAACATCTCAAAACGGAAACAGCCTTACTTTTAAGGTTAGCGCATTTTAATTCGTAACAAGAATTGCTCGTATGTAATACATAGCCCGTATTAATGGTTTTATGTCGGTGTTTTTGGTGCACCAAACTTCGTAATTAGTAGCCATCTCTCCTCCTTGTTAAAAAGCCGCAAAGTATTCCTACTTTGCGGCTTTCGTATGCGGACGAATCCGCAAATTTGGTCCGAGTGACAGGGATCGAACCTGCGGCCTGATGGTCCCCAATAGGCCATAGAATATTTTTTACCGCATTTCAGGCACTTTGTAGCCCTTTCGTCTGGAAATCACTTGCTTTGTAAGCCTCTTGTCTCCACTGTTTCCATGTGTTCCGAAAATGACTGTGGGATGAGATGTGGTCGTAAAAATACTCCCCGAACAAGAAATTTGCTCGGGGAGTTTGATGCCTGTGGTATGTTAACTCTGATCCGCCCAAAAGTCAAGTCTTTTCTACCGTCAAAATTTGAGCCGCAGTAGACAAAGAAAAAGCGAATTTACCCCTTAACCGGTACGGCAATTTGTGTTATGTAATCTTCACTGTGGTTACCACGGTTGGGTGGGCCTTCCATATAAATGGAACGGAACGTTCCCGTGATTTCAATATTATTTTCCTCAATGTATTCCATAAGCGCACGGATGGCGGTTCCAGTTCCTTCATACGGCCCACGGTAGTAAATACAAAGAGCGGGTGTTTCGGGGAACTCCACACGCTCAGTTCCGTCAAAATCGTCGGTTACGGGGATACAACACATCAAGTCCAACTTATCGGGAACAGTTGACATGCGCATTGTAAACATACGACCAAGCATATACATTTTTCCTGTATGAGCGGCGGCGATATATGTATCTCTTAGATTGTTGGATGCTTCGGATACATCCTTGCAGTCATATCGACGGCAGTAACAAACGAGCCGAGGCAACGTAGTTTTATGCACAGTCAGATCTCCACGTTTAGCCGCCCGAACCTGCAACGTCTGAATGTTCTTATCTAGAGCTGCACGAAGCTCCATAAGACGCTGTAAATGAACGTCGATATTTTCTGTGTCGTAATAGTAGGATTGTACCTCTTTAAGAGTAAGACCTAATGATTGCAGAGATTTAATTGCTCGAATTTGCGTCATATTGTCCGCTGAGTAATATCGGTATCCGCTTTCTTCGTCCTTGATAGCAGGGGTTAATAGTCCCATATCCTCGTAAACGAGAAGCGTTTTTCGGGTAATATCCATTATCTTTATTACCTCTCCGATTTTGAATAAAGTATCATCATATTTCTTCATAGGGGGTTCTCCTTAAAAAACTTTCAAAAAAATCACAGAAAAGCCATTGACTTGACCCTTGGGGTATAAGTTATAATTACAGTGTACCATAATATCTGTTTCTTTGCAACAGAAGACTACCAAAATTCAGAAAAAAGAAAAATTTTAAGGGGATATCCCCTTATTGGTTCGCTTGAAAATATATGAAAGTAATCTTTGCGTGCAACGATAACTTGTACGCATTGGGTGTTCTCGACATAGGGAGGCGATGCGAATGAGTTTAAAGACGTATTGTGAAGAAAACAATAAACAGCGTATATTAAAAGAGTGGGATGCGGAAAAGAACCTGCCTCTCACTCCTGATAATATAGCTCCATCAAGCAGTTTCCCTGTGTGGTGGAGATGTGAAAACGGACATTCTTGGTGTACCCAAGTCCGAAGCCGTGCGAAAAGTTCCACGGGATGCCCGATATGCCGTGAAGAAAAATTAGCGGCAAAAAGGCAACGGCGGCTTGAAGAAGCTCGCACAAAACACTTATCGGGGAGAACCCACACAGCAAATAGTAAAAAGCAAAAACATCAAACGGAGGTAAAGCTATGAATATGAAAGGTTTTACTAAATCAAAAATTATTACGGTGGTCATCGTTGCGCTTGTTGCAGTCGCACTTGTTGTAACGATGGTGTTTCTCTTGAAAGGACAGCCGGAAGACAAGCCTACGCAGGGGGACGGAACATCACAGACCGATATATCAAGTACACCCTCTGAGGATGACGGCACCTCAAAGACTGATCCTACGGATACGTCTAAGCCTACGGACTCGTCTAACCCCACCGACACATCCGAACCCACCAATACGACCAAGCCTGCGGTAGATACCTTCACAGTCACCTTTAAGGATTTTGACGGAACGGTTCTGAACACGCAGAAGGTAGAAAACGGCAAGGGTGCTACCGCACCTGCTGACCCCAAGCGTGAAAACTTTAAGTTTGCAGGTTGGGATAAATCCTTTAAGAAAATTACCTCCGACTTGGTGGTAACGGCTACCTACACCACCACCAAAACCGTTATCTATGCCGAACACGTTTCAGTAAACAAAGGTACGGGCGAAGTAACAATGAACATCCGTGTTATCAACAACCCCGGCATTATGGGTGCGGTTCTCAAGGTTTCCGTAGACGATAAGGTTCTCGGCCTTAAGGAAGCCACTAAAACCGAGTATCCCGGACTTACCTTAACAAGTCCCGGCCCGAAAACCACCGCTTCGCCGTACACCTTTATGCTCGATTCTTTGGAACTTGCCAAAGAGGACAAAAAAGACGGCACTTTATTCACTATTACATTTAAGGTCAAGGACACCGCCGCTACCGGCAAATATGATATTAAACTGTCCTATGACAACGGCGCTATTTTCGATGAAGATTACAAAGACCCCAAGGTCTGCTTGGAAAACGGCTCCATCACCATTAAGTAAGGAGGGATTACGATGTTGAAAACAAAAGACAGTATGTTAAGACGAACATTGTCTATGCTATTGGCCGTTGTAATCCTTATTGGTATGGTTCCGGCTAACGTACTTGCCATCGAAGCAAAAAGTAACGATTACATACCCGGTGACGTAAACGGCGACAGTCTTGTAAGCGCCCTTGACGTTAACTTGGTTCGCCGTCACATTGCAGGCGGCTATGACGTAGAAATCAACACCCTTGCCGCAGACGTAAATGCGGACGGTTACGTTACCGCAAAGGACGTAACCAATCTCCGTAAATACATTGCAGGCGGTTACGGTGTAGAGCTTCTGCGTGGTTTGGAACGCTTTACCGTTAAGTTTGAAACGGGCGACGGCACCAAAATCGAAGATCAAATTATTCTTGAAGGTACTCTTATCAGTACCTTGCAGAAGCCTTATTGGGCAGAGCATATCTTTGTTGGTTGGTGCTATGATGCGGCACTCAAACAACCCGTAGCAAGCACCGATAAGGTTACGGGCAATATGACCCTCTATGCCAACTGGTTAGAGCAAGTACCTCTTGATACCGTGGATGCGGTAAACTTCGCAAGTGCGGTTGATGTAAGCACCGACTTTGCTATTACCGTTTTGTCCGCTGACCCGAATATGACCGCTGATGACGTTTTGGCGGCTCTTGATGCGGACGATCTTACCGATCCAAACGCAAAGGATATTATTACCGTAAGCGGTACGACCGGAGCCTTCACCGTTAAGGGTAACGGTGGCTTTAAGGAAGGGTATTCCTACCGCATTGCGCTTCTCAGCGACAAACTCACCTTTAAGGACGAGGACGCATCTGCCCGTCAGTATAACTTCACCGTTCATCGTGACGAGGTTATGAACCTTACAATGCAGGGCGATATTAAATATCTCCCTCTAAATAAGGTAAGCAACATCGTCAATAACGGACAAAGCGTGGACTCCTTGGATATTGCCTTGTATCAGACCGACGGTGAGAACGTAACTGTTACCGAACTCTCCAAAGGCACCTTTAAGTACACGGGCGACACTACCGTTAAGGTTGGCGACATCGTTTGTGTATATGAAGGGGAAATCCCCACAAACAGAGATGAAAATACCCCTAAATCCGAACTCGGAGATATGGCATATCTCGAAATTACCGCAGTAAGCGGCAATACATATACCTATGAAAGCGCAGAAGCGGAGGAAGTTCTCTTTACTCCCGATGTTCTTCCTATGCCCGAAGCGGCGGATACCGATAACGATGCTAATACCGTTACGGTTGAAGATAAATACCTCGATTATTCCGCAGATATTTATTCCTATATGAACCTCGATAGCCAGACCACCGTTGACGTGGGTGACTTCTTTGCCTTCTATACGGGTGATCTTGGTGTAGAAAGTGGCGACGATGCGGCAAAACTTACCGGCTACGGTAAGATTACCAAGGTAAAGGCAAACGGCAATGATACCACTACCATTACCTACATCGTGGTAACTTGGGATGATGTTGAATCCTGTATGGACGTTTATACCGAGGAAGAAATGTCTGCCGCAGAACTGCTTGAAGGTATGGATACCTCCGAGATGGAGTCCGAAATCGAACAGCAGGCAATCGACAGCGGCTTTGCAGAAGAAGCGGCGCTCTATCTGACCTCTCTTTCTCTCGCAACCGATAACTTTAACGCCCTCAGCGCCGGCGTAAACCTTGAAGATTATAAGGTTACCTTGAAAGACGGTTCTACCGTTACTCCCGAACAACTTAAACTAATGTCGGGTGGCAGCGTAGAGGTTGAGATCAAAGAAAGGTCCGTCAAAGCAAAGGTCGGCAAGAATCCGACACACCTCGGTGATATTGCAGGAACCAATGCCGATGAAAAAGGTATCACCATTACTCTTGACGTAGTCGTTGTATTCACCATTTCATCCGAAGATTCCGACAGCTTCATTGAGATAGCTGTTACGGGTAGCTTCGTGGAAGAAGTCGGTGTTGACTTCGGCGTCAGCGCAGAAGCAATTTGGGATGTTGCGATTATTATCCCATACATTTCCGACATTAAGGTTTCTGCCAACGTTGATACTATGAACTTCACGGGTGTTTCCTTTAACGCTACTATGGTCACCAAGGGCGAAGACAGCGATAACACCAGCGCATTGGATATTGCTACTGAAATCAAAGCCTTGCTTAAAGAAATGGCAGACGGCGGCGAACAGAGTGACGATACGCAGGCAAAACTCGTCGAAGCCTATTCCAAACTCGTTACCTCCGATACCGATTGGGTGCGTGTTGTAGAATACAACATCGTTGAGATTAAAAAGAGCGTTCCGTTTGGCATTCCGCTGATCAATATCAATTTCTCGGTTGCCTTTGTGGTTGATATGGATGCCGCGCTCTCTGTCGGCTTTGACTTTGAGTACATCGAAGGCAAGCGCCACGTGTTCACTATGAGCATCAAAAACCGCTCCGCCTATTCCGATACTATTGATCTGCAGGAGAAGGCATATCAGTTCTGCTTCTATTCTATGGGCAGAATCGGATTAAAAGCCGGTATTGAGATGAATTTCTCTATCTCGGTAATTTCTGCAAGTCTTGGCTCCGTCGGCTTTGAAGCAGGCGCAGGCGCATATACCAACCTTTACGGTTATTTCTTCTATGAATTGCATTATACCGAGTCTAAGGGCAAAGATGTGTCCTACAGCGGTGCCTTGATGATTCAGGTAGGCATCTATCTTGAACTCGGTCTTGAAGCCAAGGCTATTGGAGGAAGATACTCCGCCCGTGCTAATCTTATTGACAAGGAATGGAAACTCTACGAAACGGGTCGCCGTGATAACGTGCTCGACTTTGCAACCGACGAAGAGGACGTTCCCGAAATCATAATGAAGCAGTTTGTCCGTCAGGTACAGTTGCCCGATTCCTTCTTCAATATGGATTATCTCGACCTTATTTCAGGCGAAGCAAAACAGGCCGTTTATAACGATTGGAACGACCCCGAAAGAAAAGCAGACTTCCGTAACGGCGAAAACTATCAGATTACCATTACAAACGATAAGTTCACCTACGATCCTACGACCAACACTATCGCCGTGCATCCCGACGAGGACGATATAAAACTCACGGGTGAAATGATTGTTACTTGGAGAAAGCAACCGATGTCCTTTAGCTCCAAGGCAATCACACGCACCATCTCGCTCTATTGGGATAACCTGCGTGACGGTTAT
>JAZNTV010000091.1:0-1722 GCA_045591985.1 Acutalibacteraceae bacterium
CCGAGGGGGCGGAGTTGTCCTGGCGCATCGGCAACGTGGCGGCGATCTCATTGTCTCCCAAAAGGTACCCCACTGTTACGCGGAACTCGGTTGCCAGGCGTTGGAGCAGGGACAGCGGCGGCTCGATGGCACCGGTTTCATAGTACGCGTAGGTGGAACGCTGGATTTCCAGATGGTCGGCAACCTCTTGCTGGGTCATCTTTGCCGTAGCACGCAGTTCCCGCAGACGCGCGGAAAACGGGCTCGGCGTGGCATTCTTCGGTTTCATACGGACACCTCCACGGCATCAAAAGGCGGGATGGTCTGTCCTGCCACCGTCTTTTCACAGCCGCTGTAGTTGATAAGGTGGCAACGTCCGCTCACCGGATGCCACACCACCCCCACGGCGGGATCGTCGCACTGCACGGGGTAAGCGGCGATCTCTTCGCGGAAGATCTCACGGTAAACGTGATAATAGGGGGAGGTTTCGGGATCGGTGTCGAACAGATGCTGCGCGGTCGAGAAATCCAACGTATAGACCACACCCTTGCCGTAGGCGTGGCAGTGCAGACCGTTCGGCGCGTTGCGGTAGAACAGTTGCCGCTCACCGTGACCTTCCACCGTGACACCGTCTGCGTCCAAGCGGCAAGTGAACCCGCCGGCGCTGTCTTCGATGCACAATCCCGTTAACTCTTCAAATTCCGATAACATACCCCCGCATAGCGAGAGGTACAATTTGGCACCGTTTGCCACCCGCTCTTTAAGTGCCTCGTATGTCCGTTTGGGTAGTGCGTCGGTTCCTGCGAGCGCCGGCAGGATATACGACGAGGCATCGGGGAGCGCCTTTATACAATCTGTAAATTGAACGGAGATCCCCGCCTGCATCGCCAGCATAGTGACGGCAAACGCGAGTTTCCACGAATCCACGTTGCGCGGAAGCACGCACACGGCGTCGATCTTACGGTCGATACGGCGCGGCAGGCCTCTCAGCCGCGCCGCCATCGCGGTCATTTCCTTCATAAACGCTTTGGGTTGACGGGTGGCGGATTATAGCCCCAGTCCCCGTTCCGCCGCGAAAGCTTCATACGGCGGCTCGCCGAACGGCTGATCGAATGCCGTCCACCACAGGAAACCGGGCCGATCGAAGATATGGGCGTGCCACATATTGATACGCAAAAACGCGGCGGCGGTCTCATCCGAACACACCATCGGCCCCATCGTGCCGATCTCTTCTACCAGGCAGGGCTTGCCTGCAAGGTCGGCGTAAAACGCGGTCTGCGCCGCGGCGTGTACCAACGTCTTGACCGACAAGAGCGGGTGACGGTCGGCGTGGCGCACCCAGAACGGATACGGGTGGGTGACCAGCATATCGGAATACGCTGCCTGATCGTCAACATGCCACACGCTTTCGAGCGAAAGGTCGTGAATACCCGAGATGACGGGACGGGACGGGTCAGCGGCGCGAATGGCGTTGGTCATAGCGGCGGTCCACGCCGCGGCTTCGTCCCGCGTCGCCGTTTGCCACATACAGTTACACTCGTTGCCGTGATCCCATGCCATAATGGCGGGATGATGCTTTAAGCGGGTGACGAAACCTTCGATAAACCGCTGTTCCCACAAAAGGGCGCGCGGGTCGGTGCGCAGGTTGACCCCGTTCAGCACGGCGGGGACGTACAGCCGCCCGCTCATCCAGCCGGTGAGCAGACCCACGATGAGCTTCATACCGTGTTCCGATGCCGTGTC
>JAZNTV010000092.1:0-2270 GCA_045591985.1 Acutalibacteraceae bacterium
CGATCCGACTTACCGCATCCTTCACAGCGTCGGTCGTGAGGTTGTCCACGTAACCGCTGTGGTTGCTGTAAAACTCCTGATTGTTCAACTGGGTCATCACATTGGAGGCGTTCAGGGTCATCTCCATCGTCACCAGCGTGAGCAACAGCATACTGCCGACGGCACGACGCACCTTTTGGCGTGCCATCAAATACGCCAGCGCGGCGTAGAGTGCGGCAAGCGCCAAACTGATATACAGCGTTTTAAACCCGTAGGTCTCGGAATTGCCGAACTTTTCCTCCACCATCACGTAGGTGAGGACGGCACCGAGTACCGCCAAGATCTGGCGCGGACGGACGGTGCGGATATGCATCAGCGTTTCGTAACTGAGCAGGATCAGCACGAAGCAATAAATGAAGGAGAAACGGTAGGGAAGGTCGTTCGGAGAGTGCAGGCCGTGCCACAGAAGGTTCACTTGATTGAGCGGCAGGCTGAAGAACATCACAGCAAGCAAGCCGAGATACGCCGCACGGCGGCGGCGGGGAATGCCGCGGTTGAGTGCAAACAGCGGCACCAACACGAGCGGCGCAATACCGCAATACAAATTCGGCAAAAAGCGGGAGCGAATGGTGGGGGACACCTGATAGAGATGGCGCCCGAGCATATCGTACAGATCAAAGTACACGTCCATATCCGGGAGTCCCGCGCCCGCCGCCGAAGTCTGCCCGAGTGCCAGGAAGGTGGGCAGTACCAAGAACATGGCGATACCGCCGCCGAGCAACGACCCCGCCGTAAACCGCCACAGTGCACGGCGGTTGGCTTCGCTCTCCCGCTTTTGACGGAGCAGGAAGGCAAAGAAATAGAGCACCAGGAAGATGCACAGCATAAACGCGATGTAATAGTTCGCATACAGCGCGTAGGCGAGCGAGAGTACGTACGGCAAATATTTTCCGCGACGCATCAGGTGCTCGAAACCCATCACCACAAGCGGCAGAGCGATCAACCCGTCCAGCCACATAATGTTCCACGAATACGCGAGAACGTACATCATCATCGAATAGAACAGCGACACCGCCGCCACTTTGGGTGAACGCTCGCCGTACAGATACTGCAGGCACAGTGCGCACGCCGCCGCGATCAACATATTTTTAAGAATGGTGATGAGGAAGATGCCTTCTGCCAGCAGATGTTCGGGGAACAGCACGAGCAACAGGTTGAGCGGGCTTGCAAGATAGTACGCAAACGCAGGCAGCACCGATGCGCCCATTCCGAGGTCGAACGAATAGAGGAAACTGCCACCACCGATAAACATCGTGCGCAGTTTGGCAAGCAACGGGGCATACTGATGGTGCATATCCACGATGAGACACGTCTCGTCCCCGACAGGACAGATGCCGAGAAAGACGTACGCAATGCCAAGTCCGCACAAGGTAAGCAGTGCCGCCGCCACGGGATAGTACCACACGGGACGTTCTTCGTCGCTTTTCCACAGCGTTGCCGACAACGTTGCGGTCAAAAGACCTGCGAGCAGCAGACCGAGGCCGAGTGGATAGAGCAGTTGCTGCACCTCGTTACGCACCTCGAGCGCGGGATTGTCGTGTCCGAAGATCCAGTAGCCGAGTACGGCGGCAC
This sequence comes from Acutalibacteraceae bacterium, assembly GCA_045591985.1. GTDB lineage: Bacteria > Bacillota > Clostridia > Oscillospirales > Acutalibacteraceae > SIG588. The sequence goes on from JAZNTV010000092.1 coordinate 1,612, forward strand.
CGGCAAAAAACAGCACCAGCGACACCGCCCGCAGGATCTCCCAAAACGGGATCGTTCGTTTCTCCATTTCATTTATCCTTTCCGTTATTTAATGTCTACCGATAATATACCATTTTTATCATACCACAATTTTGCAAAAAAACAAGGGGATTACTTGTTTTTTGCGGAGAATTATGGTATAGTTGATCTATTGAATCTAAAATGAGGTGACAAAACTATGAGCAGACCGGTCCTTCTGTCCGCTGACAGCACCTGCGATCTGGGTGCCGCATTGTTGGAACAGCACAAGGTACACATCATCCCGTTCAACGTCACGCTCGGTGACGAACAGTATCTTGACGGCGTGACCATCGATCCCGACGGCATTTACGCGACCTATCGCGAAAAGAAGATTTTGCCGCGCACGGCGGCGATCAACGTCGCTACCTATGAAGACTTCTTCCGCGCGTTCGTGGAGCAGGGATTTGACGTGGTACACATCTCGCTCGGACACGGGCTTTCCTCCTCCAATCAGAACGCAGGTCTTGCCGCCGAAGAAGTCGGCAACGTGTGGGTCATCGACTCCTGCAACCTCTCCACCGGCTCCGGTCTTTTGGTGCTGGAAGCGGCGAAACGCATTGCAGCAGGTCTTCCTGCCGCGCAGATCGCCGAAGAAGTGC
>JAZNTV010000093.1:0-28044 GCA_045591985.1 Acutalibacteraceae bacterium
GAAAAACAATGCGTTTTGGCTGGGCATCCACTATACGTTTTCATTCGAGCCGTCCTGCGGCAAGTGAGAGTCGCCGCGGCAAGGTGTTTGCCAAAGCGATATCGTGGGTAATGATAAGCACCGTGCGCCCGCTTTGGTGAAGCGTATGCAAGCAATCCATCACCTCGGCGGCAGAGGCGGCATCTAAATTCCCCGTCGGCTCATCCGCCAACAACAGCGCGGGGTCGCCCGCCATAGCGCGCGCGATCGCCACCCGTTGCTGTTGACCTCCCGACAGTTCCGACGGCTTATGTCCCAACCGATCCTGAAGGCCCATACGGCACAAACACTCTTCCGCCCGCCGACGGCGCTCTTTGGCCGACATGCCGCGATACATCAGCGGTAATTCCACATTTTCCACGGCATTCAAACTGCCGATAAGATGAAACTGCTGAAACACAAAACCGATCTCGCGGTTACGCACCGCACCGAGTCGGCGGCGAGGCAAGGCCGACATATCCCGTCCGTTCAGCCAATACTGCCCCGTCGTAGGCTTGTCCAAACAACCGAGCAAGTGCATTAACGTGGATTTTCCCGACCCCGAACGGCCAACGATTCCCACCATCTCGCCCTGTTCGACCGAAAAACTCACCCCATCCAACGCCACCGTGGTTTCGCCGCCGCGGCGATATATTTTGGTCAGTTTCCGTGCTTCCAAATACGCCATTTTCGCTCCCTCCCTCCACAGTATATCCGTTTTTTTCAAAAAAACTCTTGTAAAACCCCGCGCGGTATGGTATGATGAGAACAGATGTTCGTTTGGGGGTGAGGGTGTGAAAGTAGCGGTCATCGGATCGCGTGGGTTGACGGTTCCCGATTTGGAAAGGTATCTGCCCGCCGACGTATCCGAAATCGTATCGGGCGGCGCGTGCGGTGTAGACACCTCGGCGGCGTTATGGGCACGGGCACACGGTGTACCGCTTCGAGAGTTTTTGCCCGATTACGACCAATACGGTCGCCGCGCCCCGCTGATTCGCAATCTGTCCATTATTGACTACAGCGATCTCGTGTTGGCGTTTTGGGACGGTCGTTCCCGCGGAACGGCATTCGTCATTGAAAAGTGCCGCGAACGGGGCGTGCCTCTGAAGATCTTTCACGCGCGCTGAATCCCCTTCGGACTGTTAAAGAAACGCGGTAAACGCGTTATCTCACCGACGGAAAACCGCGTCGGCGTTCTCCGTTGTTTTCGGTTTACATACGTAAAAAAGGACGGCTGTTGCAGTTACAACAGCCGTCCTTTTTATTTTACTTATTGATGTTCTTCGATGTAGGTCACCAAGTCGCCTACCGTGTGGATGTTTTCGATCTCCTCGTCGGGGATCTCCACATCGAACTCATCTTCGAGCGACATCAGCATATCCACCGCATCCAACGAATCGGCTCCGAGATCTTCGCCGATACGGGTGGTAAGCGTTACGGCCTCTTCGTCCACGTCGAACTGATTACACAAAATTTCTCTGACTTTTTCGAACACCATATATTGTCATCCTCCGCAATAATTTTCGCCGCACAGGCGATATAAAAAAGGGATACACCCTTCTCTCTACTAAAAATAGTATGCAAAAACAAGCGGTTTGTCAATCGTATTTTGAAAATTTCTATGATTTTTTCGGTTTATAGCTGAATTGTACTACGATTTTATAGGAAATCACCGACGCAACGCCGCCACTTTCAATACCAACACCTGCGTTTTGGCATCGGGCAGGTCGCCGTTCAATACCAATTGCACCGCTTCATCCAACGGTATACGCTCGGCCTCTAAGAACTCGTCTTCGTCGGGGTTACAAGCGCCGAAGTGCAGTCCTTCCGCCAGATACAAGTGGATAATTTCGCCGCAATACCCCGGCGTAGGATACAATTTACCGAGCGACGTAAAGGTTTCGGCAGTGGCACCCGTCTCTTCCTGCAACTCCCGCTTGCCTGCAACCAGCGGATCTTCCCCGCGTTCCAATTTCCCCGCAGGCAATTCACACACCACTTCGCCGTACGGGTAGCGGAACTGTCGCACAAACAAAAGCTCCCGCTCGTCGGTCAGCGCGGCAACACATACGCCGCCGGGATGTTCCACCACCTCGCGCAACGCGGTCTGTCCGTTCGGCAAAAGTGCCTCGTCCACCCGCATATTGACAATTTTTCCCTTATATTTGTAGTCCTGCGACATTGGTTTTTCGATGAGATTCATAGCAGCTCCTCCGTTATCATATATAGTGTTACAAGTCGTATGTAAGGGTGGTTATAACAATGAAAAAGAAAATTACGATACCGCAACCTGCCGATTCGGGCACGGTGCGCTCATTGCTCAGCGCACTCGTGGGGCGATATCGTTTTTTGGAACTGCAACCGGTAGGCCGCAGTGTGCTCGGGCGGGACATTTACGGTGTGATGCTCGGCGGCGGACGCGACCGCGTGCTGTATGCCGCCGCCTTCCACGGGCAAGAATGGCTGACGTCGCTTGTACTGCTTCGCTTATGCGAAGACATCTGCGAAGCGCTTTGCCGCGACGGGCAACTGTCCGATATGGATTTTCGCCGCGCCATTGCCGGACGTTGTTTGGTGTTTATCCCCCAAGTTAACCCCGACGGGGTGGATATCGCCCTTTGCGGCAGTCGCATAGCCGGTCCGTTTGCACCGTTGGTCGCCGAAAAAGGCGGTGATACCCCCGGATTGTGGCAGGCTAATGCGCGCGGAGTGGATCTGAACCACAATTTCAACGCCGGCCACACCGTCCTGCGCGAAATGGAACGGGAAAGCGGTATCGACGGCCCGTCTCCCCGCCGCTTCGGTGGCGAGTGCGCCGAAAGCGAACCCGAAACACGCGCGCTGACCTCCCTTTGCCGTCGTGCCGACTTCCGCCACGTATTGGCGTTGCATTCGCAAGGGGAAGAGATCTATTGGCAATACGGCGAACGTACCCCCGCCACCGCCCGTATGATGGCCAACATACTCGCCGCCTCTTCCGGTTACACGGTGGCCGAGCCTTCGGGGCTTGCCTCCCACGGCGGATTCAAAGATTGGTTCATCGAAGAAATGGGACGCCCCGGTTTTACTATCGAACTCGGACGCGGCGAAAACCCGCTGCCGCTCGCCGAGTTTGAACCGATCTACCAAAAAGCGCGCGAAATGCTACTCCTCGCCGCGCTGATGTAACCGAGCGGATCACGGCGCAACCGTTTCGGCCGTCGTTGTGGTCGTCGTTCCTGCCGTCGTCGTGTCCGCCGCCGTCGTGGTCACGACAGGCATGGTATCCTGCACATACTGTGCGTTGATGTATCCCGTCTGCCCCGCAAAACTAATGGCATACCAATCGCCTTCGCGAGAAAGGATGGTCACCGCATCACCCCATTTTAATCCGCCGATAGCGTAGCCGCCGGTATCCGGCGTGGGGCGCACGTTCAACGTGGTGGCGTTCACATATCCCACAAACGGATACGCTTGTGCAGTGGTGCCTGTGGTGGTCGCGATCGTTGTCGCGGCCGTTGTGGTGGCGGCCGTATCGGCCTCCTCTTTTTTTGCCGCCTTACAACCGCACAGCGAAATCAGCAGGACCACTGCAAGAATCAGCGTTCCGAAAATATATCCCCTAATCTTCATACCTCTTCTCCTTTCAAGCGACGCATCAATTTTTGCTGACGAACATCTTGTCCCGCAAACAACAGCGGCTGAAAACAGCCTGCAATGCGCGAGGCGATCTGTACACCGTAACGCTCTTGCAACTGCTTTTGATTGAGATTGGTGGAGATCACCGTCGGTCGTCCGGCAAGCAGACGCGTGTTGATCAATTCGTACAATCCCGAGGTGTAAAACGGGGTGGCGAATTCGGTGCCGAGGTCATCCAGAATGAGCAGATCGCACGATTCCAGGCGCTCCATGCTGTCGCCGTCTTCCCGCCCGAAATGCTCCTTTTCCAACTGACGAAGCAATCGCTGTACCGAGCCGTATACCACCTGACCGCCGCGCGCGGCCACCTCCCGCGCCATTGCAAGCGAGAGATGCGTCTTGCCCGTCCCCGCAGGGCCGCGCAACAAAAGATTCGGTGAATCGATCGAAAAATCGGCCGCCCACGCGCGACAAAACGCCACGATATCTTCCATTTGACGACGCGGAACCACCCCGTTGCTGTCGGGCGCATCGTAATAGGCCATATCGAGGTCTTCAAAGCGGGTAAGTTGCATCTGTGACAGCGCACTCAATTGTTTGCAGGAAAGTTCCCGCAACAGATTTTCAAGGCAGGTACACATGCGTTGACCGCTGTAACCCGTGTCGCCGCAAACCGGACAGGTAGGGATCGGCTCAAAATTTTTCGCCGTCTCGCCCAGTGCCTGTAGCCGCACCGCCAACTCCTTTTGTAACTGTTCGTTTTCCGCTTGCAGACGGCTCACCGTTTCGGTGATGTCGCCCGTGCGCCGGCCGTCCATGCCGGCGAGTACCGCCCGCGCGACCGATAATGCCGTTCCCGACAGCGCTCGCTCGATCTCGCCGGTACGCGGATCACGCGCGATCGCCCGCGAACGCAACGACGCGGCCGCGGTTTCGGCATCCATGCGCCGTTCGGCAAGGATCCGCATCGCTTGTTCATACAATTCTTTGCTGTAGCCCATCTTCGGTTACTCCTTATGTAGTCTCTTCGGAACGGTGTTTACCCGTATAGATCGGTCGCCAATCGGCGGCGGCGCGTTCATAATCGGTCGCATCCGGTACCGTCGCTTCATCCGATAACAGCGGTTTCGCGTTTGAGCGTTTGCGAGGTGCGGCGGCCGCGGCCGCCTGCTCCGCCGTTGTAATGCCGTCGGCAAGCCACCCTTCTAAAACACGCGTGACGTAATTCGCATTAAAATCACCGGTTTTTTCGCGACACTTAGCCAGAGCGATCAGCAACATATCGTCCGAAAAATGCCACTCGTCCACCCAGCGTACCGCCGCTTCCGTTTGCAACAATGTGAGCGGGCGAGCAAGCGCAAACAGGGTTTGAATATGCTCACGCACCGTATGGCGCCGTTCTTGCAAACAAAGTTCCGCCTCGGCAGCCGCCACCGTTGTGATCCCGTTTTTCGCCCAGGATAACGCCGCTTTTTCCAAGTAGGTGCGAAAACCCGAACGGGCTTTCACCTTGCCGCTGCGCACAGCGTATACCAGCAACATCAAAATAACTTCGGCCGGCAACCCCACCGTATCGTATATGTATAAGAAGGTTTCAGCCTCCGCCGGAGACACGGTACGTCCCAACCGTTGCTCCGCCATCTTCAACAAGTAATCAAAATCGGGGCTTTCCTTCTGTCGCGCTACCGCGTCGCGGAAGGAGGGTCGCTTGATTTTTTCGGGGGCAGGTTTTGGCAATTCCGCAAGAGGCGGAAATTCCGCCGCCGACGGTTTTTGAGCGGGCGTTTCCGGCGCACCTTCGGCGCGTACAATACCCATTTCCACCCAAAACTGCATGGCGTCGCGGCAATCGCCTTCAGTTATGCCGGTAGCCGCGGCACAGGCCGCCGCATCAAACCCGCCGTGGCGGGTAAACCAGAGCAACACCTTCAGTTGCGGTGCGCCCGCCAGTTTCAGCGCACGGTCGGCTACCGCAGTGGGCAACGCCATTACGGCACCCAAACTGTCGCTGTTCCATTGATAGGTCATCGGGTATACCCGCCTTTCCGTTTATCCTTTCGATTGAAAACCCGCACCGAGCACCTGTTCGCTGTTCAGCACGATAATGAATGCATCGGGATCCAGTTCGTTCAACAATTGCCGCAACGGATGCACCTCCGACGGGCGCACAGCGCACATCAGCACCTGTCGCTCACCGCCCGTGTAGGCGCCCGTGGCTTCCATCACCGTAACGCCGCGATCCAGCCGCACGGTAAGTTCCTTGGCAATGGCGCTTTCCGCCGCCGTGACGATCAGCACCGTGCGGGTACGACGCGCGCCGCCGATCAGTTCGTCCACTACCAACGACGATACAAACACCAATACCGCCGCATACATCGCCGATTCCAGTTGCCCGAATATCGGCACCGAGACGGCAATGATAATGCCGTCTACCAACAGCATAAATCGCCCGATAGAAATGTGGGGGTGCTTTTTCTCAAGAAGACGCGCCATAATTTCGCTGCCGCCCGTCGTCGCTCCGCGTAAGAAGATCAACGCCAAGCCCAAACCGCTCAGCACACCGCCGAACAGCGCCGCCAGCAGGGGATCGGCCGTATACGGTGTCACAAACGGCGCCAACAGGTCGATCGTAACCGAGGCGATCCCCGTTACCACCGCCGTTCGCCAGGTAAACGACCGCCCGATATAGATCCACGCCAAGATCAACAACGGAATATTGATGACAAAAATACCGGCACCGACCGGAAAGAACGGCACGGCATAATTGATCAGAATGGAAATGCCCGTCACTCCACCGGGTACCAAATGGTTCGGGGTAATAAACATATCCACCCCCACGGCATACAGAAGACAACCGAAAATATAAAAAAACCAATCCGTCAATATTCTCACCGCGCGGTGAGGTCGGCTTTTTTTCTTCATAACGATCCTTCTCCGTAAAATAATCAGACCATCCTATAATATAGTGTAACCAGTTGTCGGAATTTTGTCAATTGAATTTTTTCCCCGGGTGTGTTACAATAGCCGCAGAAGGGAGGTAAGCGTAATATGCGGCTTGAATTATACTATTCGTATATCAACGCGGCAGACACCGCGTTGATCGGGCGTTGGTGGGACCGCTTACCGCCCGCACGCCGCGCGCAACTTGCGCCGCGCACCGCGGCGGCACAGGCAGAAGGGGCGGCACTCTCGGCACTCCTTGCCTGTGCGCTGAGGCATTGGCAAACCGGCAACGGCGCTCTTTTCCGCCCTATCCCCGCCGATTCACTGACCACCCCGTTTCCTCGTTGGGAAACAGCGGCAAACGGCAAACCTTTCCCTGCGGGCATCACCACCCCGCAAGGTGTTGCTTTTGTCAGTTTTTCACACAGCGGCGGACATCTGTTGGTCGCGATGGCCGACCGCCCGCTCGGGTGTGACATACAAGTGTGGGACGCCCCCGCTTTTGCACCCACCCGTTTCGAGCGTCTCGCGGCACGGATGACCCATCCCGCCGAAACGCCGCCCGCCACGCCGCGCGAGACTGCACGCCGCTTTGCCGCCAAAGAAGCCGCACTGAAATGCGGCGGCGAAGGCTTGCGACATCCGCTCAACACGGTTCGCCCGGACGATTTCGACCTGACGTTTTGCGAGGACGCGGCCGCTTGCGTGATCGCGGTGGCCATGTCAAGGTGATTATACCGTTTGGATACCCTTTTTGGTGGAAAACGCGCACAAACAATCGTGAAAAAACCGATTTTGGTGGAAAACTCCCGCGTGTTTACGCGGTTTTTCACGATTTCCACCAAGTTTTCCACCATCGGCCACCGTGGAAAAGAACAAAAATTCGTATTCCAGTCTGTATATTTTGCCCATAACCCGCTCCTTTACTCCTGTTTCGGTGTTTTTTCCTAAAAAAATTTACAATATTGTGCCGTTTGCCAGTAGACAAACGGCGCTTTTTCCTGTATAATACGAATTTAGATGCGAATAAAGCATAATTTAAGGAGGACTCTACACTATGCGTAACTTTTTGAAACGTTCGGTAACCGTGCTGTTGGCATTGGCGCTGCTCTGCTCCGCTCTGCTGATGACCGGTTGCTCCACCCCGAAGGTCGCCGTGACGGTGGACGGTGACGATTACACCACGGGTGAATATCTGGCGTTCCTGTACAACACCTTCTATCAGGTGTATATGCAGGGTTCGTCCTCGTCGGTGCCGCTGTACTACTATGAGATGTACAGTACCGATACCGACGTGTGGGCACAGGAATACACCTATAATGAGCAGAAATACGATCTGGCGGGATATATCAAGGCGATGGCGCAGGATGCTATCGTGCGTTCGACCGCTGTCAAGCGTATGATGACCGAATTCGGCGTGACGCTGAACGAAGAAGATAAGAAAGCCCTTGCCGACGAGTTAGCCGCAATGGAGAACGACGCCTTCATCGAGCTCGGCTTCAACAACGAAAGCTACGCCCGCATGGTGGAAGAGTGCAACTACAACGAGGCCGGTCTGTTCTATACGCTGTACGGCAAAGGCGGCAAGCGTGAAGTGGCCGAGACGGATGTGCGCAAATACTTCGACGATAACTATTTGAGTTATTACATCATTTCCGACGCATTGACCGACTCGAAAGGGAAAGACTTGACCGACGAAGCCAAGGCGGAAGTGAAGAAAACGTTTGAGTCTTATCTCGCGATGTATGAGAAGGATAAGGACTTTGACGCGGTGATCCACCAGTTCGAAGCAGACGAAAAAGCCAAAGCTGAGGCGGAATCCTCCACCACGACCACCACGACCGGTAGCAATACCACTACCACGGATGCCGCCACGACCACCGCGGCAACCACGACCGAAGCCACTACTACCACGTTGAACAACACCACGACCGCGGACGGTGCGGCCACCACCACGACGGCGCACGATCACGATCACGAAGAAGAGGAAGAGGAAGAAGCACATAACCATCGTGTGGATGTGGACTCCTCGCGAGACGGCAACGACAACCTCGAAAAGCTCATCAAAGAGATGTCCTTCGGCGAGGTAAAGATCCTCGAATACGAAGACGACAGCGAGACCCCGACCATCGCGTTGGTGCTGCGTATGGATCCCGAGGCGGATCGCGGCGAAGATGAGGATGGCCAAGCGATCGACTATTATGCCGACCAGGTGGAAACGATCCTCTACTCGATGAAGTTCGAAGAGTTCAACGAAGAACTCCTCGCAAAGATGGACACTTTGAAGGTGGATGTCAACAAGCGGGCGATCAACGCCTGCGATCCCGTTGAATTCCGCAAAGCGTTCTTCGGCGAATAAGTAACCAAACCGGGTATCGCCGCGGCGATACCCGGTTTTTTCCGAAAGGAGTTGTCACTATGGTACGTCACATTATTTTGTGGCAATTGAAAGACGAATTGTCGGCAGACGAGAAGCGCACGGTTTGTGAAAACATGAAGCGCGAACTCGAAGCACTGGTCGGCACGGTGGAAGGGTTACACGCCCTCACGGTACACATCGACGGGCTTGCCACCTCGAACGCCGATGCCATGTTGGAATCGGAACTCACCGATGCGGCGGCTTTGGCAGGCTACACCGTACACCCCGCCCATGTCGCCGCGGCGGACAAGTTTGTTCGCCCGTTTGTAAAGACCCGTTTGTGCTTGGATTTTTAACAAAAAACCGCTCGTTCGGGCGGTTTTTTGTTGTTTTTTCTCTTGACTTTCCCGCTTGAAAAGGATACAATCAATAGCGGATTTTTTAATACATATTTTCAAAGAGGGTTTTTGAGTATGGAAACGTTATTGACACTGTCAGTGGCGCTGTTTGCGGGGTTGATGCTGTCCCGTTTGGCGAAACTGCTGAATCTGCCCGCCGTAACCGCCTATCTGGTCGCAGGCATTCTGGTCGGCCCCTATCTGCTCGGCTCTTTCGGCGTAGCCGGTCTCGGATTCACCAGCATGGAAAACATCGATACGTACAGCTTACTGTCCGATGTCGCGCTCGGTTTCATTGCCTTTTCCATCGGAAACGAATTCCGTTGGTCACAGTTGAAAAAGACCGGCAAGCAAGCGACGGTGATCGGTATTTTTCAGGCGGCCGTCGCCACCTTGCTTGTGGACGCCGCACTGATCGGCCTGCACTTCCTGATGCCGGAAAAATTGCCGCTTCCCACCGCCATCGTACTGGGCGCCGTAGCATCCGCCACCGCTCCCGCCGCCACCTTGATGGTGGTGCGGCAATACAAGGCCAAGGGCCCGCTGACCGACCTGTTGCTCCCCATCGTCGCGTTGGATGACGCGGTAGGTCTCGTATTATTTGCCGTTTCGTTCGGTGTGGCCAAAGCGTTGGTTCTCGGCCACGTAGACGTGCTCTCGGTGGTGTTGGAGCCGATCCTCGAAGTGGTCTTCTCGTTGCTTCTCGGTTTGGTAATGGGATTGCTCTTCGCCTTCTTCGAGCGTTTCTTCCACTCGCGTTCGAAACGTTTGGCCATGTCGGTCACCTTCATCTTTTTAACGGTGGCGCTCTCAATGGTGGAATTCCGCATCGGTCGCATTCACGTGGCATTCTCCTCCTTGCTTGTGTGTATGATGCTCGGCACGGTGTTCTGCAACGTGTGTGATTTCTCGGAAGAGTTGATGGGCCGTGTGGATCGTTGGACCGCCCCCCTATTTGTACTGTTTTTCGTTATCAGCGGTGCGGAACTGGAACTGGCGGTCTTCCGTGACTGGGTCATCGTGCTCATCGGCGTTGTCTACATCCTCTTCCGCTCGGCAGGCAAATACTACGGCGCGGGGATCAGTGCGCGCGCCGTAAAGTGTGAGCCGTCTATTGTAAAATATCTCGGCATCACCCTTCTCCCGCAAGCAGGTGTGGCGCTCGGCATGGCGCTCAAAGCAGAAACGCTCGGCAAATGCGGCACCTTGGTCGCCAACATCACCCTGTTCTCGGTGCTGATCTATGAGCTGGTCGGCCCGTACCTCACGAAGGTGGCACTGATGCGCGCCGGCGAGATCGAACCCGAAGGCAAGATGTCCGCCCGCGGCGAAACGATTCATCGATAATACCAACGAATAAGAAAAAGGCGTTGCCGCGGAAAACCGGCAACGCCTTTTGGATTTTATTTGGCTCTCGCTATTCGTGTCCGAAACGTCTCCCGCTCTCCTGCGCGAAGGATGCGCAAACGATCGACCGAGTTCAACCCGTCGACAGCACCCGCCTGCGGTTCTACACACAGAAGACCGCTTTTCCCCTCCCCGTTATACAAGATCCAATGATCGAAGTTTTCGGACACCGTGTAGGTATACTCACCGACTTGTGCCGCATGGCCGCAAGCCGAATAATAGCCGGATATCACCAACCCCCGCGACGGGCTCGCCTCGCCGTATCTGCTTTCCTGCGGGTCAAGCGCCACATATCGACCTGTCGGAATATGGTGATCGTCTTTTTCCTGGCACGCACCGATCGGCACGCGGAACCACGCGGGTTCCGCAAACGCGGTGTGCAGCGCAAAGGTGAACGGCATAGGGCCGTCGCCCACATTCTCAATGTCGTATTGCTGATCGAAACCGTTGTCGTCCGCCGTATAGGTGACGGTAATTCGAAACGGGAACGGATATACTTCGCCTGCATTCTCATGGCGCAGCACAACCGTGCGAGGGGTGTCTGTTATCACCGTAAACGGCTTTGTGTGCAAAGTGCCGTGCAGATTTGCCACGCCGAACGCATCGTTTATGGGAAGGGTGTACCGTTTCCCCTCAAAAACGAAGGTCCCTTTATAGGTACGGTTCGCGGGGAACAACAACGGACTGCCGATCAAAAACGGATTCTCCTCGTACTGTTGTTGAGAACGAAGCGGCACCAACACATCCTCGTTTTCGAATTGCAACGTTATCACGTTTGCCCCCCTGTGCGCAGACACTTCCGCGTACCACCGCTTGTCGGGGCTGCTGATGTTACAGATCGTCTCCATGGTTACTTCACACGGTCGAAGGCAAAGATCCTAAAGTCATACGGATCCAACCGTCTTGCTTGCGCGACAGCCGCTTCGGCTTCGTCTTTTTTATCGTAACCCAGCAAGGCAAACGCTTTTAAAATACTGCCGTCAGTAAGATTCTTCTTCTCGATGTCATACTCAAACGGCATGGGCGACGGTGAACCGACACCGTAATAACTGCGCAGATCCTTGTTTACCGTGAAGTTTTCGGCCACGGCAAGCATTTCGTCCAAGACAGCCGCCGCCTCGGCTGTCTTGCCCAACTTCTTAAGGGCCAACGCACGGAAAAGCGAAATTTCCGATACCGCCGCCTTGTAAATCGCGGCTTCTTCAAACGCCTTTTGCGCCTCTTTTGCCTTGCCTGTTTTCTCGTACAATACACCCAGATAATAGAAGATGTGCGCTTCCTGGTTAAAGAACGTTTTGGCTTCACCGTAGGAACGCGGCATGTTCACGCCGTCAAAATACACCGACTCCGCACGGCTGAAATCGCCCGTTTCCATAAGTTCTTTGCCATACAACACATGCATCCATGCGTGCTGTTTCGTCAGTTTGCCCTCGCCGCCCTCGTAAATATGGAACCGCTTTACACGGGCCATTTCGATCGCTTTTGCGAAATCGCCCGTCTGCGAAACCAAGGTGAGTTTGTCGAGATAGCAATCGTCCCGTTCCGCCAGCAGAGCGGGATATTGCTCATACACCGCCAGCCGTTCTTCGGGGGTATACTTCATGTTTTTGAGCAACTGTTCGTATTCCAGCAATAGACGCGGGTCGTTTTTGTATTTTAACGCTTTTTCGAGGCACTCCTTGGCCTTTTCCGCATCCCCCGCTTTATCGAAACAGTACAGCGACAGGTTACGCCACATCTTACCGTGGGTGCCGTCGCGACGGACCCCTTCTTCCCACAGGTCAGCGGCCTCGCGGTAGCGGAAACGATCGTAATACAGCGAGCCCAAATAGTAGCAGGCATTGGCCGCGGTGTCGTCGTTTTCAATCGCATACCGAAGCACTTCGATGTCCTCAAGACGCGCCGGGAAGCAATAACCCGTATCCATCGCCTCGGCCATCCGGATAAGCGCGGCCTCCTTTAGACAGAACGCCTTGTAATACACGACCAGCGGATACTCACCTTTATACATGTTGAGAACGTACAACGCATCTTCACAGAAGCCCGCTCGCATGTAGTCGCACGCCACATCCAGCATGTTTTCCGCCTTTTCGGCAAACTGTGCGATCTCGGCCTCGTTACGGACAAAATGCGACTGCTCTACCAAGGCAAACAAGTCGAGCCGATCCCTCTTTACGTTCGCAGCCGCCATCGCCTCCGCGGCGCTCCTGTCGATACGGCGAAGGATAGCGGTTTTCAAATTCTGCGCTTTGGTGTGCCCGTAATTCAAGCCGATCGACTCATCCAGTTTCTGCAAAGCCGCAACGAATTCGCCGTTCTTACAATCCAAACAGGCCAACTCAAACAGAGCGGCACTGCGGTGGGTGTAGTTCCACGCCGCCTTATACAGAATATCGTACGCCGCTTGATTTTCACCGAGATAAGAAAGCGCCAGCCCTTTAAGGTAGAACGCTTCCGTATCGGTGGGGTGCTCGTTGCGCATCGTCAAACGCGCGATCGCAACGTCACAATACGCCACACACTTTGAGAATTCACCGTTCTTCAGGCATAGGCGCGCCATCGACGTGTTACAGCGAATATCCCCCGCGTCGCGGCGAATACCCTCGAGGTAATAGTCCTCTGCTTTATGGTTGTGCTGTTTGTACTGCTCCAGATGATACCCGTTGATATACAGTTCTTCCACCGTGTCGATCTCGCACGGGCGCTTCACCGGCAGACGCGGCGCGATCGGCCGCTTCTGTCCGCGCACATACGGCGTATACGAAACCAGCACCTTTCCCTCTTCACTGATAAGCGCGACGGTAACGTCCTCAAAAGCAACGTCACCGATATCGATGGTCTTCCTGTACGAAACGTCCGGTGTCATAGTGCAGGTCTCGGTAAAAAGAACGACATCCTTTGCGGTAACGCGTACGGTTGCGTTCGCAAAGGTACCCGTTACATTAAAACCGAAGAACAACCCCTCCTCCCGTTTTTCCATATTCAATGCCGCATCGATCATCGCGTTTTTGATCTCGCCGATATCGCGGATCGGATACCAGTACTGTTCGAACTCGCGCGACTCATACGGCGCGATCCAGGTAAAGTCCGGCTGATTGTCGGTATACACGCCGGTCATCAATTCAATATACGGGCCGTTTTTGTCGGTGAGGTTGTTACACCACATATCGCCAAAATCACCGACACCCCAGTGCCACATCTTTTTGCCGGGCGCAATATGGTGATCGGCCACCGTGGCGATCCCCTTTTGGATGCCGACATCATACCCGGCAATGAAATCCATATCCGACTGCCCCTGAGAAATAAGATAGCTGGAAGGAACCTTCACGGCGCTGTAATGCGACAAGTCGGTACCCTCGCCGAAATCGTACGGACGCGCCGTTTTATACACGCCTTTGGCGATCGGCCATTCCAAGACCGCGCGACGGTCGTGGTCGTTCACCCATTCGCAATCCGGCGGGAAAACGGTGCGGTAATCCTCGTTTACCGGCACCGCCAAATTGGCCCACCACATGAACACTTGCGGGAGTGCCGTGCGGTTATACACACGGATCTTCGCCTTGATGTAACTTCTGCCTTTATCCAACGTAATGCCCGCCATGCCTTTCATACGGTTGAACGGTTCTACCTCGCCGGTCCAAACCGTTTTTCCGCCGTCTTCATTCTCTTCGATAACGGCTTCGAGCGGCATAAAGGTGGTGGGACGATGGTGTTGCGGCCAGTTGAATTCAATGCCGCCCGAGATCCACGCACCGGCAAGACCGACCAAAGCCGGCTTGATAACTTCGTTGTTATAGATAAAGTTGTGCGCACCGACCTTGTCGTAACCGTTTAAGATCTTACCGCCGATCGCCGGTAAGACCTGGGTTTTTATGTATTCGTTTTCCAACGTGAACACATCGTACTCCACCTCCTTCTTCTCGTCGGTAATACCGTCGGAATACGGAATGGGGTACAATCTTCCGCTGGCCCCCTGATACGGTTTGTTTTCAAAAAACATCGGCAGATCGTTCGCTTTCTTGGGTATGTAGGTGGGAATACACTGCTTATGCTTTTTAACGCTTACCTTACTCATTACAAAAACCCCGTTTCTTCTTTATGGAATGCCTCCCCTGTATATCGGTATTGTAACGGTTTTTTCACGAACATAAAAGGCGGAAAAACCTGCAAAAAAACACGAAATTTTTTGTTTGAACATCTCTTTATCGTGTTGTATAATGGTTACGGGTGATACTATGGTTGGTATTTTGTTGGATTCCGAATATCGGAAAAGTCTTTGGTGTAAAAGCCTGTACGAGAGTCTGGTTCAAAGTCTCCGTCGCAAGCGGATCCCGTTTTGCGACATTACCCAAACGGTTGACCATACGCTGGATGCGATCTTCATCATCGCTTCCGACCGCGAATGGTGCCTTTCAGCCGTTACGCAATTAAACCAAAACGGCATAACGCCGATCCTCATCTGCAATCAGTCCGAAAATTTGCCGGGTTGTATTTACAGTTGCGTGTGTTCGGATATCCACGCTTCCATGAAAAATCTCTTGGACACCTTGAGATCCAAGGGCAGAAATCGCCTTGCGTTATATGGTATCAATACGGACTCCCTCGCCGACATCAGCCGTGTGGACAGTCTGTTCCATTGGCGCGAACCGGATCTTCAAACCATGCAGATCTTCAACAACCACGGTTCCTTGCAGAATTGTTTTGCGCGTTTTTTCGACCGTATCGATGAATTCGATGCCGCGATCTGTGCCAACGATTTTGCCGCCGTTTCCCTGGTGCGCAATTTGGAGAACCGGGCGCCGGAGAAATTGGACGATATTTATATCGTGAGTTGCGCGCAGACACAGATCTCACACATTTACCGCCACCGCATCGTCTCTCTTAACATGAATTTCGACCAATACGGCGAAGCCGCCGTTTACGTCTATCACACGCTGAAGAAACATCCGTATCTTTCGGGAATGACGGCGCGGGTATTGTGGTCGCTCGACAGCAACCTCACCGCACCGCCGCTCTCTTCCGTGATCCTGGAATTGGAGCCCGGGGAAGATGCTTTTTACAACGACCGCGAACTCGCCGAGATGCTGATCGTGGATAAGGTGCTGAACGCCGCCGATGACATGGAAAAGACCATACTGAAATCCCTTTGGCAAAAGCAGACCGTCGAACAAATTGCCGAGCGTTGCTTTATGACCGTCAGCGGGGTGAAGTACCGTGTCCGCAAGCTCCTTACGGAATGCGGCGCTCAAAGCAAAGACGAGCTCGTTTCCCTACTCGGCCAATACGTATACCGTAACGAACCGTAAAAGACAAAGGCGTTGCTGTGTTGCAACGCCTTTGTCTTATCTTTATCTTACTCCAAAATATATACGTTCATATCGCGGCGACCGAAGCGGATACAGTCTTCATAGGTATCCATAAACAAGTCGATCAGCACGCGACCGCTGGTCAACGCACCGCCTGTATCCCCCGCGATAGCGTAACCGTACACGATCGAACCATCCGCCGACACGATATACAGTTCGGTGCCGTAGGGGATCACCTTCGGGTCTACCGCTACCACACCCACCGACGCCGGACGCCCCGTAGAGGTCCATTCGCCTGCCAGGCCGCGGTCGTTGGTATAGGCCGTGCACTGGCCCACTTTCAGCGCTTTATAGCCCACCGGCTGCCCCAGTTCGTCCAATGCAATGGCATAGGGTGCCGGAGACATTGCTTTGCCCACCGTTGTGCCCACCAGGCGGATCTCCTCCACCGGTTCGGTACGCTGTTCGCTCAGCACGACCGAAGACACCACGTCCCCATCCGCAAGCGTATCGCGGATCACGCGGGTCACCGTGCCGTTTTCACCTTTTTGTACCACCTTGGTCTGGCCTTTGGCAAGATCGGGTGTATATTGCGTCTTCACCGTGAAGGGAATCTCTTCCGTGACGGTACGTTCCGCATAGTTCAGTACACTTTCCAAACAAATATCGGCACCTTCGTCCAGCGCATCGGTCACCGCGGCGTTCACCAAACGATATTCGTTTGCGTTCACACCCGCCTGTTTCAGCGCATCGCCCACCGTACCGCCGGTGAGATACAGTTGTTTGGTTTCGCCGTCTACCGTGACGGTTACCGCAAAAGCACGGTCGATGGTCACTTCGTTTCCGCTTCCCGTGCGATAAACGGTATCGTGTTCGCCCACCGCGACACCCGCCAAACGAATCGCTTCGGTGGGGTCATCGGTCAAGGCGGATATCACAAAACGCTCGCCGCCGTCCAACACAGTGAACGCCTGCATATGGGATACCAAGCAGGTGATCACCACGGCGCTCACAACCGACAGCATTGCGGCCGCCGCCCAGCGGCTGCGCCAGAACGGTTGCCGGCGGATCTCATTTCGATTTTCTTGTCGCGTTCCCATTCTATGCTCCTCTCTGTAGGGTAAAAACATAACCCTGTATATACAGTTCGTCGTCGGGGATTACGCACCGTTGCCCATTATACGCAAAGGTGTGTGTGATGTCAACCAATCGAACGGGTGCTTTTTTGGTACCTTTGCACAAACTTTCCCGTCGTTTTTCAGATTCTCCCCCCTCGCCGCCCTCCCCAAAAGCGGCCGGTTTTCTTCGCCCTCTGCCGCTTACAGAGCGGTCTTTTTTTCATATTTCGCCTTGAACGCCTCCCCTGTTTTGAGAAATTTTGTGGATTTTTTCGTTTTACCTTCCATTTATTTACAAAACTGGAAATGCAATTTGTTAAGAACATTTGTTCGCAATATTTTGTGCATTCGGCCGAATTTCCGTATGAAACACCCTTCAAAACGCCTTCGAAAAGGGGCTTTCGTTCTGATTTTGGGCTGTTTTCGTCCTATTTAAACACATATTTTTTCGTTTTCGCGCATAAACTTTCATTTTCGGGAAAATTGGAAATCCACCGCGGGCGATGTGTGAATAAAAGGTTACAATCCGCCCCTCCTTCTTGACTTTGTCTGCGGTATTTACTATAATGGTATTTACTGTAATAGAAGTATAATATATATACTTCGGATCTCGGGTCGGCAATCACCCCTCCCGCCGCGAAGCGGGTTGTTTCGGCGTTTTTGCTTTGCCCGCGCTTACAAATGCGATATTTTAACAATGGGTGAGTGAAACCCTAAGGAAAGGGATGTCGGTATGACGAATTTTTCTCATTTGTGCATGCGCTGTATGCAACCGTTGCCGGAGGGCGAGGCGATTTGCCCTGCGTGCGGTGAAATAGCCAGTGCAACCAATCCGCCGCACGTATTGCCGACGGGTACGATCCTGTCTGAGCGGTATATGGTCGGTCGCCTGCTGAAAGACGGCAGTGATTCTGCGATATACGTCGGTTACGACACCGTATTGAAGGCCCCCATCACGGTGAAGGAATTTTTCCCGCAGACCTTGTGTGAACGTGCGGAAGATCTGTCGTTGCGTGCCATTCGCGGCTGTGAACAGACCTATACCGAATACATGAACAAGTTCCTGGCACACGCCCGTGTGGTCGCGCGCATGCGGGATCTGCCCGCCAGCATTCCGACCTACGATATCTTCCAGCAAAACGAAACGGCGTATACCATCAGCGAACAGTGTGAAGGCGCTACGCTGTCCGACTATTTGAAAGAGCGCGACGGCCGTCTTTTGTGGGACGATGCACGCCCCTTGTTTATTCCGTTGCTCAACTCACTTGTCTCTTGGCACCAGGCCGGTGTATTACACCTCGGTCTGTCGCCCGATGTTTTGATCGTCGGAACCGACGGCAAACTGCATGTCAGCGACTTTTCCATCGATGAAGCACGTTCCGCCAACAGCGAATTGACGGCTGAATTGGCGTCGGGTTACGCTGCGCCCGAACAGTACGCATTCGGCACCACCCCCACGGCGGCAGCCGATGTGTACGGTGCTGCTGCGGTCATCTTCCGCACGTTGGTGGGTTCTCCCCCGCCGGACGGCGAAACCCGTCCGAAGACCAACGCCGATCTCACCGTACCCTCCGAGGTGGCAAGCGAATTCCCGCCCCATGTGGCATCCGCACTGTTCAGCGCGTTGCAACCCAGTGTAGAAAAGCGACTGACCTCGCTCGCCTTGTTGCGCGATCGCTTGGCAGAAGCGCCGGCGGTGGCCGCCTTGTTAGAGGACGAAGAGGATCCGGAAGGAATGATTCCCGCCGAAGATGAGTTTGAACTCGAACCGGCCGGCACGCCGATCGCCGTATACATTGTGGTCGGGATTATCGCCTGTATTTTGATTGCGTTGCTCGGCTTTGCGCTCGGCCGCATCACGGCGAAACCCGCTACCGAAGGCACACCGACAAACACTACCACCACCGTGCCGACCGGCACCATCGTGATCACCGACAAGACCGAGTATCTCGAGCCGAACACCATGGGATCGGTTCCGAATGTGGTCGGCCAGAGTTACGACGCGTTGCGCGGCAAGTATGTGGAAAACCGCGCCATTAAACTGAGCGGGTTCCAATACAGCGATACCGTGCCGGCAGGCATGGTGCTGTCGCAAACCCCCTCGAGCGAGGAAGAAGCGGACGTGACCTCCCCCGTGTATGTCATCGTCAGCGCCGGCCCCGAAGTGATTACGGTGCCCGATGTGTCGGGTTGGGATCAGGCGCATGCCAAAGTCTATCTCGAAGCACTCGGATTCAAGGTTCAGATCGACACGGTACCGATCTCTTCCGTTGAGCTCGGCAAAGTGGAAAGCACAAGCCCCGCGAAGAACGCCGCGCTCGCCATTGGCGAAACGGTGCGCTTACGCGTAAGCGGGCAGGCGACCACCGCCCCCACCACCACAACCACCGGATGGACGCCGGTAACGACCACCAACACCCCCCCGTCGGCATCAACGACGACGACCACGACCACGACTACGACTACGACGGGACCGTCGACCACCACGGCACCGCCGACGACCACGGTGACCACCACGGCGTCGACCACCACACCGTCGACTACCGTACCGCCGACGACCACGGTGACCACCACGGCGTCGACCACCGCATCGTCGACCACCACGACACCGCCGACGACCACCCTACCGCCGACGGACACGACGACAGCCTCCACCGCCGCAGAGTAATCGAAAGGATTTCAACGTTTTATGAGTACCACTCTCGCCGCTTTCGGCGACCTGCAATTGACCGAACCCGTTGTACGCGCCTTACACAAGATGGGCATCGAGCATCCCACTCCCGTTCAGCAGCAGGCGATCGGCCCCCTGCTCGAGGGCAAGGATGTGATCGCCAAAGCCCCTACCGGCACCGGCAAGACCTGTGCCTTCGGCATCCCACTCCTCGAATGTGTCGATTTGCACAGCAGTGACATTCAAGCGGTGGTACTTTGTCCCACCCGCGAACTCTGCCTACAGATCACCGAGGAACTGCGCGCGCTGGCTATCTATATCCCCGGTGTGCGTATTGCCGCGATCTATGGCGGTCAACCGATCAAAAAGCAGTTGATCGCACTCGAAAAAAAACCTCACATCGTGGTGGCGACCCCCGGTCGTTTACTCGATCACATGGGGCGCGGCACCGCCTTTTTAGGCAACGTCTATACCGCTGTGTTGGACGAAGCAGACGAAATGCTGAAGATGGGGTTCATCCGCGATGTGCGTAAGATTTTGAACGCCACTCCCGGCGACACCCAAGTGGTTATGTTCTCGGCCACCATCTCCCGCGAAGTGATGGATGTGGCGTGGGAATACCAGCACGGCGCCGTGGAGATCACGGTGGAAGCGGAAGGCGACAACCGCCCGTCTATCGCACAGTATTCGCTCGCGATGGATGCCGCGGAACAGCGTTTGTCCGCCATGCTCCACATTATCGACACACTTGGTCTGAAACGCGTGATGATCTTCGCCAATATGAAATCCACCGTGCGTTGGCTGGATATGCGTCTGCGTCGCGACGGACGCTCAGCCGATTGCTTACACGGCGATATCCCGCAGGCGGGGCGCAATCGCGTAATGGCCGGATTCCGCGACGGCAAGTTCGAGATCCTCACCGCCACCGACGTGGCGGCGCGCGGCATCGATGTGGACGACGTGGAAGCCGTGTTCAACTACGACCTGCCGGAAGAAAACGAATATTATCTGCACCGCGTGGGACGTACCGGCCGCGCTAAACGCCACGGTATGGCTTTTTCCTTCGTCACGATGCAGGACGGATTCCGTCTGCGTGACATCAAGCGTTACTGTCGTTCGGACATTCACGAATTGCATTTCGACGAAAACGGCGCTCTCGTGAACGCCGACGGTACACCGTTCGGCGGGTAAAAAAACAACAAAAGCGAGGTTGTCGCATTGGCGACAGCCTCGCTTTTATTTGTTGCAGCTGTTTTATAAGGGGGCATCTTTTTGCAAAATCCGCAAATTTGTAATATTAATATCCGATTATACCAAATGTATTCCATTGTGCCAAGTGTAGCGCTTTCGTGCATTTTCGGTTGCTGTTACGGCTTTTGCAATACGGCCACCAGGTTTTCTTTTACCGTGACATCGCGGTAGCCTGCCGCACGATAATCGGTGAGAAACTCCTCGGTCTTGTTGTTGCGATAACCGGGGCGCAGATCAAGAATCAAATAATCGGCGTCCATTTCGGCATGATATACATCTTCATACAATACCGCCCGCTCGGCCAGGTGCGGCAACAGGAAGGTCGAACAGGTGACCGACGCCTCGTCGGGAATGGTTTCCAACACCGCATCCATCGCACGGTAAGTTTCGATATTGTTCTTATACCGCAGCACCGCCGCCTGGACCGACGGCCAAAACAGCATGACATATAACATCACAGCGGCCAACGCCGCATAAGTCACCCCCGCACGCCGCGCAACCGGCTTGCGATCGGCCGCGTTCATCACACACAAATAGATGAAAAACGCCGACACACTGAAGGAATATTGGAAGGTGATGTTATATTGATAGGGCCAGTTGGAAAGCAGATTGATGACCACAGGCAACAGCAGAATATAGCGCGAAAAACGGCGGGTGGTGCAAAGCAGCGGAGCCAGCGGCAACACCAACTGCACCAGATACCACAGCTTTTCGGCGGGATTATCGGTCGTACCGTAGAAGACCCGTCGCAAAAACAGACCCGGGTTGACCGCCAATGTCTTCACCATGGAGAACAGCCCCCCGCCGCCGTATTGATATTCCGCATAACGCCCGACCATACCGCCTTCGCCGTAGGTATCGAGCAACCACAGCGCCACACCGAACCACACGAGGGCCGCAGCCAACAGCATGAACCCGTGTTTGGCATCGCGTCGCGACAACAACACATACAGCGCAAAGATCGCGACCGCCGCCGCGGCATCCTCCTTTACCGTCAGCACCAAAAGCGCCGCCGCCAACGTCAACCACGTCTTTTTGTATTCGTACGCACAGAACAGCCACAGCAACAGCGGTGCCAAAAAACAGTTTTCGTGCAGATCATACAGGCATCCCGCCGACAACGCGGGATAGGCGGCATACACCAGCGTCATCACCATGCAGACCTTCTCCGACAGATTGTAACGACGGCAGATCAGCACCAGCGGGAACAAACCGCTCGCCACCACGACCGCTTGCCCGATGATAAGGGTGTACGGTGTCGGAAACAGCATATACGCAGGCAACAACAGATAATACACCGGCGAAATATGTACCGCGAAGTGGGAAAGCAGGCCGTTGCGCTCACACGTGGTAAGCGGCAATCCCGTTTCTTTCATGTTGTGGAACATCTGGCAAAAGATGCCGAAATCAAAATTCGGTGTCACGTAGCAACGGTGACGCAAACAGCCGAGCACGGCCAACAGGCCGCCCATGACCAAAAACAGCACGCCGCACACCGCCCACGTGCTCCACTTCCTCGGCCGCAACCGGCTCGCTGACAAAAGACGGTGTTTGGCAGCATAATACGTCAATACAGCCGTGACGACGGCAAGTGCCAGAAACAAATACATGCGTGTAGACGTGTCGGCGCGAAATGCCAACCAAAAACAGAGCGTCCATCCGCCGCCGACCGCCGCACGGGCCGGCATCTTCCACTGCGGGCGCACGACCGCGATCAACAACGCTCCCATTGCCACACTCGCCACCGTCACACCGATCTGCCACCATGAAAGGTCTTGTGAAAAATTGATAAGCCCGTATTCACCGTCGCGAAACGCCACCAGCATCGCCGCCTGCCACAGCCACCCTGCCGCCACGGCAAACACCCAATCGGTGAGCGTAATACGCAACAGCGTTTGCCACAGATACCGTATCGTCTTCAACATGTGCCCTCCCCATTATAAAGGTATATATTATAAACACCTTACAGATATTCCAAAAGTTTCTGTTTTTCATTTTATCACACTCTCGTTTCGTTTGCAACCGTCGTTTTCGCTTTCGCGGTTAAAAGCGCTAAAATTTTTCTTGACCTTTTGCCAAAAAGGTAGTATACTGTATTCATTAGTCTACTAGGAGGCCCAGTATAATGCCAATTACCGAACTTTTGGAACGTAACGCCCGCGAATTCGGAGAGGAAGTCGCGCTGGTGGAATTGAATCCCCGTCTGCCGGAAGAGAAGCACATGACGTGGAAGGAATATCCGCTGATCCAGTCGAACGCGCGTGAACCTTTTCGCTCGGAACTCACGTGGAGCGATTTCGACAAAAAAGCCAACCGTCTTGCCAACCTGCTTCTCTCGCGCGGTATCCGCAAAGGGGATAAGGTGGCGATCCTTTTGATGAACTGTCTCGAATGGTTGCCCATCTACTTCGGCGTGTTGAAGGCAGGTGCCATCGCCGTACCGTTGAACTACCGCTATGCCGCGGATGAGATCCGCTATTGTTTGCAATTGGCCGATGCGGATGTGCTCATTTTCGGGCCGGAATTCATCGGCCGTGTGGAATCCATCTGCGATTCCCTGCCGCGCGTGCGCTACTCCTTCTATGTGGGGGACGATTGCCCCACCTTTGCGGAAAGTTACGACCGTCTGGTCGGCTACTGTGCCGACCGCGCACCTGCGATCCCGCTTACCGAAGAGGACGATGCCGCCATTTATTTCTCCTCGGGTACCACCGGTTTCCCGAAGGCCATTCTGCACCAACACCGCAGCCTGTCCCACTCCTGTAAAGTGGAACAGGCGCATCACGGCCAAACGCGCGACGATGTGTTTTTGTGTATCCCGCCGCTGTATCACACCGGCGCGAAAATGCACTGGTTCGGCAGTTTGCTTGCGGGCAGCCGCGCCGTGCTTTTGACGGGTATCAAACCCGAGTGGATCCTGCAAGCCGTTTCGGAAGAGCAGTGTACCATCGTGTGGTTGCTTGTACCGTGGGCGCAGGATATTCTCGATACCATCGACCGCGGGGACATCGACATCGACAACTATTCGCTGGACTGCTGGCGTCTTATGCACATCGGCGCGCAACCCGTCCCCCCCTCGCTTATCAAGCGTTGGCAGGATCGTTTCCCCCATCATCAGTACGACACCAACTACGGTCTGTCGGAATCCATCGGTCCCGGCGCGGTACACCTCGGTGTGGAAAACATTCATAAAGTCGGCGCGATCGGCAAGGCAGGTCTCGGTTGGGAGACCCGTATTGTGGACGAAGACGGCAACGATGTCGCACAGGGCGATGTGGGCGAACTGATTTTGCGCGGCCCCGGCGTTATGACGTGTTATTACAAAGACGAAAAAGCCACCGCCGAAACGCTGCGTGACGGCTGGCTCTTCACGGGCGACATGGCGGAGTGCGACGCCGACGGATTCATCTATTTGGTGGATCGCAAGAAGGATGTCATCATCACGGGCGGTGAAAATCTCTATCCCGTACAGATTGAAAATGTTTTGCGTAAGATCGAAGCGGTAAAAGATGCCGCTGTCATTGGTCTGCCGGACAAGCGTCTCGGCGAAATTGCCGCCGCCATCATCGAAGTAAAGGACGGCTATACCCTCACCGAAGAAGATGTGACAGAATTCTGTCTCACCATGCCACGGTATAAGCGCCCCCGCAAGATCATTTTTGCGGACATTCCGCGCAATCCCACCGGCAAGATCGAAAAGCCCCGCCTGCGCGAGCGCTATTGCGGCGACCGTCTGGTGGCACAACAAAACGAGATCAAATAACCGCAAAAGGCTCCTTGCAGGAGCCTTTTGCCGATTCAGGGGGTAGGTTTATGGACGCCTTGTGCGAACAGTGTTTGCATCTGTATTACGACGACGAAACGGGCGAATGGCTGTGTTCGGCCGCCGACGCCATGGACGAAGACGACGTGGCACGTCAATACTCTTTTTCGGCACGAAAGACTTGCCCGTTTTTCCGCCCGGGCGACGAATACACCATTGTCCGGCGGCAAAACTAAGAGGGGGGATATTATGGCAAAAGAGACCAAAACCAACGCCATGCGTATTCTCGACCGCCTGGCCATCGCCTATGAAGTGAACCTCTACACCTGCGAAGCGTTTCACGACGCCGTGCAAATTGCCGATATGCTCGCGCAACCTTACGAAAGTTCCTTCAAAACCTTGGTGGCCAAAGGCAAAAGCGGCGGGCATTACGTTTTTGTCATTCCGATTACCGAAGAGGTCAATTTAAAAGCGGCCGCGGCGGCGGTCGGCGAAAAGAGCGTCGCGCTGATTCCCGTAAAAGATATCCCTGCACTCACGGGGTATGTGCGCGGCGGCGTGTCGCCGCTCGGCATGAAAAAGGCACTTCCTACGGTCATCGACAGCCGTGCCGAAGCGTTCCCCACCATCATCATCAGCGGCGGACGACTCGGCGCACAGATCCTGCTTTCCCCGCATGATCTGGCGCGGGCGGTTGCCGCTCGTTTTGCCTCGATTTGTGCGTAATGTCGCATTTTTCCTTGTCTGTTTTTGGGAATTTTGTAGGACTGACACCTTGCAAATATCTTGCATTTTCCCGAAAAAACGCGTATAATAAACCCTATACTATATACTGTACAGTGGGAGGTGTTTTTTGTGCTCTCCTTTGAAAGCGATTACACCGAAGGTGCACACCCCGCCGTTCTCGCCCATCTTGCCGCTACCAATTCGATCACCGTAAAAAGTTACGGTGCAGACGAGTTTTCCGCCGCCGCTGCGGATAAGATTCGTGCGGCCTGTCACGCGCCGCAGGCCGACGTGGTCTTTTTAACCGGCGGTACACAGACAAACCTTATCGTTATCTCCGCCCTGCTTCGTGCATACGAAGGGGTTATTGCCGCCGACACAGGGCATATCAACGCCCACGAAGCGGGTGCGATCGAATATACGGGTCATAAAGTGCTCCCGCTGCCGCAGCATGACGGCAAACTCGACGCCGCCGAAGTGGAGGCGTTTTGCCGCGCGTTCTATGCCGATGAGACACACGAACACATGGTTGCTCCCGGCATGGTATACCTCTCCCATCCGACCGAATACGGTACATTGTATACCAAAGCGGAACTCACCGCTCTTTCGGATGTCTGCCGCCAATACGGCATGCCGCTGTATATGGACGGTGCGCGGCTGGCCTATGGATTGATGAGCAACGAAAGCGACCTTTCGTTGCCCGAAATCGCCGCCCTGTGCGACGTGTTTTACATCGGCGGCACCAAAGTCGGCACGTTGTGCGGCGAAGCGGTGGTGTTCATGCACGGCAAGCCGCCGCACATGCTCTCCCACGTAAAACAACACGGCGCTCTGCTGGCGAAAGGCCGCGTGGTCGGCGTGCAGTTTGACGCCCTGTTCACCGACGATCTGTATTTCAAGATCGGCCGCCACGCCATCGAAATGGCCAACGCTTTAAAGGCGGTGTTTTTGGAGAAGGGGTACCAATTGTTTTGCGACTCCCCCACCAATCAGCAATTTGTGATACTGCCGAACGACGTGTTAGCGCGTCTGAAGAAAGACGTGGTATTCAGTGTGTGGCAACCGTTGGACAAGCACCACACGGTGGCACGGTTTGTGACCGGCTGGGCAACCGATCCCGCAAGTATCACGCAACTGGCTAAACTTCTGTAAATCTTTTATTTTAATATGGAGGGATCCTTATGCAACTGAACTACAAACGACCCGAAACGATGGAGCGCATCACCACCCCCGCGCTGGCCGAAGCGTTTATTGCCGAGCAGATCGCGGAAGTGCGTGAACAGGTCGGCGACAAAAAGGTGCTTCTTGCCCTCTCCGGCGGTGTCGACTCGTCGGTGGTCGCGGCTCTGCTGATCAAAGCCATTGGTAAGCAGTTGGTGTGCGTGCACGTCAACCACGGCTTGATGCGTAAGGGCGAAAGTGAGCAGGTCATCGAAGTGTTTCGCGACGGTATGGACGCCAACCTCATCTATATCGACGCGACCGACCGTTTCCTCGACAAGCTTGTGGACGTCGCCGATCCCGAAACCAAGCGTAAGATCATCGGCGGCGAGTTTGTGCGTGTGTTCGAAGAAGAAGCCCGCAAACTCACCGACGTCAACTTCTTGGCACAGGGCACCATCTATCCCGACATTCTGGAAAGTGACGGCGTAAAAGCGCACCACAATGTGGGCGGTCTGCCGGAAGACATCCACTTTGAAGGCTTGGTAGAACCGGTTCGCCTGCTCTACAAGGACGAAGTCCGCGAAGTGGGCCGTGCGTTGGGTCTGCCCTCCTCGATGGTGGATCGTCAGCCGTTCCCGGGCCCCGGTCTCGGCGTGCGTTGCCTGGGCGCCATCACCCGCGACCGTCTGCACGCCTTGCGCGAGGCAGATGCGATCCTGCGTGAAGAGTTCGAAAAGAGCGGCCTTTCGAAGCATGTGTGGCAGTACTTCATCGCGGTGCCGGATCTCAAGAGTGTCGGCGTGCGCGACGGCAAACGTTATGAGGGCTGGCCCGCCATCATCCGTGCGGTAAACACCACCGATGCGATGACCGCGACCATTGAAGAGATCCCCTATGCGCTGTTACACCGCATTACCGACCGCATCACCCACGAAGTAGAAGGCATCAACCGTGTGTTGATGGACCTTACCCCGAAGCCGATCGGAACCATCGAATGGGAATAATACCTACTGGCTTTAGAGTGGCTTGAAATCGCTTGATTTCAAGCCGCTTTTTCTGCTTCTTACGATGGGGCATGGCGTTTGTGACAACATTTTGACAAGAAAATTTTATTATAAGGAGTCGGGGGCTCGGATGAATAACATCCGCAGCAGAGCCACAGAAATCGTAAATAACGATATAATTTACAACTAACCGAAGCACGGCGGCAGGGAGATTAACACCTCTCTGCCGCTAATTTTTTATTTGTAGCTTTTACAAAAACAATTCAAAACGCAAATTGATTGAATGGATTGTCTATTG
>JAZNTV010000094.1:0-9146 GCA_045591985.1 Acutalibacteraceae bacterium
TGCTGACCAACGTAGTCGTGAACGGCAAGTACTACGGCGAAGACGGCGCGGCACCCACCTATGCGGGTGTTGTGAAAGCGGCGGACGGCAACCTGTACTACGTCAGCGGCACCTACGGTGCGCTGACGATCGGCAAGACCGGCAACATCACCGCGGCGAAGACCAACGGTCTGTGTGCGGCGGGCAAGTACACGGCGGATGCGAACGGTGTGTTGACTCCGGCTTCGTAATTGCCTAACGTAGGGGCGGCA
Source organism: Acutalibacteraceae bacterium (assembly GCA_045591985.1). Classification (GTDB taxonomy): domain Bacteria; phylum Bacillota; class Clostridia; order Oscillospirales; family Acutalibacteraceae; genus SIG588. The sequence continues at coordinate 252 of JAZNTV010000094.1, forward strand.
ACCTGCCGCCCGTGAGCAAAAACCGAAACAACAAGGGTAAGCGAATGATCGCTTACCCTTGTTTCCTTTTGATAAAAATGTGGTAGGAACGGCGGAGCATGCCCGTCGGTTCGGCCTTCCGGGCGAAAACGATGCGGTTGGATACGGCGCGCCAAGGAGAAGAAGCTGTGTGCCGTACAGGCGCCGGCGGTGTGCGGGGCGCACATGAAATATCGCCAAATACACATTGACATTCCAAAACAGAGTGTGCTATGATGAAAAGCACAGGAGAGTGAACCGTATGGCAAGACGTATTTTTTTGTTATGTAACGCACATTTGGATCCCGTATGGCAATGGGAATGGGAAGAAGGTGCGGCAGAGGCGCTGTCTACCTTCCGCATTGCGGCAGAGTTTTGTGAAAAATATGAAGACTTTATCTTCTGTCATAATGAAGCGCTGCTATATCGCTGGATCGAGGAATACGATCCGACACTGTTTGGCCGTATACAAGAGTTGGTATCGCGCGGTAAGTGGCACATTATGGGCGGTTGGCATCTGCAACCCGATTGCAATATGCCGAGCGGAGAAGGTTTTGTGCGGCAGATACTGGCGGGACGAAAATATTTTGCCGAAAAATTCGGTAAGATCCCCACGGTCGGTGTAAATGTTGACCCCTTCGGTCACACCCGCGGTCTGGTGCAGATCATGGCGAAATGCGGGTATACGGGCTATTTGTTTATGCGACCGAATCCAAGTGATCTCACCCTCCCTGCCGAGCGGTTCTGTTGGCAGGGATATGACGGCTCGTCGCTTACGGCGGTACGCATGAAGGGCGGGTACAACTCCTTGAAAGGGCACGCGGCCGAAAAAGCGCGCGGCTATTATAACGACTGTCCGGATAACGGGGATGAACTGTGCTTGTGGGGTATCGGTAATCACGGCGGCGGTCCCTCGAAAAAAGATCTGGATGATCTCACCGCGCTTATCGACGAGGTGACGGCGGCGGGGGATCGGATGATACACGCTACGCCGGAAGAGTTTTTTGCTACGCTTGATTCCCAAAAACTCCCCCTGTTTGCGCATTCGTTGCAATCCTGGGCACCGGGCTGCTACACCAGCCAGATTCGCATCAAGCAAACCTATCGGGCGGCGGAAAGCGCCTATTTTATGACCGAGGCGATGGCAGCACACGCCGCCATCGGCACGGAAATGGCCTTTCCGCATGAAGAGTTGGCGGAAGCGCTCTACGATATCAACACGGTACAATTCCACGATATGCTGCCCGGTTCGTCCATTCAACCTGCCGAAGAGATGTCGTTGCGTATGCTGAACCATGGGTTAGAAGTGCTCTCCCGCGTGCGGGCGCGCGCCTTCTTTGCATTGGCGGCAGGGCAAGCAAAATCCGCAGAGGATACCATTCCGATCTTTGTCTATAATCCTTATCCATACGCGGTGGAAAGTGATATCACGGCGGAATTTATGCTGTGGGATCAAAACTGGGATACGGCATTCTTGCAACCGATCGTATACAGTGAAAGCGGCACCCGCTGTCCCGCTCAATGCGAAAAAGAACAGTCCACTATCCCGCTTGAATGGCGTAAACGGGTTGTGTTTCACGCAACCTTGGCGCCGATGAGTATGAACCGTTTTGCCTGCGGATTTGAAACGCTCCCGCAAAAACCTACCCCCACAGCCGAGGTCGAGGGGGATTGCTACCGTCTGACAGGGGGCGGCAAGACACTGTTGATCGATCGTACAAGCGGACGCATTGCCGCCTATTTCGATGCCGATCACACCTATCTGAAAGAGGGAGCGGGTACGGTGGAAGTCTTCCGTGACAACCACGACCCGTGGTTTATGGAGGATTACGCGTGGCGGGATAAAATCGGTGAATTTATGTTGCTTACTCCCGAAGAGACGGCGGAATTCTGCTGCTTGAACGTGCCCCTTCCTGCGGTACACGTCATCGAAAGCGGGGATACCCGTACGGTGGTGGAAGCGGTGCTGGGATACCGCACCTCGCGTGCGGTGGTGAAGTATATCTTCTCCGCCGACGGCACGTTGGATATGCAGTTGCGCCTGCAGTGGAACGAAAAGCAGAAAATGGCGCGTTTGGCGTTCCCTGCCGCCTTCGCGGTGCAGTACTGCGTGGGCGAGCAGGCGTATGGCGCCGAGCCGATGCCGACCGATATGAAAGAGGGCGTGGCACAGCAGTATCACGTTCTGTGCGGTACGGATGCGGCGGTCGCCGTTGCGAACAACGGCACGTACGGTTTGGCGTTCGACGGTGCGGCAGATACCCTGCACATCACGTTGCTTCGTTCGCCGTCGTATTGTGCACACCCTATTCCCGATCGCACGGTCATGCCGCAGGATCGTTATATGCCGTATATTGAGCAGGGTGAGCGAGATTTTGGTTTTCGTATCCGTGTCGGCGCGGTTGACACGGTGCGGCAGCACGCTCCGCGTATGGCACAGCAGTTGAATATGCCGCCGATGGCGCTGTCCTTCTATCCTACGGGAACGGGCGAAAAGCCCGTAACGCCGCTTCGTTTGGCAGATAACGATACGGTGCAGTGGACTACGCTCAAACAAGCGGAGGATCAAAACGGTTGGGTAGTGCGTCTGTTTAACCCGACAGAAGAGACGCAGACGGCGACCCTTTGGTGGGGCGAACGCTGTAAACCGCTCGTCTTTGGTAAATATGAAATAAAAACCGTGCGGGTGACCGAGAACAACCTGATTGAAACCGATCTTACCGAAAAGGAGGAGTTCGAAGATGAAGCTTTCCACAACACTGGATATTCCCGGGCGCAGGTTGGGTGAGGAAGAAGGTCTTCGCCATATTGCGGCGGCGGGATTCGACGCATTTGATATGTCGCTGTTTCGTATGTTTGACGATTCCGAAAACTACGAAATGAATCGCGAGGATTACCGCGCTTACGCCATGCATCTGCGTGCGGTGGCGGAGGCGTGCGGAATTGTCTGTAACCAATCGCACGCCCCCTTTTCGAGCAGTACGGGCGATCCCGCTGAGGATGAACGCCGTTTCGGTTTGATCGTGCGGGCCATGGAAATTGCCGCTATCGTGGGGGCACGCAACATTGTGGTACATCCGATGCATCATTTGCGTTACACCGAAGGGGATAACGCCGCCCGGCTTTTCGAGATGAATATGGCGTTTTATCGTCGCCTGATCCCCTATGCGGAAGCATACGGGATTCGCGTGGCCGTGGAGAATATGTGGCAGCCGAAGACGTTGCCTTACCAAACGGGAGGCCGTATTTGGCACAGTGTCTGTTCTACCCCGGCGGAATTTTGCCGGTATATTGATGAATTGGCCTCGCCGTGGGTCGTAGGATGCCTCGATATCGGCCACGTGTCGTTGGTAGACGAGGATATCCCCGCCTTTATTCATGCACTGGGCCCCGAACGGTTACAGTGTTTGCATGTACACGACACCGACGGCGTGAGCGATCTGCACACGCTGCCCTTCTTCGGAACGATCGACTATCCCGCCGTCTGCCGTGCGTTGCGCGAGATCGGGTATACGGGGGATATCACCTTCGAAGCGGACAACTTCTTCCACATGCCGTCGCCGACCACACCTGCGCAAAAACTGCACGTAATGCATGCGGTGGGGCGTGAGCTATGTCGCCTTGTCGAAAACTAAATCGAACAAAACGCAACGTTCTTCCAAAATAAACCTATGGACGAAAGCGGCGGTTTTTGATAGTATGAATTAGGAAAATATTTAAAAGGAGACGTGTGCTATGAAAACTTTCGCGAAATGGCTGTCGGCGTTGCTGTCGGTTTGTCTGCTGTTGTCGTTCACAACGATCACAGCCGGTGCGGTGGCGATTCAAATCCCCAACGACAATTATGATCGTCCGCTGGTAACGGCGTCTAAGATCACCACCCGTCCGATGATGGACGGCAAATTGGATGATGCCGCATGGAAACAGGCTACCAAGATCGAATTTACGCAGGATTCGTTGACAGAAGGGGATGGCCTCTTGTGGTCGTATCCCGAAGGCGATGATTTTACCGAATTGCCCCCCGACGGTAACGGCAACGCCTATATCGGATGGGATTCGGAGTATATCTACTTTGCGTTGCAGATCGAAGACGAAGAACATGTGAACAACCGTGTGCAAGGTTGGGACCTGTGGCGTGAAGACTGCCTGCAGGTACAAGTGTGCCACAGCACCAGCGGTATGTTTGACAACTCGTCTCGGTATGAGCTCGGCTTTGCCTATAACGAATCGCAAAACCGTCAGCTTGGTATGCACTGGACTGATTACGACGTGGGTACCTTCCTGCGTGCCAACAAGGCAACCGATATGAGCAAGGATGCCGGTTCGGACTACTACTACTTTGTGGGGCGTGACGATGCGACGTATACCACTACTTACGAGATCGCGCTGAAGCACTCCTGGCTCGGCGGCGACGGTTTGGCGCAGGGTGAAAAGTTTATGTTCAGTTTCGCGCTGCACCTGCACGAGGAGGATCTGCCGCCCGCTTGCTTGGCGGATCCCGATGCCTACAACGGCTACTTCATGGAGTGGGCGCAGGGCCTGGTTACCGGTAAGACGATGAGCGAAGCGGCCATCATCACCTGCGGTGCCGCTTCCGGTAACGGTGGCGGTGACAACAACACCACGACCACCACCACTACCAAACCGCCGGTGAACAACACTACCAGACCGCCGGTGAACACCACTACCAGACCGCCGGTGAATAACACCACCAACCCTCCGGTGAACAACACCACCAACCCGCCGGTGAATAACACCACCAAACCTCCGGTGAATAACACCACTAACCCGCCGGTGAATAATACCACTAACCCGCCGGTTGCGACCACGACGGAGGCGACCACCACGACCGAAGCGACCACGACGACCGAGGCGCCCGAGTTGGCGGACGACATCTTCAGCTACGATCCCACCCTGGCGGCGGACGTGGCGGATGCGGATGTCCTCGCGTCTCTTGCTGCGAACTTCGAAGGCAAGGAACTGGCTGTGAAGCTGGCGGCTCTGCCCGAGGAACTCGCAAAGATCGGTAACATCCCCGCAGAGCGTCTGCTCGGCGTGTATGTGAAGGACGGCGATGCGTTCAAGGCGATCGACGCTACCATGGAGAAGGCGGAAGATGCCGACGGTAACGAGATCGACGTGCCGGTGTATGAAGTGGGCGAAGAGGCGGAAGTCTATCTCGTTTACGAAGTAGAACCGACCACCACCACCATCGAAACCACCACGACCGAACCGACCACCACGGTGCCGACCACCGCGAAGACCACTAAGCCCGCGGATACCGACCCGTCGGACGATGAGGGCGGCTTCCCGCTGTGGCTCATCCCTGTCATTGCGGTTGTCGTTGCGGCAGCTGTCGTTGTGGTTATTATCCTGATGAAGAAGAAGGGCCCGAAGGCGGAATGATCCGCAAGCTCTTCCTCGATAAATAACCGATAATAAACCGACCGTTGCGTGGGCAACGGGCGGGGTTCTTATGTACGATATGTACGATAAAAGTGGTTTGGGTCGGACGCGCATACACGCCCCTACCGCGTGTTTCGGAGAAAACCGTAGGGGACCATCGCACGTCCGCTCTGCGGTTGCGCGGGTGTTGTAGGGTGCGCTTGCCGACGCACCGCAAGGGATATATTACGGGTGCGCAAAATCGGAACGTGACCGTAGGGCGGGGGCTCGGCTCCCGCCGTTTTACGACCGATCACCAACCCGCGGTGGCACGGTAGGGGCGTGCATGGCACGTCCGTTTTGCGATGATGCGGATACCCAATGGCGGGCGGCAAGAACCCCTCTCCTACGCCGGGAAACCCAAACTTGTGGTGCTATCCTTCGCGGACGGGTCGGGAGACCCGTCCCTACGGCGGTTGTGCCGATTCGGCAGACGCACAATGTACGTCCCTACCGCCGCGACGCACAACGCTCTAAGTGGTCACAATGGCCAAAAATATGTATCAATGTATGTTTAATTTGCTGTTTTTATGCAACGGAGTGATAAAAAGTGCGTATATTCCTTGCATATTTGTATGCTTTCTGTTAAAATGAATACAACTGTAAGTGCCTTGTGTTGACACTTATGGAAAAATTATTATGAAAGGAAGATTCCCAAATGGCAAAGAAAATTTTGTCCTGGGCACTCGCTTGTGCGCTGATCCTCACTTGCTTCAGCGGCATTGCGCTGATCGGCGCGGCAGACGAGCTGCCCACCCCGTACGTGTGGTACACGGTGGACCAAACGACGGGCGAAGTTACGGCAAGCCGGCAGGCGAACACCTCCCCGCTGGATCCGTACGTTTCCACTGAGATCCCCGGAGGTAACGGCTACGGCCTGAAACTCACGGGTGACTGGCAAGGCATCTGGATCGGCAGTGACGCACTGTACGGTCTGCCGGAAGACAAGAGCATCACCTGGTTGGTCGAATACTATGTCGACGGCGCGGCGAAACTGAACGAACAGTTGTTCCGCATTATGCCTGCATCGGTCTACGATGCGAACGGCGTGGCACAGGCCGGTGAGCAGTGGATCGACTACTTCACGAAGGGTATGAACCCCGATGCGGGCACCGATGTGGTCGAACTGAACAAGACGGCGGTTATGGCGTACACCTATCCCGCAGCGCAGCTCGATGCTATCCGCAATGCCGGCATGGCGATGGGCATCAAGGGCTGCTACGGCGGCACCGATTGCGTGTACATCAAGTCGATGAAGTGGGTGGAGACCCAGTATCTGAACACCCCCGTCGGTGCGTCCTGCTACGCGTTCGAAGAGGCAGTGTTGACGGATTACTATCCGGAGTGTACCACCACCTTCACGAAGGATATGAAGACCCATCCCGAAGGGGACGTTTTCACGCACTTCCAGGTGTATGGTGCGCCTGCTGCCACTGACAGCAGTGTGAACAAGCCGGTGTATATCAAGATCTACACCAAGGCGGGTTACGAAAACACATCCATCACCCTGCAGCAGTTCGAGGCATATACCCCGACCGGCCGCTGGGCGTGCGATAACGGCTATGCCCAGCCGGTCATCGACGTTGTGAACGGCGTGGGCGGCGTGCTGCTGCCCGAGACCAGCTTCACCAACGCGAACAACGGCGGTTCCTTCCGTATCGTGCAGGATCTGGCGAATCAGATCGCGCGCGTGGAAGTGTACGACGTGGCGACCTACTGTACCAACGGTAGTGCGGATGCGGCGTTGGTGGAGACCTTCCACAAGGCGTTGGTCGATACCGGTTACGGTGTCACCAAGGAAGGCGCGTATGATTACACCGCTTCCACCCCCGGCAACACCGGCACGGTTACGTGTAATGCCTGTGGCGCGGTCATTTCGGAAGGTAGAGCGACCTATCCCGCCGTCTATTCGTACTTTGACACCGCGAACGGCGTGTTGACCAACAACCGCGTTCTTGGAGGTCAGGGTGGTAATGCGGAAGAAGGAACGCTCGGTCATACGAACGTTACGCAGATTCCCGGCACCGATGAATACGGTATCCGCTTGGAAGGCGACTGGTCCGGCTTCTGGATGGGCGGCACCATGATGGCGAACATTCCCGCCGGCCAGAGCGTGACGATGCTTGTGGAATACTACATCACCGGTGACGTGAGCGGCCGTCAACAACTGTTCCGTTATCAGTCCTACAGCGGTATGGAGTGGAAAGATATGTACACCGATACCGACAAACTGGTCGGCGGCAGAAGTTATCTGTTCTTCCACACCTACACGGCGGAAGAGATGGCGGCGATCGGCACGGGCGATATGCGTTTCGTCGTCTTGGGTTGCAATGCCGGTAAAGAGCGTGTGTACATCCAGTCGATGAAACTCGTCAACACCGATTTCGTGAAGCCGATTCTGACGTCCGATGAATACGCGCAGGTGGACTTTGCCGGTCGTTTGTTGAGCGGTTACTATCCCGACATCACGGCGTATGAGAACGTGAATGCGGACGCCCGTGTGCTCGAAGCGAGCGAGACCTTCGAAGGCTATCACTACATCCGCGTGTACGGTGCTGTGGCGGGTAATGCCGACGACACCAATCGCAAAATGCTCGTAAAGATCTATGCGAAAGACGGTCACGAAAACGACACCGTTACGGGTTACATTCAGTACGATTCGAGTAAGGAAGACGGCACCTATCAGTGGACGGAGTTCCCGCAGTTCAGCTTTGTGGACGGCGTGGCGGAAGTCGAGGTCGAGGCTTGCTTCAAGAACCGCTTGAACAGTGAGGGCTCCCTCCGTATCATCAAGCACTACGAAGACATCATCTCCCGCATTGAGGTCTACAATGTGGCAGAAGAGTGCACCCACGAAAACACCACCACCACGACGGTGGAGGCGACCTGCACCACCGATGGTTCGGTCACCGTGACCTGTGACGATTGCGGCGAGGTCCTCTCGACCGAGATCATCGAGGCGACGGGCCACGACGGCGGCGTGATCGAAGGGGCGTACGACGCGACGGCGGATGCTCCGGGTTACACCGGCGACTTGGTGTGCGGCGTGTGCGGCGAGTTGCTCGAAGCGGGCACCGTCATTCCGCAGAAGGTGGCAGAGATCATCGACGGCCGTTACTATGAAGACGGCGTGAAGGTTCCGTATGCAGGTCTCGTGCTGGTGGACGGCAACTACTACTACGTGAACAACAACGCGAAGGTGGAGACCGGTCGCTTCTTTGCGAGCCGCTTCAACGACTTCACGCAGTTCACGAACGGTTACTACTACTTCGACGAGAACGGTGTGATGAACACCGAAGAAGCAGTGATCGACGGCTACTACTACGGCGAAAGCGGTAAGTGCGAAGCATACGCGGGTCTCGTGGAAGTGGACGGCGACTACTACTACGTTTTGAAGAGCGGCGAAGTAAAACTCGGCCGTTACGCGATCGT
>JAZNTV010000095.1:0-1704 GCA_045591985.1 Acutalibacteraceae bacterium
CACGGCGGGAGGGAGCGTAACGTGACAATGCAGGTGTTGGTGGCAACGATGCATCAGACGGATACCTCGCTTGCCGAACGCATGAACATTCGCTGTGACGCGGTGTTGGCCAATCAGGCGGATCGCGAGGAGATCGTGTGCGTGGATACCCCACACGGGACGCGTAAGATGATCACCACTGCCACACGCGGCGTGGGGCTGAACCGCAACGTCGCGCTGTTGGCGGCCGAGGCGGAGATCCTCCTGCTGGCGGATGACGACGTCGTGTATAACGACGATATGCCCGCTGCCGTGACGGCAGCATTTGCGGCGTTGCCTCAAGCGGACGTCATCGTATTCGGTATGGATATTTCCAAAAACGGGGAGATCACGCAGCGGCGTGCCAAAACGGTACGTCGTCTGCACCTGCACAACGCGATGCGCTACGGTACCTATCGTATTGCGGTGCGCCGCCGTGCATTGCTGGATCACAACATTACCTTTCATCAGTCCTTCGGCGGGGGATGTCCCTTCAGCGCGGGGGAGGACAGCCTGTTTTTAAAGGCGTGCTTTGACAGCGGGCTTACGGTATACGCTCACACCTACGTGCTGGGCGTTTGTTCGAAGGACACGTCCACGTGGTTTCGCGGGTGCGACGATAAGTATTTTTACGACAAGGGCGTGCTGATGCGCAAACTGTTTCCCCGCACGGCGTACCTGATGGCGCTGTACTTCGGCATTCGCTTTAAATTGCCTACCGACCACGGCGTGCTGCAACGCTTGCGTTGGATGTATAAGGGCGTACGCGGCGGCCGCCGTATGCTGCCTTTTGCGGACTATATCGCAGGAGGTCGCTCATGAAAAAGGTGCTGATCGTGAACAACAATATGAAGGTCGGCGGCGTACAAAAGAGCTTGTATAACCTGCTGTGGTCGATCGACACGGTGAAGGAATACGACGTCACCCTTCTGTTGTTTCACAAAACGGGGGCGTATCTTGACGACCTGCCGTCCACCGTCCGCGTGATCGAATGCCGTGGTCCGTTTCGCTTTCTCGGTCGCGATCAGGGCGAATTTCACGGCGTAGAGGCGCTGGTGCGCGGTGGCTTTGCCGCCCTCTGCAAGATGTTCGGACGACCGTTTGCGGTACGACTGATGTTGCTTGGACAGCCGCGGCTGAAGGAATCGTTCGCCTATGCCGTCTCGTTTTTGCACAACGGCCGCGTGAAATCCTTCTACGGCGGTGTGCCGGATTTCGTGTTGCATCGCGTCCGTGCCAAAAAGAAGATCGTCTTTTTGCACGGGGATTATCGCGCAAGTGGTGTGAACAGCCGCGTGAATAACTGCACGATGGCGAAATTTGACACGGTGGCGGCGTGTTCCGAAGGGTGCCGCGACGTCTTCGCGCAGGCACTCCCGCAGATGGCGGAGCGTGCCGTTGCGGTGCGCAACTGCCATCGGTACGACAAAATTCGTGAAATGGCGCAGGACGACCCGTTCGTATACGATACCGCCCGCGTAAACGTGGTGACGGTGGCGCGCCTCACCCACGAAAAGGGCATCGAGCGCGGGCTTGCTGCCGTGGCGAACGCCGTGGCACGCGGGGTGCCGCTCACGTGGCATATCGTGGGAGACGGCGCCAAGCGCGCGGAATGGGAACGGCTGGCGGAAACGCTGGGCGTTGCCGAACACGGGGTGTTCTACGGTGAGCAGGCCAAGCCCTACC
>JAZNTV010000096.1:0-1985 GCA_045591985.1 Acutalibacteraceae bacterium
GCTTTTCCTGTTATTCTACTTTCGTGATCTCGCCATTCTCATGATAGGCATACAATTCGCCGTTAATGTAGCCGCGTGCCATCTCACCCGCTTTGGTACCATAGAGCCCCTTTTCGGAGTACATCTCCAACATATCCATAAGCAGGGACGGGAAGATCGAATGCTGCTCGGCGTTGGGGTCATAACCGTAATCATGAAAGCCCAGGTACATCACCGCCGTGCCACCCGAGGGATACTCCCGCATGAACACGTTACTCATAGCGGCGGTAGTGGTGCCGCTATAGTTTTCACCCCAAAAATCGCAGCCCGTGATCTCGATCACGTCGGGATGCAGGCGATGCATACCAAGACCGCATCCATACGGTCGCACCTTGGCGGTGCGCGGAAAACGGTCGGTACGCACACGGTAGGTAGCGCCACCGCGACCCCAATCGCATTCCGGCAGAATACCGAACAGTTCGTCGTACTCCGCCACCGGATTCAGTTCGATATCCCCCGTCTGTCCGATAGCCAACACGTGACCGCCGTTCTTAACAAATTCGACGATACGCAACAGTGTTTCTCGATCGGTACACGGAGCAGGCGGTATGATGAGCAGGTTCACATCGTCCAACGCTCCGTCGGCAATCAGCGTTTCGTTAACCGCCTTGGCAAAGGCAAGGCGGCGCAGTAAAAACAGCGGTCCGTGCATACCTTCGGGAATACCGTGTCCGAACGCGCCTACCACACCCGGCCAGAATATCGCCACATCGCACGACAACTTTCGCTCACTCAGCAGTGGCAAATACCGCGTAAAACACTCCGCCCGCTCGTCGCCGATCAAGCCGTTTTCATCCGGCTTATCACGGTACATATTGTAGTAATAATACATCATCTGACGGTTACCGTACACCGCCGAGCCAAACATACGCGCGCCCACACCGGCAGCCGTGAGGTAGCCTGCAGGTTCCAATCCGATGTACGTGTCGTAGTGTTCACACGCCGTTTGGGTAAGTATGGTACACAGATAGTTATAGAAGAAATCGCTGTTCTCGTTGGTAAGACGGATACCGGCGTTGTATTTGGCACACACCTTTACCTGCGCGACAAAATCCGCCGCCAGCTCCGGCTCCTCACTGCCGCCCGTGCTGAGGTAGATCGGCGTATCGGGGAAATACTTGCGGCACTCCGACACCCAAAACTCCGTATACTCGTTCATAGCGTCCTTATACCAACGCAACATATCGTACAGCGCGGTGCGGGACGGTGCGCGATGCGGCATAAACGGTGCAAGCTCGTGAAAGCCGTCGTACCGTGTGCGCCACGCTGTGTTCAAGGCGGCAATATCGCCATACTTCTCCTCCAACGCACGGCGAAAATCCGCAGTAGCGTATTCGTCACCGCTCCAATATCCCATATGCGTATGGTAATCGCCCGGCCAGTTACCCGCCGACGGCATAAGCGCTTCACCGTAATCGCCGGAAATGCCCGGCTGCACCGACTGAATTACATCCCACGGCAGGTAATGCTCCGCCAACGCCTTCAGCACACGGCTGACCTGCTTACGGAACGCGGGATTCCAGATGGATTCATCGGGACACTCACGACCGTGTTCCAGACAAATCAGCCCCTGATGACGGGGATCATCCATCCACCATTGCGGGTTGGCATATTTCGGCCCCATCGGCAGAAACAGTATCCACTTAAGCCCTGCCGCCTGAATCTGTCTCACCTGAGAATCAAAGTGTTCCCATTCGAACTGTCCTTCGGCGTGCGGCTCAAAGTCCTTCCAAAAGGTATACAGTTGCACCGCCGTGAAGCCGCTTTCCTTTACCTGTCGCAGAATGTCAGGAGTATCCTCACGATCCAACGGCACGTGTTGAATTACAATTTCATTGATTGCCATAACTTTGCCTCCTTTAGGGTTCGAATGCTCACCCTTAGGACTGGTTTACCATATCCGAACCCGAAAGTCAACATGTTAACTCGAAAAATAACCACCAAAA
>JAZNTV010000097.1:0-35126 GCA_045591985.1 Acutalibacteraceae bacterium
CAAGGTTGTTGTGAGCAACGACCGCTTCCTGGTCTCGAACCACAACGGTTTGGTGGCGAAGGGCTACTACGCCTTTGACGCGAACGGTGCGATGGTTCGCTAAACCGACAGCATAACCGAAACAACGGCTGCCGCAGCAGGTTTCCTGCTGCGGCAGTTCTTTTTTACAAGAAGCGGCGTTCGGGTTTCACCGCTTACCCCCGGTCGAAACGATTACGGAAGTGTTCACTACTTGCTTTTTTGGTTGTGTTGTGTTATACTGAATGTACTAGTAAGCAAAGAGAGGTAAAAGCGATGAAAAGAATGTTTCGTGCGGTGTTGGCGCTGTCGTGCGTGGTGGCGCTGTTGCTTGGTTGCAGCAGTGCTTTGGGTACGGTAAGCGTGGCGGCATCCAAGTATGTGGTGTCGTATAAGATGTTCCCGCCTGCAGAATTCGGGGATGAGATTACCTTCTCGCCCAATGCGGGTGCGGCACTGTCGACCAAAAGTAACAGTTGCGGGCTTCAACTGCCCGACGGACTGGAATACGATGCATTGGCACTTTATGTGCGTGTTACATTGAGTGAATCGGCGGCAGCTGCGTTGGAAGCCGACGGCAAGGTGGAGATCGGCACGGCGATGGGGACGAATGGCGTGCAGATCCAGTGGAAGACGGCGGAACGCGGTTGGAAAGCCGGGGAAAACGAGATGGTGTTCCGCTTTGACCAGGCGACGGGCACGAAACTGGATATCACCAAAAAGCTGAACTGGTTCAGCATGGCGTCGGGCGTGTTCGAGAGCGAAGGCACCGTTACCATTCATGAAGTGTCGGTGGTGGATGCGACCGAAGGCGGCATTGAATTCGGCAAAGGCGATACCCACCTGCAATTGACAGCCCCCCTGCCGGCTACGCCCAATACCATTGAGGTGAGCGTGCGAGTAGATCCGGTTGCAGATATGCCGACGGCGAAGTATACCATCTTTTCGAACGAAGGCAGCGGCGATGAACAGCCGATCGGGCTTTCGATGACCGAGACCGGTGCGTTGATTTTCCAATGGGGCGAGACGACCTTTACCGTTCCGTGCAACGTGCGCACGGGTGAGTGGGTGGATATCGCGATCGTGCGCAACATGGCCGATAAAAAATTCTACGTCTATCTGGACGGCGAACAAGCAGGGGCCTTTGATGCTGCGGGTACTCCCGATATCGTGCCGACGGCACCCCACACGATCGCGTTGGTGCCCGACGGCGTGGTGTTCAGAGGCGGCATTGCGGACATCCGTGTGTGGAGTGACGTGCGCACCCAAAAAGAGATCCGCGATAATCGTATAGACAAGACGGGAAACCGTACAAACGGCATTGCCGCCGACGAACAGGGTCTGATCGGTAACTGGTATCTGGTTGGTACGGCAGAATACATTTTGGATGTGCAGGAAGACGGTTCGCCGTATAAGAACCATGCAAAGTTTGCCGGTTCCCGTGCGGACGATTGGGTGGAGTACGATATCCCGACCGATGTGATCGGCGAGGATTATTACACCATGGTCTTTATTCCCGATACGCAGGAATTGTGTACCGGCACTTTCACCGATGAGTGGATGGCGGCGGCGCAATGGATCGCGGATAATGTGGAGAAGGAAAATATTGTGCACGTTATCGGCGCGGGTGACAACACCTGGACCGATGATACGGCGCAATGGCAACGCATCAAGGCGGGCTGGGATCTGTTTACCGATAAGGTGTCGTGGAGCAATATGACGGGAAACCACGACTATCCCGGCAGTTGTACCCCCGTCGATAACCCCGACTACACCGAGCGCAATACCACGAAATATAACCTGTATTTCGGTCAGAAATACATTCAATCCACAGCGGCAAAAGAGACCTATTGCGGTTCGTTTGCAGACAAGTATAACATTTACGGTGTGACAGCCGATCCGAACGGTAAGTACCAAGGGGCCGAAAACTCTTTCTTCCGCTTCACTGTGAACGGCGTGCGTTGGATGATCCTGCAGCTGGAATATCACCCCCGTGTGAGCGTTATCAACTGGGCTAACGAGATCCTGGCGCAGTATCCCGACGATAACGTCATTCTTACCACCCACGCCTATATCGGCGATGACAACGGTCGTTATTCCACCCATTGGATGCCGTATACCAAATCGGATGCGCAGATAGGCGGTTATATCGGCGAATTGATGTCGTCGCCCGATCCGTGGCCGGGTGGTTCGGAACAACCGATCTGGACGCATATCATCGACGGAAATGACAATGTGAAGATGCTTTTGTGCGGTCACGACGGTACGTCGGACGGTCACGTGCTAACCCGTTGGGATGAAAACCAGGCGGGTAACACGGTGCCGCAGGTGATGATCAATGCACAGGATCTGGACATTTCCTATTTTGCGGGACAGGCGATGAGCATGCTCGGTCTGTTGCGTTTCAGCGCCGACGGTACCAAGTGTGAGATCGAATACTACTCGCCGTGGCACGACGCGACCTTCCATCCCTCCAACACCAATATGTTGTCGCTCTCGCTGAACACCAAGGCGTGTGAGCACGCTGCCACCGAGCCGCATGACAAGGTGGAGCCCACTTGCACCGAAGACGGCCATGAGGCGGGTGTGTGGTGTACGGTGTGCGAATGGTATGTGGAAGGCGGCGCCAAACTGCCTGCCCACAAGACCGAACAACGTGCCAAGATCCCCGCTACTTCTACCGAAGAAGGCCGTGAGGCGGGTGTGTGGTGTACGGTGTGTGAAAAGTACATTGAAGGCGGCGACGTGATCCCCGTAACGGGTACGCTCGGCGACGTAAACGGTGATGATAAGGTGGACTCCACCGACGCGCGTCTGACGTTGCAATATGCGGTGAAGAAGATCACCGCCGATAAATTGGAACTTTCGATGGCGGATGTGGACGGTAACGGTCGTGTGGATTCCACCGACGCGCGTTTGATTCTGCAATACGCAGTAAAGAAGATTCAGAAGTTTCCTGCCGCATAACAAAGATTCACAGAAAACCGGATAAAAAGCGAAAAAAGGACTTGCATGCAGGTTCTTTTTTCACTATAATGAACAGAAGAAGGGGAGATGAGCGTGAAGAAGATGAAAAAGGTTGCGGCTTGGTTATGCGTAGCAGCCTTGCTTTTGTGTTGTTGCGGCGTGTTGCGTCCGATTGACGCGGCGGCCTCTAAATACGGTGTGTCGTATAAGATGTTTCCGTCCGCCGAGTTCGGCGACAAATTGACCGTTCCCGTAAAGACGGGGAAAACGCTCGATACCAAATATAACGGTTGCGGTGTGCGGATTCCTGACGATATGAATGTTGAATATGCGGCACTCTATATCTGTGCAGAAATGGATGCCGTGATGGCGAACGCGCTGAACGATGAAAACAGCTACGTGGAGATCGGCAACAATATGGGAACGAGCAGCGGTACAATGGAATGGAGTACGTCCGCTGTTACGTGGAAGGAAGGACTGAACGAGGTCGTATTCCGCTTTTCGGGTGCGTATCAAAAAGGCATTGACTTTACCGATGTGTTGAATTGGTTCCATATCTTTGCTTCTCCGGTTACAGCGGATACCGCCATCACCTTCTATGAAGTATCGTTAGTGGACGCGACCGAAGGCGGCATGGAATTCGGCAAAAACGATACGTTTTTGCAGATGAGCGCGCCGCTTGCGGCAACGCCCAACACCATCGAGGTGAGTGTGAAGGTGGATCCCGCAGCGGAACTTACCGCCGAACGGTACGCGATCGTTTCCAATCGCGGCGGTGACGACGCACAGCCGATCGCCCTGTCGATGCTTGCAAACGGGTCGCTCCGTTTTCAGTGGGGCACCAAAAAGGTGTTCGAGGTAAATTGCGACGTGCGCACGGGCGAGTGGGTGGATATTGCGATCGTGCGTGATATGACCGATAAAAAGTTCTATGTCTATCTGGATGGTGTGCTGAAAGCCTCGTTTGATGCGACGGGTACGGCCGATATCCTGCCGACGACGCCGCACGCGATTGCCGCCGATGCCGACGGCAGTGCCACTTTTACGGGCGGTATCGCGGATGTTCGTGTGTGGAGCGACGCCCGTACCGCCAAAGAGATCGCGAATACGCGTATTTCCAAATACGGCAACAGTAAAAACGGTATCGCGGCCGATGCCGACGGTCTGCTCGGCAACTGGTACATTATCGGCACGACCGATTATGTGCTCGACACGCAGGCGGATGCTTCGGCCAAGAAAAACGATCTGGTGTTCCGCGGTACGCGTGCATCGCAGTGGTTGGATTACGATAAGACGCAATACGATTTTCTGTATGACCGTGAGGGCAACGAGGATTACTACTCGATGGTGATTATCCCCGATATTCAAAATCTGTCTACGGCGGCGTATGAAAAAGAATGGCTGATCACGGCACAGTGGATCGCGGATAACGTAGAGAGCGAAAATATCGTGCATGTGATCGGACTCGGTGATTCCAGTTGGAGTGCTACGGCGAAGGAGTACGAGCGTGCACGCCTCGGTTGGGATCTGTTCACCGACAAGGTGTCGTGGAACAATGTGCCCGGCAACCACGACTATCCGTGGGATCGCGCGTATCGTTTCTCGGCGGTTTACGCCAACGCGTTCGGGGAAGAATACTTGAATTCCACCGCATCCAAAGGGGTGTATCAAGGCTATTTCGAAGATCCGTATAATCGCAGTACGGTGGAAAATTCCTATTATCGCTTCGGTGTGAACGGTGTGCGGTGGATGGTGTTGCAACTGGAGTTTGCGCCCCGTCAGCACGTGATGGATTGGGCGAATACCCTGCTGCAGGAGTACGCCGATCACAACGTCATCGTCGTGACGCACGGCTTCTTGAACGGAGACGCCACCCGTTGCAACTGCTGGCAGGCGTTTATGGAGTACGATGAAGACGAAGGCGGCTATATGGGAAATACCACCACGGCGATGTGGGATAAGATGATCAAAAATAACGACAATGTGAAGATGGTGCTGTGCGGTCATAACCGCAATGCGGAAGGCAGTATCGCCATACGGCAGGACGAAAACGACGCCGGCCACTTGGTGCCGCAGATCATGATCAACGCGCAGGCGTTGGACGTGGGCGACCACATCTCGCCGAGTTACTTTGAAGGTAAACCGATGGGAATGCTCGGTATTCTGCGTTTCAGTGCGGACGGCACGCAGGCGGCGTTACAATATTATTCCCCGTTGCACGACGGGTCGTATCACGTGGCAAGCAACAGCATCACCTTGTCGATGGATATTCAGCAGGCGACCGATTGTACCCACGAAGAAACCAAGGAAAAGCTGGTGGGTGTGACCTGCAAAGAGGCGGGCGTGAAACGGACGCTGTGCAAGGAATGCGGCGTGCTGTTGAACGAAGAGACGGCAGGCCCGCTTACTACGCATACGTGGGATGAAGGTGTGATTACCAAAGAGCCTACCGCCACGAGCGAGGGCGAGCGCACCTTCACCTGCACGGTGTGCGGCACGACATATACCGAGCCGATCCCCGCGAAGGGCACCCTCGGCGACGCAGACGGCAACAACAAGATCGATTCCACCGACGCGCGTCTGGTGCTGCAGTATGCGGTGAAGAAGATCGATGGGGCAAAACTGGAACTTGCCACGGCGGATGTGGACGGTAACGGCAAGGTGGATTCCACCGACGCGCGTCTGATCCTGCAATATGCCGTGAAGAAGATTCAGAAATTCCCCGCGGCGTAAGAAGTGTGAAAATGCTTTTTTGAGATTGCGGCAATTTAAGTTTCTGCAAACAACAAGGCGAACGCAACCGCGTTCGCCTTACTTTTTTTTATTAGGATACGTGTCCAAAAAATAATCTGCCGAAATGTTGTAAAAACGGCACAATGTAATCAAATGGTGTAACGGCATCTCGTTGGCACCGCGTTCATACCGCGCGTACATCGTTTGCGAGGTGCCCAAAACATCGGCGATCTGCGTTTGCGTTAAATCTCTGTCTTCGCGCATAGCACGTAATCTTTCTATGAACGTACGCATACGATTTCCCCCCGATCATCGTTAGTGTATCATAGGAAAGATATTTACTATTGACTTTAGTAAACATTTTTACTATAATTTAAAAAGAGGTTAATGAAAAGGAGAGGGAGAAGCGTGAAAAAGTTTTTGAGTGTTCTGTTGGCGGTGGCGCTGTTGCTGTCGCTTGTTCCCGTCGGTGCGGCGGAGTTTTGCCTCGCGGCAACAGAGGTAACAGAGGGGCATTATACCTATACGGTGACGAAAGGGGTGGTGACGATTACCGACGTGAACGGCTCTTTCAATTATGGCGCGGTAATCATTCCGTCCACGCTGGGCGGGTATCCCGTGACGAGTATCGGGGAAAGTGCGTTTCGATGGAACGATTCGTTCACGTCAGTGACCATTCCCGACAGTGTGACGAGCATCGGGGAAAGTGCGTTTTCCGGTTGCGACTGGCTCATGTCGGTGACTATCCCCGACAGTGTGACGAGCATCGGGGAAGAGGCATTTCGCGGTACAGAATATTATAACACAGACACCAACTGGGAAAACGGCGTGCTGTATATCGGTAACCATTTGATTCGTGCCAAAAGGGATGGCGGTGGGGAATACGTTATTAAAGCGGGTACTAAGACGATTGCCGATTCTGCGTTTTCCGGTTGCGACTCACTCACATCGGTGACCATTCCCGACAGCGTGACGAGCATCGGGGATACGGCGTTTTTCAGTTGCGACTCGCTCGCGTCGGTGACCATCGGCAACGGCGTGACGAGCATTGTGGAGATGACGTTTGGGAGTTGTATATCGCTTCAGTCGGTGACGATTCCCGACAGTGTGACGAACATCGGGGATATGGCGTTTTTCAGTTGCGTCTCGCTCGCGTCGGTGACCATTCCCGACAGCGTGACGAACATCGGGGATATGGCGTTTTGGCGTTGTATATCGCTTCAGTCGGTGACGATTCCCGACAGTGTGACGAGCATTGGGTGTGAGGCGTTTTCCTTTTGCACCTCGCTTGTATCAGTAACCATCGGCAGCGGCTTGACAAGCATTGTGGATAAGGTGTCTGGCGTTGATGTGTTTGGCGGTGCTGTGTTTTTCGGTTGTGACTCGCTGAAGAGCATTGTGGTTGCCGAGGATAATGTCGCCTATTGTTCGGAAAATGGGGTGCTGTTTAGTAAAGATAAAACGAGATTGATACAGTATCCCGCCGGGAAGACAGATATTGCCTATACCATTCCCGACAGTGTGACGAACATCGGGGATACGGCGTTTTCCGGTTGCGACTCACTCACATCGGTGACCATTCCCGACAGCGTGACGAGCATCGGATACTATGCATTTGACGGTACAAAATATTATGATACAGACACCAACTGGGAAAACGGCGTGCTGTATATCGGTAACCATTTGATTCGTGCCAAAAGCGATGTCGGTGGGGAATACGTTATTAAAGCGGGTACTAAGACGATTGCCGATTCTGCGTTTGAGTATTGCGCCTCGCTTACATCGGTGACGATTCCCGACAGTGTGACGAACATCGGGGGTACGGCGTTTTCCGGTTGCGACTCACTCACCGACGTATACTACAGCGGTAGTGAAGCCGACCGCGCGAACATGACGATCCGCGCGTATAACCAACCGCTTGTCGACGCCGCCTGGCATTACAACCACGTGCATGTGTGTGACCACGCGAATACGACGATGGAAAACGCCAAAGCGGCAACCTGTACCGAAGACGGCTACACAGGGGATACGGTATGTGCCGATTGCGGCGAAACGGTGGCGGCAGGCGAGATCCTCCCCGCCGCGGATCACGACTTCGGTGACGACGACCTTTGCGATGTGTGCGGTGCGGCGCGTGAGGTGCAGATCGTTTCGGTCGGAGATGTGGACGGCAGCGGCAAGGTGGATTCCACCGACGCGCGTCTGGTGTTGCAATATGCGGTGAAGAAGATCGATGGGGCAAAACTGGAACTTGCCACGGCGGACGTGGACGGCAGCGGTAAGGTAGACTCCACCGACGCGCGTTTGATCCTGCAATATGCCGTGAAGAAGATTCAGAAATTCCCCGCGGCGTAAAGAGAAACGTACAACACCCCTGCTCGATGGTGAGCGGGGGTGTTACTGTTGTAAGGGTGTTTGCGGTAAGGGCGCGCAATGCGCGTCCGCGCATGTGCACGCCGATTCCGGGCGGACAGGTGAGGACACCTGTCCCTACAACACCCGCCGCGAATGGGCGGTCGGTCGTCAAAAGGGATGCCGTGTCAAAAATTGGGGGTTGACAAAATCCCGTCGAATGCGTATACTATACTAGCAACAGAAAATCGAATACCGACTTATCAAGAGCGACGGAGGGAACAGGCCCTGTGATGTCCGGCAACCTGCCACACGGTAAGGTGCCAATTCCTGCGGGTAACACCGAAAGATGAGCGATCCTAACCGTTCGGCCTTTCGGTCGGGCGGTTTTTTGTACTATCAAACGGAGGATAACATAGATATGAGCAGAACGTTTTTTACATCGGAATCGGTAACCGAAGGGCATCCCGACAAAGTATGCGACCAAATTTCGGATGCGGTGTTGGATGCCATTTTGGTGCAGGATCCCGCGGCACACGTCGCGTGTGAGACGGTGGCGACCACCGGCATGGTGCTCGTGATGGGTGAGATCACCACCACCGCAACGGTGGATATTCCTGCCATTGCCCGCGGCGTGGTGTGCGATATCGGCTATAACGACGCGTCGCAGGGCTTCGACGGCAAGACCTGCGCGGTGTTGTCGGTGCTGGATGAACAGTCCCCCGATATTGCAATGGGTGTCAATGCGGCGCTCGAAAGCCGCGAGGGCGACCACGAGGAATACGACCGTATCGGTGCGGGTGACCAGGGCTTGATGTTTGGTTTCGCCTGTAACGAAACGGCGGAATTGATGCCGCTTCCCATTGCACTTGCCCACAAACTGGCGCAGCGTCTGACGGCGGTGCGTAAGGACGGCACCCTCACCTATCTCCGTCCCGACGGGAAAACGCAGGTGACGGTGGAATACGACGGACTGACCCCCGTGCGGGTGGAAACGGTGGTCGTTTCTACCCAACACAGTGAGGATGTGTCTCTCGATCAGATCCGTGCGGATCTGATCGCACAGGTCATTACCCCCATTATTCCGGCGGAATTGATGGACGAAAACACCAAGATCTTCGTTAATCCCACCGGTCGTTTCGTGGTGGGCGGTCCGCACGGCGACAGCGGCCTTACCGGTCGCAAGATCATTGTGGACACCTACGGCGGTTATGCCCCGCACGGCGGCGGCGCGTTTTCGGGTAAAGACCCGACAAAGGTGGACCGCTCGGCAACCTATATGGCACGCTATGCCGCCAAAAACGTGGTGGCGGCGGGGCTGGCAAGCCGTTGTGAAGTGCAGGTGGCGTATGCCATCGGTGTGGCGCGCCCCGTGTCGGTGCGCGTGGACACCAAGGGCACGGGCGTAGTTTCGGACGAACGCCTTGCCGAAGCGGTGGAGGCGACGTTCGATTTCCGCCCTGCGGCAATTATCGATACATTGCAACTGCGCCGCCCGCAGTACCGCCCGCTTGCGGCGTACGGGCATATCGGCCGTGAAGATGTGGATGTGCGTTGGGAGCATACCGACCGTGCGGAAGCACTGCGCAAGTATTTGGAACTGTAATTTATACCTACAAAAGGAGTGACGGCGGTGAAACCGTTCTTTCGTCGCACATGGGCACAGATCGATCTGGATGCCGTGCGGGATAATTATGAATACATCCGCCGCCAATTGGCAGATACGTGTCACCTGATGGCGGTGGTCAAGGCGGACGCCTATGGGCATTGCGTACAGTATATTGCGAAGTTATACGATCAACTCGGTGTGCAGTGGTTTGCCGTTTCCAATCTGGAAGAAGCGCTCCAACTGCGCAAACTGGGGTTGTCGCAACGCATTCTCATTTTGTCGTATACCCCGCCCGAAGCGGTGGAGGCACTCGCGGCACACAATATCACCACAGCGGTGGTGAGTTTGGAACACGCCGAGGCGCTGTCTGCCCGTGCGGTCGCTTGCGGTGTGCAGCTTACGGTGCACCTGAAGGTGGATACGGGTATGGCGCGTGTGGGAATGCGTGATACGGCCGAGATTCTGGCCGCCGCGCGCCTGCCGCACATCACGGCCGAGGGGATCTTTACCCACTTTGCCACCGCCGATACCGAGGACGAAGCCTTTGTGCGCACGCAGTTTGCGGCATTTAAGGCGCATATCGCGGCGGCCAGAGCGGCGGGGGTGGAGTTTTTACTTCATCACTGCTGTAACAGTGCCGCCACCTTGCGGTATCCGGAAATGCATATGGATATGGTGCGTCCGGGCATCATATTGTACGGTTGTATGCCGGATGGGAGCGTCAACCCCCATTTGCGTCCGGCGTTGAGTTTGAAGACGGTGGTCTCACAGGTGAAAACGGTGGAGGCGGGCGAATCGGTCAGTTACGGTCGCTCCTTTACGGCAGATACGCCGTTGCGGTTGGCCACCGTGCCGATCGGCTATGCCGACGGGTATTCGCGTTTGTTTTCCAATCGCGCCGCCATGTTGGTGGCGGGCAAGCGTGCCGCTGTGGTGGGACGTGTGTGTATGGATCAGACGATGCTCGATGTGAGCGAGGTGGAAACAGTCGCGGCGGGCGATACCGTCACGGTGTTCGGCGAAGGGTTGCCGGTGGAAGAACTGGCATCGGCAATCGGCACGATCTCCTATGAACTTTTGTGTTTGATCGGCAAGCGCGTGCCGCGTGTGATTTGGCAAAACGGCGATATTGTCGGTGTACACGATGTCATTGCTGAATGAGGGGGAGAAGAATGGACAGAGCGCGTATTGAAGCGGCGGTGCGTGAATTGCTCGCCGCCATTGGGGAAGATCCCGATCGCGAAGGTTTGGTGGAAACACCGAATCGTGTGGCGCGTATGTATGAGGAGATCTTCGGCGGCCTTTCGGAAGATCCTCGCCAACATTTGAAGATCTTTAACGAGGGGCAAAACGAAGAACTTGTGACGGTGCGGGATATTCCGCTTTACTCGATGTGTGAGCATCATCTTCTGCCCTTTACGGGTGTGGCACACATTGCCTACATCCCGCGGGACGGGCGGGTGCTCGGCCTCTCGAAACTGGCCCGCATTGTGAATTGTTATGCCCGTCGTCCGCAGTTGCAAGAGCGGCTGACCGCTCAAATTGCCGATTTTCTCGAAAAAGAATTGCAACCGCTCGGCGTGGCCGTCATCATCGAAGCGGAACACTTGTGCATGACGATGCGCGGTGTGCGCGCCGCCGGGGCGACGACACAGACCTCTGCCTTGCGCGGCATCATGCGTTCGGACGTGCGCACCCGTGCGGAGACGCTTTCATTACTCACGGGTAATAAATAACAAAACGGTCGGTGTAAAAGTTACACCGACCGTTTGATTTTGTAATTTTTGTGTTTGGAAACAGGCGCCGAAAATGCGAAAACCACGAAAAGCACCCTTTTTATTGTGACATTTAAACAAAAACAACATGTTTTATTTGGTTAAGTTGTAGCGAACGGAAAAGGTGAAAAGGTTACAATTTTGTAACTTGCTTTTTACGGTTTTCCATAGTATAATGCACTCGAAAGCAGGAAACTGTTTGAATTAGCATGTGTATAACGACAGTAAAGGAGGAATACCGATGCAGAAGGTACTGGTTTTGAATGACTACTATGTGCCCGCTAAGCGCCCCACGCGTGAATATCTGTTTTGCAAGCGCGCGCTCGATATCGTCGTTTCCTTTTTGATGTTGCTTTTGTTGTTGCCCCTTTTGGCGGTCGTCGCAGTGGCGGCGGCGGCCGATACCCATGGTTCGCCCCTTTTTGTGCAGGAGCGTATGGGTCGTGCGGGCAAGCCCTTCCGTGTGTACAAGTTCCGCACCATGAGCGTGAATGCACCGGCGAATATGCCGACGTATCTGTTCAACGATGCGAACTCCTATATTTCGCGTGTCGGTGGTTTCTTGCGTAAGACCAGTTTGGATGAACTGCCGCAGTTGTGGAACATTCTGAAGGGCGACATGAGCTTCATCGGCCCGCGTCCTGTAGTGTTGCAGGAAGAAGAACTCTTAGATCTCCGCCGCAAGAACGGTGCCGGTATTGTCCGTCCCGGTCTCACGGGTCTGGCACAGATCAGCGGCCGCGACGACGTGTGTGTCGGCCTCAAGGCGAAACTCGATGGCGAATATGCCGCGAACATGAGCCTGTTCGGCGATATGAAGATCTTCTTTAAGACGTTTATCAACGTGTTGAAGTCGGAAGGTGTGACCGAAGGCGGTCAGCCCCAACTCGCCACCACCGAAGAGAAACCGGTGGAAAAGGCCGTATCCTAACAGAAAAACGCAAAGAAGGCAAGCAAAATGCTTGCCTTCTTTTTATTGTGTTGATCCGGACCGGGGGCGTAGGCGAACAACACGGGAACGGCAAACGCCGTTCCCGTGTTGTTATATCTTCGTGAAATCGTTGAATTGCAAATGCAATTCTTCCGAGGGGACATCCAGCGCGAGCAGAGCGCCCGTTTCGGGGTCGGAATAGAGCGTATAGGTTACGCCCGCTTCGATATCCCCCGTCGTTTTGCGCCGCCCGTCCTCGGTCATCACCCCGTCTGCTGTGCTGTATACCACGGCATCCAACGTTTGTAATAACCGCTTGCCCAGTGCGGCAGAGGGCACTTTTTCGGGTGAGAGCGACCAGGTTAACCCCAACATACCGAGGGTGACCGTTTGCCCGTCCCACGTCATTGTGAGTCCGTTGAGTTCCTCGGGTTTCGAGAGGGTGAAGGTAAGCAGGCCCGCCGCATTGCGCTCGACCGACCCTGCCACGGCGTCGCCGCGATAGGTG
Source organism: Acutalibacteraceae bacterium (assembly GCA_045591985.1). GTDB lineage: Bacteria > Bacillota > Clostridia > Oscillospirales > Acutalibacteraceae > SIG588. Next base: position 12,894 of record JAZNTV010000097.1, read on the forward strand.
CCTGTGGCTGTACAGGAAAAGCCGACGGCGATCGGTCGTTCACCGGCGGTGGCGGCGGTGTTACACCCCGCGAACAAAAGGCACAGGAGAAGGGGGAAGAGACGCAGCGGACGGTTCATGCGGCAACACTCGTTTCTCAAAATCTAAAAACAATTCGCCGAGCGTGTCGATGATATCCCGCGGGAGCATGGCGTGCTGTGAGAGGCGTTCTGCCGCACGGTCGCCTGCCGCGCCGTGCAGATACACCGCGCACATGGCTGCCGCCCACGGTTCCATCCCTTGCGCCAAGAAGGCGCCGAGCATACCGGCGAGCACGTCGCCGCTGCCGCCCGTAGCCATACCGGGGTTTCCCGTGGGATTCAAAAGTAAGGCACGGTGGGGTGCGGCGATGATCGTCTCATGCCCTTTGAGCACCAGGGTTACGCCGTATTCTTCCGCAAAAGCACGCGCTACCGCGGCTCGATGGGCCTGTACGTCGGCTACTGTGCCGCCGATGAGCCGTGCCATTTCGGCAGGGTGCGGGGTGAGTACCAACGGCCGTCGAATCGTTTTCAATCTATCTATATGCTGTGCCGCGATATTTATGCCGTCTGCGTCCAAAACAAGCGGCGTTTCGCCGTGGGTCAGCACATCCCACACCATCTCTTCGGCGGCAGGGGTGCGCCCGAGTCCCGGACCTAACACCACGGCGGTGGCGGCTTTGGCTTTTATGCGCACCGCCATCTGGGCGGTAGCATCGGCGCTGTCCAGCGGTAAACAGACCGCTTCGGGCAGTGCGGCGGCAACGATAGGATAGATGCTGCGGGGCAGTGCGGCAGTCAACAGTCCCACACCGCACCGCAATGCGGCTTCCGCGCACAGGCGGGCGGCCCCCGCCATGCCGTCACTCCCCACGACGGCGAGCAGATGGCCAAACGTCCCTTTGTGGGAATCTGCCGCACGGGGGGTGAATTGCGATTGTACCATGCTATAGGAAACGGTGATCTGTCCGTGACTGTAACGGTCTATCAGCTCGTCGTCGATGCCGATACCGACCACTTCCACCCGCCCGTAATACGGCGCGCATGCCGCGGCGATGAGCGCGGGCTTCAGCGCCGAAAAGGTTACGGTGAGGGTGGCGGGCAGAAGGTCTGTATCTGCCGCACCCGTGTCGGCGTTTAGACCGCTCGGAATATCTACTGCCACTACGGGAACGGTAACGTCCCGCGCTTGACGGAGCAGATGACGCATATAATCGGGCAGGGTGCCGTGGAAGCCGATACCGAATATCGCATCTACCAGCATGCCCGCCGAACGCACCGCCTCGGCGGCCAAAAACGGTTCGGTCTCCAAATTGCATAGGGTGACGGCTGTGCCTTTCAGCCGTTCCAGCATCTCGCGCGATTGCTCGGTGGTGGGGGCGCCGCTCATCAACACCACGGTAACGACAGCACCTTCGTCCAACAGTTTACGGGCAATGACGAAGCCGTCGCCGCCGTTGTTGCCGTTACCGCACAGCACGGTGACGCGCCGCCCTTGCATCGCCCAGTTTGAACGAATGGCGCGCGCGGCGGCACTGCCCGCATTTTCCATCAAACGCAGGTAGGTCAGTCCGCCGGCGACGGCGGCTTGTTCCAACCGGATCATACTGTCAACCGACAATACTTTCACGAAGGTCACTCCTCTTTCGGCAGTTTCGGGGTCACTTCACGGCGAAGAAGGGGCGAAAGGCCCTCTGCCAACGCCGTGAGTACACGGGTGCTCGGCTGAAACACCACAACGGTGTGGCCGTTTTTCTTGCTGTGATAGGTAAAGTACCAGAGATCGGCCGCATCGCCTGCGGTGCATTTTACCACGCGGTTGAAGCGGGACAGGTCGCAAGCGGCAGTATAGGGGGCGAGCGATTCGATCTTATCGCCGCGTACCGAGACGAGACGCAAACGGCGACGCTTGCCGCGAATGCGGTCGATATCGATATCGCCGTTGGTCACGCAGTATTCGTATTCGGTGATGAGCATGGAGGTACACCAGTGCCAACCGTATCCGATGCCGACTACGGCAAACGGCAGGAAGATAACGGGTAAGATCCACAAAGAGGCAGTCAAGAGCACCAACGCCGCGATCGTCAGGCCGAACATCGAGAAAAAGTAACGGCCGCCGCGTCGCTCACGAATCAGTTGTTCCACAAATAAGTCCATACAAGACATCTCCTTTTTTACTTCTGACTTCATTATACACGAATGTGTAACAGATTGCAACGCCTTCCCGTAAACAGTTTGTGAAAAAAGACTTGACAAATAACGACTACGCGCGTAGAATAAAGAAGGACTACAACCGTAGACAAGGAGCGATGCAAAATGAAGATACCGCATATCGGTGAAGCGGAACTCGCGGTGATGCAGGTGCTGTGGCAGGCGGAAGAGCCGCTTTGTACCGCCGCTATCAATCAGGCGGTGGAGAGGCGCGGTTGGAAGCGCACCACCGTTTCTACCTTTTTGACCCGCCTTACCGAAAAAGGCGCGGTGCGTGCCGAAAAGCGCGGTACGCAATATTATTACACGCCCGTACTGACGGCGGAAGAGTACCGCCGCGCACAAACGGGGGCCTTGGTGCATTCGCTGTTCGGCGGGTCGGTGACGGCGCTGGCGGCCAGCTTGTTCGAGGAGGCGGTGCTCTCGGAAGAGGATGTGCGGGAATTGCGCGAGATTTTGGAAAGGAGTGCCCGATGACGGCGTTGTATGCCGCGCTGCGTGCCACGGCGATCGCAGGTGCGGCCGGCAGTGCGGCGGCCTTGTTTTTGTGGGTTTTGCTTTCGTGTGTGCGGCGGGCGTCGCTGTCGTGGCAATATCGTTTGTGGATCGCGGCAGGGGTGCTCTTTTTGCTACCGTTGCGCATTGTACTGCCGCAGACGGTAACCCCCGCCCCGCTTACGATGGTGACGGTGTATATCCGCGAAACAGCAGCGCGCCCGCTTTCTGCCCCGCAAACGGCGGTGACGCCGATCACATGGGGGGAAGCGGCGGCGCTTGTTTGGCTGGCGGTGGCGGTCGGCATATTCTTGTATTATACGGTGGGCTATACGGTGGGGCTGTGGCGTCTGCGCCGGGCTACTTGTGAAGTGTCCTGCCCCGTTCTTGCGGACTATACGGCGCGGCGGGTAACCGTGCGCCGCGGGGCGTGTGTGATGTCGCCGTTGTTGGCGGGCGTTTTCCGCCCGACGCTGTATCTGCCCGAACGTGATTTCGATGACATCGCGCTGCGCCATGTTGTGGCACACGAAACGGTGCACCTGCACCGCGGAGATCTGTGGATCAAACGCTTGTGTTTGTTGGTGCGGTGTTTACATTGGTACAATCCGGCAGCGCATTTGGTATGTTGTCGGATCGCAGCGACGTGTGAGACCTCGTGTGACACGGTGGCGATCCGAAAATGCGGCGGGGATACGGCGGCCTACCTCGGCACGGTCCTTTCGCTGTTGTGTGAACAACGGCAGACACCGCTTACTACCGCAATGGCGGGTGGGGCGCGACGCCTGAAAGCGCGGTTTCGTGCGGTGAGCGAACATCGTCCGCATCGTGCCGTAACGGTTCCGGTAGTGGTGGTATCCGCGGTACTGTTTGTGGGATTGCTGTGTGTCGGCGGCGTGTACGCGGGGCGGCATACGGCACCTGCGACATCGCCCGTGACCTTGCCGTATACACCGCCGGTGACGATGGAGGGCGAGGGGGCGCCGCACCGCGTTGAAGAAGACGTGAACGGAGACTGGCACTGGCCGCTGTCGCAGAAAGAAGCGGTCGTGTCGGCTGCCTACGGCTACCGTTGGGGTCGCTTGCATTGCGGCGTGGATATCGCGGCCGACGTCGGCGAGACGGTGGTTGCGGTGGCAGACGGTAAGGTGATCGCCTGTGAAGAGGAGCCTTTTAACGGCGGATACGGTATGGCGGTGGTGATCGATCACGGAAATGGTCTTCAGACGCTGTATGCCCATTTGGGTAAGATCGCGGTGTCGGCAGGTGAGCAGGTCGCCGCGGGGCAGACCATTGCGGTGACCGGTATGACGGGCGAGGTGACCGGCCCCTGTTTGCATTTTGAGGTGCGAGTGAACGGCGAAGCGGTCGATCCGCTTTCGTGGTTTGACAACGTCCATGTCCTGAAGGGAGAAGAAAACGAGAATGAGACAACATAAGATAGCATGGCTGTTGTGTGCGGTGTTGGTATTGAGCGGTTGCGCGGCGCGGACAGTACCCCTCGACGGCGACCCCGTCGTGCCCGTTACAACGGCGGGGACTACCACAACGGCTGCCGAGACGACAACCGCTGCCACCACCGCTACCCGTCCGGTCGTTCCCGCACCGGAGGCGTTTCGGTTAAGCGACGTACCCGTTATTCCGCAACATCCGAATTTCCCCACAGGATGTGAGTCGGCCGCTGCCGTCATGGCGTTGCAATGGGCGGGCGAGTCGGTGACAATGGACGAGTTCGTGGATAAGCATTTGGTAAAAAGTAACCGTTTCTACTATGAAGACGGTGTGTATTACGGACCCGATCCGCGGAAGGTGTTTGCGGGCAATCCGCGTTCCACCGCGTCTTACGGGTGTATGTCACCCGTGATCAAGCAAGCGATGGTTAGTGTTCTCGGCGGCGATGAGCGGGTGGCGGACGTTTCGGGCCTTTCGATGACCGCCCTTTGTGAACAATACGTCGCACAGGGGATTCCCGTTGTGGTGTGGGTGTCTATCAACATGATCGATGTGTATCCGGCGGCTTCGTGGACAACCCCCGACGGCGATACCTACACCTGGCCTGCCAATGAGCACTGTATGTTGCTTATCGGTTACGACAAGGACAACTACTATTTCAATGACCCCTATAAAGGGCGTGAGGTGAGTTTTTCCCGTACACGTTCGGAATCGCGCTATGAAGCACTCGGGAAACAGGCGCTGGCCGTAATTCCCCTCTTGTAATTTGCAGGCTTTTCTGTTATGATGCCAGAGAGGTGAGACTATGTCGGAAACGGTATTGTGGATATTTGAAATCATCGGGACGATCTCGTTCGCCCTTTCGGGCGCGGTCACGGCGCTGCAAAAGAAGATGGATATCTTCGGCGTGGTGATACTGGGGTTGACGACCGCTGTAGGCGGCGGTGTGATACGCGATCTGATATTGGGGCAGACACCCCCCGCAACCTTTCAAAATCCGCTCTATGCCCTGGTGGCGGTCGCCACCGCCGTGGTGGTCTTCTTCCCGGCGGTACGGTGCCTGTTTGAGCGCCACCACCGCTCGTATGAATTGGTATTACTTGTGATGGATTCGCTGGGGCTCGGTGTGTTCACAGTGGTGGGGATTCGCACCGCATACGGTGTGTCCCATGATTTTTCGCTGTTTTTGCTCATCTTCGTCGGTATGGTTACCGGCATCGGCGGCGGGGTAATGCGCGATGTGTTGGCGGGTAATACGCCATATATTTTTGTCAAACATTTTTATGCGACAGCCTCGCTCATTGGCGCATTGTTGTGTGTTGGCTGTTGGCGGTTTGTGGGGGAAACGTGGGCTATGGTTTGCGGTGCGGCAACGATCGTGTTGCTCCGTTTGCTCGCGGCCCATTTTCACTGGAGTTTGCCCAAGGCGGAATAGGGAGTGTACAGCAAATGGAAACGTTTTGTATTACGGATTTTGGTGCGCGGGCGGACGGCACGCTTTGCACCGCCGCGATCCAGGCGGCGATCGATGCGTGCTTTTTGGCGGGCGGCGGCGAAGTGACGATACCGGCAGGGACGTTTGTGACGGCGACGGTGCGTTTGCGCAGTCGGGTGACGTTGCATCTTTTGAAGGATGCCTGCTTGCTCGGCAGTCGCGATGCAGAAGATTACACCCACTGGACAGAAGACAGCGTGGAACCTCTGGACGATGAAATACAGAAAATGAAAAACGCGGTAGCGGCGGGTGACCCGTTCACCTTCAACTATGTGTGTGCGCGGTGGCGTAATGCGCTCATTCGCGCGTTCCGTGCCGAGAATATTGCCGTTATCGGAGACGAAAACGTGGTTATCGATGGCGCGGATTGCTACGATCCGCAGGGGGAAGAAGGATTTCGCGGTCCGCATGCCATCGCCTTTGAAGATTGCCAAGGCGTGACCCTTAAGGGGTATACCATTCGGCGCAGTGCCAACTGGGCGCACTGCATTTTCCACTGCTGTGACATCACGGTGGAGAATATCAGCGTGTTGGGTGGGCACGACGGGGTGCACTTCCGCTCGTGTGACCGCGCGACGGTCAGACATTGTATACTTCACACAGGTGACGATTGCATTGCGGGGTTTGATAATACGGATATCGTCGTGGAAGATTGCGAACTGAATACGGCCTGCAGCGGATTTCGCTTCGGCGGCACGCGGGTGACGGTGCGCCGTTGTCGTTTGTTTGGTCCGGCGGAATTTATGCATCGCTTCTCGCTGACCGAAGAGGAAAAACAGCAGGGGGCGGCGGCACTTCCGGCAGCACATCATCGCCGCAACATGCTCAGTGCGTTTACCTATTTTGCGGACGATTCCCGTATGGTGCGCGAGTTGCCGGGGGACTTCTTGGTAGAGGATTGTACGGTGGAAAACGTGGACCGTTTGTTGCACTACAACTATTCGGGCAACGAGACCTATCAAAAAAACCGTCCGCTTTGCGATATCACCTTCCGCAACCTGAAAGCGACGGGGATTCGTATGCCGCTGACGCTGTACGGCAGTCCCAATTGCCCGGTGACCGCCGTCTTTGAAAAGGCGGATATTGCGACGAAGGGGGATATTCCGCTGATACAGGCGGCGTATTACGATCGTATTGAACTGAACGGTGTTACGGCCGTCGCTCCGCGTGTACGGGTGTGGACAAACGGTAGTATCACCGGAGACACCCCCGTTGCGGTGGAGACGGCAGACGAACCGTTTTACACCGACGCGATATAAGAAGGAAATAAAAAACAACCGCGCTGCGGCGCGGTTGTTTTTTATTCTGCACAGACGGCAAGCAACACGTCGAGTGCTTCGTCCAGTAATTCCTGCGGGATGGTGAGAGCGGGTAACAGCCGTACCTTGGTCTTGGCGGTAAGGCAGAGAACGCCGCGTTCCATACATTGACGCACCACGTCGGCGGCGGGCTTTTCGGTCTCGATGCCGAGCATCAGACCTTTGCCCGTGACCGCGCGGACCCCGCGGGCCCCGGTAAGGCGGGACACGGCATGTTCCGCTTTTTGGCGCACAGCGGCGAGCAGGTCGTCATCCAGACGGTCGAGCACGTAGCACGCGCCTGCGGCGGCGACAGGGTTGCCGCCGTAGGTAGAACCGTGGTCTCCGGCACCGAGCACCGAGGATACCTTGCGGCTCATCAGTGTGGCGCCGATGGGGAGTCCTCCGCCGAGACCTTTGGCGGTGGTGACCACGTCGGGGGTTAAACCGTAGTGCATATAGGCGTAAAGGGCGCCCGTACGCCCGTTGCCTGTTTGCACCTCGTCTACCATCAGCAACATATCCCGTTCGGCGGCGAGACGAGCCAACTCATCCGTAAACTCCCGATCCAACGGCAACACGCCGCCTTCGCCCTGTATGCATTCAAACAGCACAGCGGCGGGATCGTGTTCTGCGACGGCCGCCCGCAGTGCCGCGATATCCCCCGCAGGGGTGTGTACGAAACCGGGGGTCAGCGGCTGGAACAGCGCGTGGAAATGTTCCTGCCCGGTAGCTGCCAGGGTGGTGAGGGTGCGTCCGTGAAAACTGTTTTGCAGGGTCAGAATGGTGTGGCGACCACGGGCAGCCGCGTATTTGCGCGCGATCTTTACGGCACATTCGTTGGCTTCGGCCCCCGAATTGCTGAAAAAGACCTTGTCCATGCCTGTGCGGTTGACAAGACGTTCCGCAAGTTCGGCACACGGCGCGGTGTAATACAGATTGGACATGTGTTGCAACTTGTGCAACTGAGCACTGACGGCGGCACACCAGCCGTCGTCCGCAATGCCGAGCGCTGTCACGCCGATACCCGAACCCATATCAATATAGCGCTTGCCGTCGGTGTCGAACACTTCCGAACCGTGTCCGCGGTCGATGGTGATGGGAAAACGGGCGTATGTGCCCGCAACGTAGCGGTCGTCTTTGGAACGGATATCACACATATTACTCGTCCTTTCCGCGGGTGACCATCGTACCCGCACCTTCGTCGGTCAGCAGTTCCATCAAGATGGAGTGCGGTACACGACCGTCCATGATCGTTACATTCTTTACACCGCGATGGATCGCTTCAATACAGCAATCGACCTTCGGGATCATACCGCCCGAAACGATGCCCTCGTCATACAGGTGTGCCGCTTCGTCGATCGTCACTTCGCTGATGAGGGTGGAGGGATCGTCTTTGTCCCGCAGAATACCTGCGATATCGGTCATCATGATCAAGCGTTCGGCGTTCAGCGCACCGGCCACGAAGGCGGCGGCGGTATCACCGTTGATATTGTAGGTGTTCCCTTCACGGTCACAGCCGACGGTGGAGATGACGGGAATGTAGCCGCCCGCCAAAAGATCCAGCACAGGCTTGATATGTACGTGGGTAATACGCCCCACATAGCCTAATGCGGGATCTTTCATTTCGGCATGAATGAGACGGCCGTCGATGCCCGAAATACCCATGGCTTTCCCGCCTTTGGATTCCAACAGGTTGACCAGTGTTTTGTTCACTTTTCCCGCTAAAACCATCTGTACGATATCGACCGTCTCTTTGTCGGTTACGCGCAAACCGTTGACAAATTCGGCTTTTTTACCCAGCTTCTCCATCAATTCGTTGATCTCCGGGCCGCCGCCGTGTACCAACACGACCTTCACACCGATCAGCCATAACAGGACAATATCTTCCATTACCTGCTGTTTTAACTGCTCGTTTATCATGGCGTTACCGCCGTATTTGACGACAACGATCTTGCCGGTATATCGTTTGATGTACGGAAGCGCCTGTGTCAGCACTTCGGCACGCTGTGCATTGGAAAATGTGAGTTCCATCGTTTTGTCCTCCCCGGGGGTTCACTCACCCGTTGCTAAAATACTCGTCGTTATGTGCGATAATCACCGTTGATCTTTACGTAGTCGTAGGTGAGGTCACATCCCCACGCGGTAGCGGTACTTGTACCGTCGCCGAGCGACACTAAGATCTCGATCTCTTTTTCCGACAGGACTTCTTTGGCCCGTTCTTCCGAAAAGGGGATGCCGGCACCGTTTTTGCACACGGCAACGGTGCCTGCTTTGCTGCGGAAGGTTACGGCGACGGTGTTGACGTCCACCGCCGCTCCGCTGTAGCCGATGGCACACAGTACGCGTCCCCAGTTGGCGTCGGCACCGAACATAGCGGCTTTCAGCAAACTGGAGCAGATCACGCTTTTGGCGACCGTTTTGGCCGTTGCCTCGTCGGTTGCGCCGTTCACGTGGCATTCGAGCAGGCGGGTGGCTCCCTCGCCGTCGCCTGCGATCATGCGGCACAACTGCACCGTTACGGTGTTGAGCGCTTTCATAAACGTTGCAAAATCGTCGCCTTCGTCGTCGATCGTCGGGTTGCCTGCCGCGCCGTTTGCCAACACCGTGACCATATCGTTGGTGGAGGTATCGCCGTCCACGCTGACCATATTGAAGGTATTGGCGATGTCGGTGGACAGCGCACGTTGCAACATAGCGGGTGAGATCGCAACGTCGGTGGTGATAAAGACGAGCATGGTCGCCATATTGGGATGGATCATACCGCTGCCTTTGGCAATACCGCCGATGCGGCATATACGGTTGCCCAACGTAAACTCCACCGCAGCCTGCTTCTTTATCGTATCGGTAGTCATAATGCCTTCGGCGGCGGCATCACTGCCGTTTTCCGAAAGGCTTGCGGCCAAGGTGGGCAGGGCGTCGGCGATCGGGGCGATGGGCAACGGTTGTCCGATAACGCCCGTGGAGGCGATCACGACGGCTTCGGGGGGGAGGCCGAGTGCGTCCGCCGCAAGACGACTCATCGTCTCGGCGATCTCGATACCGTCGGCGTTACAGGTGTTGGCGTTACCGCTGTTGCACAGGATTGCCTGTGCGGTGCCGTCTGCCAAATGGGCTTTGGTGACCAACAGCGGTGCACCTTTCACCAGATTGGTGGTATATACCGCCGCAGCGGCGGCAGGGGTGTCGCTCACGATGAGCGACAGATCTTTTTTGGTGCGGTTTTTGCGGATGCCGCAGTGAATACCGCTTGCCCGAAACCCTTTTGCGGCACATACGCCGCCTTCAATATACTTCATATCGTTCCTCCGTCAGTCGGTTACCAGCCCCGTGTTTTCCGCAACACCCAACAGCAGATTCATCAGCTGAATGGCAGAACCCGAGGCGCCTTTTCCCAAATTGTCAAACCGCGCGGTCAGCAACAGGCGTTCGTCGTTGCCGCCGACGGTGATCTGCATATCGTCCCGTCCCGCCAATGCGGCAGCGGATAAAAAGCCGTATTCATCTGCCGCGTCAACGTAATGCACGAGCCCCTCGCGGTAATAGGTGCGATAGCACGCTTGTATTTCTTCGCGTGTACCGTTCACCTGATGGACGAACAACGGCACGGTGACTTCCATCCCGCTGTAATACGGTGCCACGATGGGGCAAAAGGCGGGGGGGAGGTACAGACCGCAGATCTGCGTCATTTCTTTGAGGTGCTTGTGCTGTTGCGTCAAGCCGTACTGACGCGGTGCGTCGAGTAACGGGTCGCGGTCATCAGACGCGTATTCGGCGATCATCGCTTTCCCGCCGCCCGAATAACCCGTCAGTGAGAAGCAGGTGAGCGCGGTATCGGGAGCGAGAAGTCCGTTTCGCACTAACGGTTCCACCAGGGCGACGAAGCCGCTTGCGTGGCAACCGGGATTGGCGATGCGCCGCGCGGTGCGCAGACGTTCCCGCCGCCCGTGCAGTTCAGCAAAGCCGTATTCCCACGCGGGATCCGTACGGTGGGCGGTCGAGGTGTCGATAACAGCGGTGTATGGGTTGGTCACCAACGGGACCGCATCGACAGCCGCTGCATCGGGCAGACAGAGAAACACCACGTCGGCACGATTCATCTGTTCGGCACGGGCAACGGGATCTTTGCGTCGTTCGTCGGGAAGAAGCAACAACTCGATATCCGCCCGCCCTGCAAGGCGGTCATATATACGCAGCCCGGTGGTTCCTGCTTGCCCGTCAATAAATATTTTAGCCATAGCGGCGGAACTCCTTTTTAAAAATATGGTACTTATTATACAAGTTGCAACCGCAAATGTCAAGCAAAAATCTATAAATATTCATTAAATCTCCAAAATTTATGCATAGCGGCGGTCAAGCCGCCGCTGCACGCCGAAAAGTTTGTAAAGTATTATAATAAAAAGAAGAAAACAGGTGATGAAAAAGGGGAGGTAAGGGCACCTTTTGTGCATATTTGCGAATATTTATGCAGTTTTCCAAGAGGAAGCCGCCGCTGATGCGGTTCTTACGGCTCATCGCAGGGCGCGAGCGTGCAGATCCGAAAAAACCCCCACGGTCTCGTGAGGGTTTTGGGGGAATAGCTGTTTTTTATGCCAAGCCTTTGGGCAATTCCGTAAGAGGGCAACCGCATGCCGACGCCAGTGCACGGCACCTATCAAAGTGCAGTTCCAGGCCGTCTTTGTGATGCACGTCACCCGACAGAATGGCGGTGCCGCCGCACTCGGCAATATAACGGAGCAGATGCGGAGCGGGGTAGGGGGCGGTGCGGTAGCCGCGGAAGATGGCACCCGTGTTGATCTCGAACGGGATGCCGTAGGGGATCAGCGCGTCGATCGCCGCCTTAGCGGCGGCGACATAACGGGGATGGGTCTCGTCAAACAAACAACCGCCCTCGTTGTATTTGGTGATGAGGTCGAAGTGGCCGATGATAGCGGGGGAGAGTTGGCCGACGTTGGCCACGGTGGCGTAATAGGTTTCGGCCAGGGCATACCAATCTCCGCCGAACAGGCGGTTCACACCGTCGATCAGACGCTCTTTCGAGTAATCGAGCACCAGGTATTCGCCGTCTTTCACGACATAGTGTACCGAGCCGATGATATAGTCGTATTCACTCGTATCCATCGGGGAATAGAGATCTTTTTCGATGCCGCAATAGATCGTCAGCCGGTCACGGTATTCGGCTTGCAGTGCGCGGATCTCGTCGCGATAGCGGGCGACGCTTTCAAGAGTATAGTCCTCGAAAATCGCCATAGGGGAATGCCCCGAAAAGCCGAGATGCGTCATACCGCGGGCGAGTGCCGCTTCGACCATCTCGCGCGGGGTGTGTTTCCCGTCGCAATGGGTGGTGTGGGTGTGAAAATCGCCGCGGATCATTGTGTCATCTTCTCCTGTTTTACCTTGTGATCGATCACATGACGAGAGGCGAGTTCGTTGTGGATATCCTCAAGCGACAATCCCATTTCGATCATCAACACCATCACATGATAGGTGAGATCAGCGATCTCATACACGGTTTCTTTTTTGTCGTCTGCTTTGCCGGCGATGATGACTTCGGTGCATTCCTCGCCCACTTTTTTAAGGATCTTGTCGATGCCTTTTTCGAACAGATAGGTGGTGTAGGATCCTTCTTTCTTTTCGGTCTTACGTCCTTCGATGAGGGTCATCAACTGTTCGAGTGAGAAGGCGTGACGTTCATCGCTTTCCCACACAGGATGGTGGAAACAGGAGTCCTCTCCCGTGTGACAGGCGGGGCCGTCTTTTTCCACCAAGATCTCCAAAGCATCCTTGTCGCAATCGGCGGTGATGGAGACGATGTGCTGGAAGTGGCCGCTGGTCTCGCCCTTCAGCCACAGTTTTTCGCGTGAGCGGCTGTAAAAACAGGTGAGACCTTTTTCCATCGAGAGTTGCAGACTCTCGCGGTTCATATAGGCAAGGGTAAGCAGACGCCGGGTCTTGGCGTCGATCACCACGGCGGGAATGAGGCCTTTTTCGTCAAATTTCAATTCGTCAATGTTCAGCATAGCAAACTCCTTACAGTCTTACGGGAATACCGTTTTGTTTCAGTTCTTGTTTCAAATCGGGAATGGCCACTTCACGGAAATGGAAGATGGAGGCGGCCAGCCCCGCGTCTACCTTCGGCAGGGCACGGAACAGGTCGGTGAAGTGTTGTTTATTGCCGGCACCGCCCGAGGCAATCACCGGCACCGACACCGCGCGACAGACGGCATCCAGCATTTCCAGATCGAAGCCGTTTTTTACGCCGTCGGTATCAATGGAGTTGACCACCACTTCGCCCGCACCCGCATCCACACAGCGGCGGATCCAATCGATGGCTTCCATACCCGTGTTTTCGCGTCCGCCTTTGGCGAATACGCGAAACACGCCGTCCACGCGTTTGATATCCACCGACAGCACCACGCATTGGTCACCGTAGAGTTTGGCGGCCTCGCCGACAAGCGCGGGGTTGCGTATCGCGCCCGAGTTGACACTTACTTTGTCGGCACCGCATTTCAACACGCGGTCGAAATCCGCGGTGGTGTTGATGCCGCCGCCCACCGTCAGCGGAATGAAAATGGTGCGTGCCACTTCACACAAAATGTCGGTAAACAGACGCCGTCCCTCTGCCGAGGCGGTAATGTCGTAAAAGACGAGCTCATCCGCACCGTTGTCGCTGTAATATTTCGCGAGTTCCACGGGGGAGGAGACATCGTTCAATCCTTCAAAATTGACACCCTTGACCACGCGCCCGTCGCGGACATCCAAACAAGGGATGATACGTTTGGTTATCATGATGCCACCTCGATCGCACGGCGCAGATCGATTGCGCCGGTATAATATGCTTTGCCGATGATCGCGCCGTACAGCCCTGTCGCCGCCAGTGTTTCCACATCGGCCAGCGAGGACACGCCGCCCGAGGCGACGATGTCGAGTGTGAGTTGTTCGCGCATTGTGCGGTACAGTGTGTGGTTGGTACCCTGCATGGCGCCGTCGCGTGAAATGTCGGTACAGATGACAGTCTTAACGCCGAGCGATTCCAGTTCACGGCAAAAATCCATTGCGTCTTTTTCGGCGGTCTCGGTCCAACCTTTAATGGCGACTTTGCCGTCGCGGATATCCACACCCACGGCGATGCGCTCACCCCACACGGCGAGCGCTTCGCGTAAAAAGTCAGGGTCACACACCGCGGCGGTGCCGAGAATTACGCGGTCCACACCGGCCGACAGGTAGGCGTTCACCGTATCCATCGAGCGGATGCCGCCGCCGATCTCGGTGAAGAGGTCGGTGTGTTGTACGATGTGTTTCACCGTTTCGAGATTGGGAGTGTCGCCGCGTTTGGCACCTTCCAGATCGACCAGATGCAGACAGGTGGCACCTGCTGCTTCAAAATCGCGGGCGACGGCGAGCGGGTCGTCGTTATAGACCGTCATCCGGGTGTAGTCGCCTTTGAACAGGCGGACAGCGTTTCCTTCGTATAAATCAATGGCGGGAAAGATCTTCATAGGGTTACTCCTCACAAAAGGCACGCAGAATGTTAAGCCCCACGGCACCGCTTTTTTCGGGGTGGAATTGACAGCCGAACACATTGCCGTTTTGCACGGCGGCGGTCAGCGGGGCGCCGTATTCGGCGTTGGCGATCACCGCCTCATCGCAATCGGCGGCATAGAACGAGTGGACGAAATACACGTGGTCACCGTCTTGGATATAACGAAACAACGGGCTTGTCTTGTCGGTAAATTGCAGAGCATTCCACCCGATATGGGGAATCTTCAACCCGGCGGGGATCACGTCGGCGATCGGACGGATACTGCCTTTGATAAGCCCCAGTCCTTCGTGTTCGCCGTATTCCAAACTGCGCTCGAACAGCATTTGCATTCCGAGGCAGATACCGAGTAACGGTTTGCCGCTCGCCGCTTCTTCCTTTACCACGTCGGCAAGGCCGCTTTCGCGCAGTTTCGCCGCGGCGTCGCCGAAGGCGCCCACGCCGGGAAGCAACAACTTATCTGCCGCACGCAGGGTGGCGGCGTCGTCTGTCACGGTTACTTCGGCACCGAGCGCTTCGAGCGAACTGCGCAACGAAAAAAGGTTGCCGACACCGTAGTCAATAATTGCGATCATGCCAGAACTCCCTTCGTAGAGGGGATGTCGTCCGCAAAAGCGGCATCCACCATCACGGCCGCACGCAAGGCACGCGCCACCGCTTTGAACTGCCCTTCGATGATGTGGTGGGAATTGGTACCCGCCATTTTGCGCAGGTGCAGGGTGCAGTGGGCATTGCGCACGAATGCCAACCAGAATTCTTCTGCCAGTTCGGTGTCGAATGTGCCGACTTTTTCGGTGGGGATCGTCATATCGTAGTAAAGTCCGGCCCGACCGGAAAGATCAAGCGCCGCCATCACCAGCGCCTCGTCCATCGGCAAAAGTTGCGAGCCGTAGCGGACGATACCTTTTTTGTCGCCCAACGCTTCCGAAAGTGCCAGACCGAGGCAGATGCCGATGTCTTCCACCGTGTGGTGGTCGTCCACCGCCGTGTCCCCGTGACAGGTGAGGGTGAGATCGAAACGGGCGTGCTTGGCAAACAGTGTCAGCATATGATCCAAAAAGCCGCAACCGCTGTCGATACGGCTGATACCGCTACCGTCCACGATCAGTTGTAACGAAATGTCGGTCTCCGCCGTGCGGCGGTCAATGGTCGCGTTTCTCATAACAATTCCTCCGAGATATTTTGTAGTGCGGCAAGCAGTGCATCCATTTCGTCCCGTGTACCGATGGTAATGCGGTTGAATTGGCGGATGCGCGGTGTGTCGAAGTGACGCACCAGAATACCGCGCTCTTTCAAGCGGCGATAGATTTCGCCGCCGTCTATACGGGGGTGGCGGGCAAACACGAAGTTGGCCATCGAATCGGTGAGCAGAAAGCCCATGGCCTGCAGTTTTTCGACGGTATATTCACGGGTTTGGGCCACTGTGCGGCAATTGGCTCGTGTATACGCTTCGTCTGCCAACGTGCCGATACCCGCCGCCATGGTCATGGCGTTGACGTTGTAGGGGTTGGTGGCGTATTTCAGCGTGTTAAGATCGCGTATCAAGGAACGGCATCCCACACCGAACCCCAGTCGCGCCCCCGCCATGGAGCGGGATTTCGAAAAGGTCTGGGTAACAAGCAGGTTGTCATATTTGCGGATCAGCGGCACCGCACTTTCTGCGCCGAAATCCACATAGGCCTCGTCCACCACTACCACGTTATCGGGATTGTGTTTTACGATCTCTTCGATTTGGCCACGGGTGAGCGGAATGCCGGTCGGCGCATTGGGATTGGCGATAAATACCGTGTGTCCGCCGCCGTAGTAGTCGGCGGGATCGATGGTGAGATCCTCGCGCAACGGAACGGTCACATACGGCACGCGGTTGTATTCCGCAAACACCGTGTAAAATCCGTAGGTGATGTCGGGAAATACAGCGGGGCAGTGCTCGTCGCAAAAGGCACCGAAGGCGAAATTCAAGATCTCATCCGATCCGTTGGTAAACAAAATCTCGTCGGGGTCTACCCCAAGCAGATCGGCCATGGCCGCATTCAAAGCACGGGCGGTCGGGTCGGAATAAAGGTGAAGACCGGCTGCCGCCTCGTTCGCGGCCGCTTGGGCGCGCAGAGAGGGCGGAAAAGGCGATTCGTTGGTGTTGAGTTTTATGTATCGGCGCTCACGCGGCTGTTCACCGGGGGTGTACGGGGTGAGCGCTTGGTATTTATCACTGAAAAAACGACTCATGGGTGATTACTCTTCCTCTTCAAAACGGATGCGCGCACTTTTTGCGTGGGCGGTCAGCCCTTCTTGCTCGGCAAAAAAGGCCACATCTTCCGCCACCGCCGCGAGCGCCTCCCGCGTGTAATAGGTGTATTGTGTCTTTTTGATGAAATCGTCCACCGACAGGGGACTCGAGAAACGCGCCGTACCGCTGGTGGGCAGGGTATGGTTCGGGCCGGCAAAATAGTCGCCGAGTGCTTCGGGACAGTGGCGTCCCATAAAGACGGAGCCGGCGTGACGCACGCGATCGAGATAGTCAAACGGGTTATCTACGCACAGTTCCAGGTGCTCGGGCGCAATGGCGTTGGCGATCTCAATGGCGGTTTCAAGGTCGGGAGTGACAATGATCTTGCCGTTGTCGTCGATCGAGGTGCGGGCGATATCGGCGCGGGAAAGGGCGGGGATCTGGCGTTCCAATTCCGCTTGCACCGCCGTCGCGAGATCGGCGGAATCGGTCACCAACACGGCCGAGGCCATCTTGTCGTGCTCCGCTTGCGAGAGCAGGTCGGCTGCCGCCGCGCGCGGGTCGGTCTTGCCGTCCGCCACGATCAAGATCTCGCTCGGGCCGGCGATCATATCAATCGATACCAGTCCGTATACCTGGCGTTTGGCTTCCGCCACATAGGCGTTGCCGGGTCCGACGATCTTGTCCACTTTCGGTATGGATTCGGTGCCGAAGGCGAGTGCGGCAACGGCTTGTGCGCCGCCGACTTTGAAGATGCGATCGATGCCCGCGATCTTCGCCGCTGCCAAAATGACGGGGTTGACTTTGCCGTCTTTACTCGGCGGGGTAACCATCACCACTTCGCGGCAACCCGCAATTTTGGCGGGGATGGCATCCATCAACACCGTGGAAGGATAGGCCGCCGTGCCGCCCGGAACATAGAGACCGGCGCGGTCTACAGGGATGATCTTTTGGCCGATGACGATGCCGTTTTGATCGTTCAAAATGAAGCTGTTACGCACCTGACGCTCGTGGAAACGGCGGATATTCGCTGCCGCCTTTTCAAGAATTTCCAAAAAACGGGGGGAGACGGCGGCCATGGCTTCGGCGATTTCCTCGGCCGAAACGGTGAGGGTATCGAGCACGGCTCCGTCGAAACGGGCGGTGTAATCTTTCAGCGCGGCGTCGCCGTTTTCGCGCACGTTGGCCAAGATAGCGGCTACCGTGTCTGCCACGTTCAAGGTGGGGACGTTCGGCGCCACAATGGCGGCGGTGTCCACTTCACCGTATTTGTAAATTTTGATCATAAGGATTCCTCCGTCTGGCGCATCAGGTTTTCCAAAATCGTTTCGATCGGTGCGCTTTTGAATTTGAAACTCGCTTTGTTGGCAATCAAACGGGCGCTGATGGGAACGACCGTTTCCACCACTTCCAAGTGGTTTTCTTTCAAGGTCGTGCCGGTTTCCACAATATCCACGATCACATCCGACAATCCCAAAATGGGTGCGATCTCGATCGAGCCGTTCAGATGAATGATGTCGATATCACGACCGCGCGCCGCATAGTGCGCACGGGCGATGTTGGTGAATTTGGTGGCGACCTTCAACGCACGGCCGGTATCGTCGCGAAATCCTTCGGGGGCGGCAACCGCCATACGACAGACACCCGTTTTCAGATCAAACAACTCGTACACATCGGGGGAATATTCGAGCAGGATATCTTTGCCTGCCACTCCGATATCCGCCGCACCGCGTTCTACGTAGATCGCGACATCCGAAGGCTTTACCCAAAAGTAGCGCACGCCGCAATCGGGGTTTTCGAAAATCAGTTTGCGGTTGTTTTCACGAATGGAAGGGCAGGGAAAACCCGCCTTTTCAAACATGGCATATACCTTTTCGCCCAGACGGCCCTTGGGCAGGGCCACGTTCAGCATCTTATCCAACGGTCGTCACCTCCTTGCCGTGTAATTGCCGGAGTGTGCGGTAGCGAAGTCCTTCGGGCAGTGCCGACAGCGCCAGTACGTCGCATCCTTCGGCGGTCAGCGCTTCCACCGCCGCCTGTACGTCGGCGAGCGGGGCGGCAGCATCGTACAGCAACACCGTGTCTGCGTCATATGGTGCAGTGGGCGCGGGCAGTTCTGAAAGCAGGTCGAGATACAGTGCAAAGCCGATCGCCCCTGCACGGCGTCCCATCTTTTGCATCAAGCGGTCATATTGGCCGCCCGACAACACGGCGGAGGCAATACCGTTGATGAATCCCTTAAACACGAAACCGTTATAATAATTGCCGTCGTTCACCACCGAGAAATCGATATGGATCTTCTCGCCGAAGCCGTGGCGGGCGAGTGCGTCGGTCACGGATCGTAATTCTTCCGCAAACGGGGCGGCGGCGGTGTCCTTAAGCAATTCCTGCAGGCGGGGGAATACGGCGGCCGGGGGGCCATAGAGTCCTACCAATTCGGCCAGTACCGCCGCCTTTTCAGACGGAACGGCGGCCGAAGCACACAACGCCGCCAGTTCGTGACGGTTCTTTTCGCCGATCAGCGACAGCGCATGACGGGTCTCTTCTGCCGAGAGGCCGAACTCTTCAAGCAGAGCAAAAACCACGTTTAGGTGGGAAATGTCCAGCACCCATTCGTCCGAAAGGGCGGCAAGCGAGCCGGCCGCCAGCATCAGCACTTCGTAGGTCGTATAGGCATCCAGTGTGCCGACACACTCCAGCCCGACCTGTTTCAACTCCTTAAAGGCGCGGGTACCTTCCGCCACACGGTAAACGTGTTCATCATAGTATACCTTTTGTATCCCGTCGCTGTCCTGCCCGTTCTTGATGATGGATAAGGTGACGTCGGGTTTCAGTGCCATCAATTTACCGTTGGTATCGGTAAAGGTGATAACATTGTCCGAGATGAGGAATTCCTTGTTACGGCTGTACAGGTCGTATTCCTCGAATTTACTCATTTTGTAATGGCGATAGCCGTAACGGCGGTAGAGTTCACGCAGAGCCGCAACCGCCTTTTCTTCACCCGTTATCATACATTGCCTCCGTAGTCTTTGTTCAAGTCTTCAACATATTAGCACATTATCACACTAAAGTCAACCGTAATTTTCATTTATCACGGATTTTTTTCGCCCTCGCGTTTAAACGCGCTGGGATTTTGCCCTGTGAGGGACAAAAAGCAACGGTTAAAACTGCGCAGCGAACGGAACCCCACCGCATACGCCACGTCGGTGACGCTCATGTCGCCGCGTGTCAACAACTTTTTGGCGTCGTGCACGCGTAAGGTGTTGATATATGCCGGGAAACTGCTGCCGATCTCGCGGCTGAACACGTGTGAGACGTAATATTTACTGCGATGCACGTTCTCTGCCACGTCGTCCAACGTGATGTCCGAGGTGTAGTTTAGGTTGCAGTAATCGAGGATCGCCTGCATCGCCGAAATGTTGCGGCGATCCACGGCCGTCCATTCCATGCGGCGGAACAAATGCGCCAGAATGATGGATACGCCGCCTTCGATCACCGAACGGGAATAGCGGTCGTGATTGCCGTATTCCGCGTCCATCGTGTGGAGTACCGGCAGCAGTTCGTCCATATCGAACGGCACGATGGGGTCGCAGGGAAGTTTGTCGCAAAAATAGGCGTAAAAGGCGGGGAAGATCTCCGCAGAAAAGATGAAGATGCGCCCGTCGATGGGGCCGTGTTCGTCGTTATAATGATGGGCTTGGTTGGGAAAGGCGAGAAAAGCGTTTCCGGCACGTAACATACCGCCGTTGTTGCCGGCGTATGCCTCGGCTTCCCCCTCAAGCAGCAGTACCAGCTCAATATGCGGGTGCAAGTGCTTGACGGCGGTGAGGTTGCGCACGTAATGGTAGTGCAGGTCTTCTTTGCGGGATTCGTAGATCGGTCGCATCGCAAACACCTCTTTTCAAAAGACAGCAATATTTGTCCTATCGCGGCGTGCTATCTGGCTTGTAATATACCACAACAAACTATAAAATACAAGAGGAAGTGCAAAGGAAATTTACTTGAAACGCAGGTTTTTGTCTTTTTTTGCGAAAAAAATGGCGAGTTCCTGCCAAAGGCACTCGGAGAAAGGAAGGATGTTCAATGAAAACGGCTGTTCAGCTGTACTCGGTACGGGACGACATGGCCGCCGATTTTGCGGGTACACTTCAAAAAGTAGGCGCTATGGGTTACGAAGGCGTCGAGTTTGCGGGCTTGTACGGTCACACCGCCGAGGAAGTGAAAGCGTTGTGTGAAGAGGCGGGAGTGATCCCGATCTCCGCTCACGTGTCGTTGGCGGAAATGTTTACCGATCTGGATGGTGTGATGGATATCTACGCCGCAATCGGTTGCAAATACGTGGTCATTCCCCACATGTCTACCGACTATCTGCCCGGTCACAAGGATTGGGAGGCCTTGCAAGAGATCGTCAACCGCGCGGGGGCGGCGGCGCGTGCGCGCGGCATGATCCTCTGCTATCACAACCACAACTTCGAGTTCGAGCGTGTGGGCGGCGAATGGGCGATGGATCTGATGTACAAAGCGTTCTCTCCCGACGTATTGCAGACCGAGATCGACACCTGTTGGGTGAATGTGGCGGGTCTGAATCCGGCGGAGTACGTACGTCAGTATAAGGATCGTGCGCCCGTTGTGCATCTGAAGGATTTCCATCAGGAAGGCCACATCACGGGCAAGTTGTTCGACCTTATCGGGGTGGACGATGACGCTCCCGCACAGGGCACCAACGAATCTTTCGGCTTCCGCCCCGTGGGGCACGGTTGCCAGGATATCCCCGCGATTTTGGCGGCGGCGGCCTATGCCGGTGCTTCGTGGGTGATCGTCGAACAGGATCAGCCGTCGGGTGATAACACGCCGATGGAATGCATCAAGATGTCGATCGATTATCTGAAGACCCAAACGTACTGATGTAGGAACAAATACACACCATATATATTCAGGAGGTTTTTATTATGTCGGATGCGGTATTGAATCAATTTACCCAAGCGGAAGAGGAAAAAACTATTGATACCTCGCGCAAGCTGCGCTTCGGTATCATCGGTACGGGCTGGATCGCGGAATCCCACGTGGATTCGCTCAAACAGATGCCGGATGCCGAGATCGTTGCCGGTGCGGATCTGATCCCCGGTAAGGCGGAAGCGTTTTTTGAAAAGTGGGGCGTGCCGGGCGTGCGTTGCTATCCCGACCACAAGTCGATGATTGACAACGAAGAACTGGATGCCGTGTGCGTATGCACCTACAACAAGACCCACGCGGAATGCACCATCTACGCCTTGGAGCACGGCTTGCACGTGATGCTCGAAAAGCCGATGTGTGTGACGCAGGAAGAGGCGGAAGCCATCATCCGGGCGGAAAAGAAGAGCGGTAAGATCCTGACCGTCGGCTTCCAGCCCCGCTACAATAACAACTGCCGCAAGATCAAGCGGATCGTGGATTCCGGTGAACTCGGTAAGGTTTACTACGTCCAGATCGGCGGAAGCCGCCGGCGCGGTATCCCGGGC
>JAZNTV010000098.1:0-60930 GCA_045591985.1 Acutalibacteraceae bacterium
GGCGCCGACTAAGGCGCCCTCAATGGTTGGTATGCAGCAAACAAAGAGAAGCGATTATGGCTTCATCACCTTGATGAAACGGAACATTTCATCAGGACCTTCGTCGGGATCGTGCTTTTCATCCTCGAACATTTCGTGTTCGGGTTGAAAATACTCGCACCAAAATTGGTCGATTTGAAAACCGCACTTGTTAACGTAGAAATGAATGTTGCGCTTCTCAAAATAGGGCGTGCAGGTCTCCCAAACCTTGGTTTCGGGATGCAGAGCCTCTACCGCAAGCCACGCACCGTAGCCGATTCCTTTGGTGTGCTCATCGGGAGAAACGAATAAGATCTCCAGCTCGTTGCGGTTGGTCTCCTTGTCGATCTTCAAGATAACTCCGCCAACCTTTCGTCCGTCCAAAACGATGCGGTAGGTCTCGCTATCGGGCGAGTCGATACAACGCTCGATGGTCTTTCGGGAGATGATCTCGCCGTCATTGTCAACATGGTCGTCACGTTCACCGAACTCCATCATTGCACCGTACTTAAATGCCCACTGATTGTCAAGTATAAATTGCTCACGATCATCTACCGTAAGCGGAACAAGGTTTACTTTAGTGTTTTTCATAATTACCTCCAAAATAAAAAATAGAGCCTCGGCTATTGTTAAACAATAACCCAAGCTCACTTGGACACCTAATCCGGCATTACGGTACTACGGTACACAGCCTCCGGTGACATATTAATTTTGAGCCGATTTGACTGTAAAACAGCAGCCAAATCGGCATTTTTGAATTATAACGCAATTTTTGATACGGGTTGCACCCGGTTGCAAAGTTGCATTTTTAATTTTGGATTGCATAGCGGATGCAACTTTTAAGAAATTGCAACCTTTTTAATAATACTTTTTGCAAAAAGCACTCGATAACAGATATCCACCATAAACAACCCAATACTCTATAAATCCAAAGAATAATAACGCTAAGACGGTTATGATTATACCCTCCATAGAGCTTATAGCGGTAACAAAAATGTATATCCCCAAGATAATGTTTACAAGTGTAGAAATAATGCTACCAACACGATAATATGCAATCTTGCACAATATGCCAGAAACCAACGAGTTCGCAAACATTATAACATTAACGATAATGTAAGATTGTAAACTTTCGTTTATTGCAACAGAAATTGTTCCTGTGGATAACGCTAAAAGCAGTGCCACTTGCATGACCATTGTTATTAGTAGACATATTGTCTTTTTTAAGTTCCAAGGTCCGTAATCAGGAAAATATGAGCCGTGTTTTGGAGCCCCACCCGAATAACCACCACTGTAAGATGAGGTATATGAATCAGATGATGTGGATTCGGGCATATCAACTGAACCGTGTCGATCAATATCCCATTTATCGGTGATAGTTCCATCCGAACGTATATGTCCGATTACATCAACATCCCATTTGTCAGTAATGGTTCCATCTGAACGTATCCGAAACAGAGTGTCGATATCAAACTTATCTGTAATTCTATCACTACGTAAGTGCCCAACAACATCGACATCCCATTTATCAGTAATAGTGCCATCATCTCTTATGCAATAAAGCACATCGCCGAAGCGATCATAAATTTTTCTCATGATTCTCCTCCAACATTTTCCTTAATTATACCATAAGTGTCAACATATTACAATAAGTGACAATGAAATTATTCTTTGGCACAATGAAACTTTTCTCCCACAACGAAACTAATCTCGATCACAATGAAACTATTCTTTTGAGAAAAGTTTCATTGTGATTTGAGCAAGCGAAAAATGGGTGGGTTTGAGTCACTCAACTTCGACTTTTGTGTGTTCTATTTTGATACGATAAAACGAATCTCATTTGCAAAAGCACCGAAAACCCTTGCACCAAGCGGTTTTTGGCAAAAAGAAAAGGAACGCAAGTATCGTATCAATACTTGCGTTCCAATATGAAGATACCGCCTAATTTTGATACAAAATTTAGGAGGGGGTGCATTTTGCTTGATTTTCGGGGGTAGAGGGTGCTTGACCCAAGGGGGTGCAAATGTACTTTTTGAGTCATTTTTACACCTCATCTTTGTACGGATCAAGGGGCGGTTTGTACTTTTTCAGCATCTCTTCTTTGCACAAATGCAGTTCCTTTTCATTGATGATTCCACGGGAGTGCATCATCTTGAACATAATGACAGCGTTCATATAGTGGAGTTGTCTTTCGGTTTCTTCGGGGGTCATCCCCGGCAATGGCTTTTGGATTTTCATAAAAGCACCTCTTTCAAAATATTAGCCTTGCGGCTTGAGGTAGGTGTTACAATGATGTGGGATAGAAGATAAATAATAGTAGCGAATAGAAGCGATCTGTGTTAAGGTTGCGTTGTCCAGGCCAAACCGAAAGGCAGGGGTCGCCCTATGGTTGCGTGTAATTCAACTTGGAAGAGTTTTGCGAAGTGACGGAACTCAGAAATAAGAAAACGCCGTATCTCTTTAGTGCAGATACGGCGTTTTGAATCTTGGAGAGAAAAGAATTACATAAGGCTTTCAGCAAAATCAAATAAATAGGTGTCTCCCCACATGAAATCCACACCCTTGATAGCAAACGAACCCGATTGGTCATCAAGAATTCCACCGATTATTTCGGGCGTGGTATACAAGGCGTGCTCGATTTCCTGAAGATATGTGGAAGTTTTCTGCATTTTTTGTAATATAGCAGATCGACTTGACCCCAAAGCTGCAAGATATTGATCAAACGACAACTCTTTGTCGTTTTTTATATCATAGTAATAGAAAAAGTACGTGGGGTCGCTACTGCTGTTTTGTACAGCCCAGTGACGTGTTACCGTGATACCGATAATAGAATTATATTCCTTGTACTTGTAATCGATATTTATAATAGCCGAACCTTCTCCGTTGCATAGTAACGCATCATGTAATGGCGAGAATTCCTTGTAGATTTTTGCGTTGAAAGCAAGCGCGTTGGATGATGACGCACTAATTTTGGGAATTTTAATGGTGTGTGTCCAAGACGGGTCATACATTGCTTCATCAATGGGGATAACTTTCTTCGTGTAGTCGAGAGCATCTATAACGGTTTTGACAGCGGATTGCTTTCTTTGAAAAACTTGTGTTTCACCTTCTAATGTGAGATAAAGTGTATCACCATCAATTCGATACGTCATTTCCCAAGAGACTTCTTCACTTAAGGAAAGCGTATTGCCTTCTATGTTCCACCGGAAATTTCGCTTCATATTTTCAACTGTTACGTTACCGGTATTATCGCTGTTAAAAGTCATTTCACCATATTCACCGTCAATGGTGGCATACCACGTGCCGATAATATCGTTTGAATTAGGAGAGGTAATATTAGAATTATCGCTCCACCCATCTGTTGCTTTTATTTTCTTTAGACCTTTCTCCAATTCACTCTTCTTCTTACCATAATAATCGGAAGAATCGCACTCAACACCGTCTGCTGCGAGATAAAGCTTTGTAAGCAGCGCATCAATATCCTTGATTTTTTCATGATTCTCATCCCAAATGCTTGTATAAGCGTGCTTGGAAGAAATGAGCGCCATAATGGCAGACAGGCGCAATTTATTCAGTGTTTCGGTAGAATACTCATCACCGAACTTGTAAGAAAGATACGCATCATACGCAGTGGCAGCGCTATTATCCATATACCCGATTAAGGCATAATCGCCAATCAGTTTAAATTCTTCAGGAAGAATTAGTTTTGTAAATGCACTCGTAATACTAAAGGGAGCCAATACCGTTTTTGTAGCCTCTTTGGGTAACTCCTGAGTTACATAATCGCGAAGAGCTTTGTCTGATGCGGCAAGTAAGCGGTCGGAATAATCCTCACCATAAAGTTTTTCAGTGTTGCTTGCGGCAATATAAGCCGGAGAAAACAAACTGTCGCTGAACACCTCAACTGCCTCCTCGGGAGAGGAATAGCGTGCAAGTAGATCATCCAAATCTCGAGAAAATACTGTTGTTAGCATATGTCGGTGGTCTTCCACCTGATTGCTGTAGGTTCTATGATAGTCAAAAATTTTGCTAAACCCTTCGATAATATCCATTCCCTTGACATCGGATCCACCATAGTCTTTGTATAAAACTTCATAGAGATCATCCGAGTACAATTCCTCAGGCAATTTCATTGCTTTGTAGAGTTTATAGATATTTCCCGGTGCCTTCAGAGCGTTTTCTCCATCTTCAAAAGCATCCGCCACAAAGTTATATAATTCATGCTGAGGTGTTACTTCTTTGTCAAAGGCAGAAAGATAGACTTCATCATCGGTTAAATAGGTTTTAAATAATTTCTCGTAGTCAGAGGTGTTTGCTATTGGTTGAAACAGCAATCGCTCAAACTTGAAATTCAGTATAGTATCAACAACGTAAGCGGTTCCGGAAAGCCCATCTGCATAACTCTTTCCGTCGTAGGAAAGATCGTAATATGCATCAAATGTAAGATTTCCAAGCTGCGCCTCATAAAGTGCTTGTGAAAGTGAAATGCAATTCGGATAAATCAGGACTTTTCCTTCTTCCGAAATTCCCACTTTCGCATTCAGAAAAGGCAAAACTTCTTCCAAAGGCAAATAGAGTTGATCTTGATAAATCGCTTGATTGCTGAACTTGCCCGAACAAATGGAAAAGGAGTTGTTCTGTTCTCCTTCCATCTTTTTTAGTTCTCTTTCTTTCACCTTCCAAGCTTTTTGTAATTCCCTCATAGATTTTGAAGAAATCGCAGAAACAGAATCGATTACCCAGTTTCTAAAAATAGCTAGTTCATCTAAAAAAGAAGAGTTGTTTTCATAGTAGCGTATGTCAAAAGATTTTCCGTTTTTTTCAATAAAAATTCGTTTTGCAAAAGGCGCAGCTTCTTCTTGTCCTACATAATAAAACTTGTAATAACGGCCCTCCTCTACCATCTTCATCGAACCGAAATATTGAATCCAATGGGCAGGGACTAAGATTTTTCCATTTTCGCTTTGCAAGGCATTGACAGCAAAATCAGTCCCGTGAAAATCTACTGAAATAGATATTTCTTTTACAGAAATATCCTCAGCAGAAACAGGGTGTACCAAGGAAGCGAAAAGTAAAAGAAAAACTAAAAAACAAGATATTACCTTTTTCATAACGATCACTTAGCCTCCTTCGCTAGAATTTCAAGATATTCTTGGTACAGACGATATGCGCCCCCATAATATGCATCAATAAAATCCGACGTTAAAATCGGAGAAAGCCCATCTTCTGTTCTTTCAAAGATTAATGATACTTCCTTTTCCACCACCGGGGCTGAGCTCAATTCGTTCAAAATAGTTTCTTCCAAATCTGCACTATCTGGATTTGTCTTGTCAACGTTTTTCGCAACGGAATACAAATCGGGAGCAAAAACGCGGAAATTTCCTACAAGATAATGGTCGTTTTCTTTAAGAGAAATCAACTCATAACCGTTTTTTTCTTCCACCTGGTGAATCAATTCAGGAGTATTGTCTTCCGGGAAAATGGAAGGAACTGTCAAAGCGCTTGCTAAAGAAACTTTTGCTTGCTCTTCAGGGGTTGGCCTTTTGAGCAAGACAATTCCGATGATTATTCCTGCCACAAGAACCAAAGTGAAAGGAATGGAGATCCACAAAATTATTTTTGTTTTTTTGCTTAGTGGCTTTTTGGTTTGCGCCTTCATAATTAACTCTCCTTATGCAGAAATTCACTGAACTCTAATTAATTATAACACAGCTTACAAGAAGAGTAAAGAGTAAACCTATCATCCAATTCATAACGCGTTATATTTTTGTTGTTCGCTTACGGTAGAAAATATTCATTGCCGGCAGAGGGCGAAAATGCCGAAATAGAAATTTTGTTGTTAGAATCAAGGTGTAGCCTTGTATATAATCAAAGCGAGGTGACAGGGATTTGAACCTCGGTTTTGCGTTAAGCAGAGTGCATGTTGTAGTGTGCACGAGCGCAAAACCTACTGAAAAGGCTTGCGCCTTTTCGAGGTTCTCGTGTTGCAGTGACTTGGAAAAAGGACAGAGAATGGGCGCATACCCATTCTCTGTCCTTGGTCCGAGTGACAGGGATCGAACCTGCGGCCTGATGGTCCCAAACCACCCGCGCTCCCAGCTGCGCCACACCCGGATAATATGCCCGATTTCGTGAAATCGGATTGTATACCAGTATACTCAATGTGCCGGAAAATGTCAAGTAAACTTTTGCGCGAAGGGGAGTGGGGGTGGTTTTCGTAGTGCGTAGAACGTCGAGTGGATTATAACACGATTTTGTGCGATTTAAGGTTGCCTTTTTCAGCGTTATGTGATATGATATACTAAATATATTATGATCTTTTGCAAGCGAGTGTACAAGGAGTGTTTTTAATGATTGCATTGGCGTGCGACCATGCCGCTGTCGGCATGAAAAAAGAAATCATCCAATTGCTCGAGGAAATGGGATTGACTTATAAAGACTTCGGCACCTATACCGAGGAGAGTTGTGCGTATCCCGTGTTTGCGGCGCGGGCGGCGCGAGCGGTTGCATCGGGTGAGTGTGAGCGCGGTATCGTCATTTGCGGTACGGGTATCGGTATTTCGATCGCCGCCAACAAGGTGCGCGGTATTCGATGCGGTCTGTGCAGTGATCCGCTTTCGGCAGAGTTGACTCGCCGCCACAACGATGCCAATATGTTGGCATTCGGCGCGCGTATCGTGGGTGTGGAACTTGCTAAAGCGATCGTGCGCGCCTTCCTTACCACCGAGTACGAAGGCGGACGGCATCAAGCGCGTGTTGACATGCTCGCCAAGTTGGAAAACGGTGAAGATATCGAATAATCACAACAGCAGGTGACGGATATGAACATTTTTGTTGTTTCGCAGATGTATTATCCCGATAATTTTCGTATTAACGAGATCACCCAGCAGATGGCGGCGGACGGTCATAGTGTAACGGTGCTGACCGGGTTGCCCGACTACACTACTTCGCGTATTCCGAAGGAGTATCGGTGGTTTCGTCGCCGCCGCGAGACGGTGGCGGGGGTGAACGTGGTGCGCGTACCTACGGTGGCACGGCGCAGCGGCGTATTGTTTCGCATGTTGAACTACGTTTCGTTTGTGGTGAGCGGATGGGCATATGCCAAGTTGACACGTCAAAAACCCGACGTGATCTATTCCTATGAAACATCTCCCGTGTTACAGGTGATTCCCGCGGTGGCGTTGCACAAGCGTCGCAAGACGCCGCTTGTCATTTATTGCTGTGACATCTGGCCCGAATGCCTCAAGGTGTGGGGCGTGGGAGAGGACTCGCCGCTCTTTCGGTATATGAAGAGGGTCAGCCGTAACCTATTTAATGCGGCCGACCGCGTGGCTATTACCTCCGAACCCTTTGAGGACTATCTTACCACCGTCAACGAAGTCCCGCGCGAGCGATTGGTGCTGATGCCGCAACATGCGGAAGACTTGTATCGTGATGTGGCGGGAGTATATGAAGAAAACGGTGTGACCGATTTCATGTTTGCGGGAAACATCGGCGCGGCACAGGATGTGGAGAATATTGTGCGTGCCGCGGCGTTGCTGAAAGAGAGGGCAAGCGCACCGTGGCATATCCACATGGTGGGGGACGGTTCTGCCCGTGCGGGGTGTGAACAGTTGGCGGCGGAACTCGGCGTCAGCGATCATATCACCTTCCACGGTAAATTTCCGCCCGAAGAACTGCTTTCATTCTACCGATTGGCAGATGTGTTTTTGCTGACACTTACCGACAGCGTTGTGGGAGCTTCCACCTTGCCGTCAAAGTGGCAAGGATATGTCAGCGCAGGCAAACCGATTGCGGTGGCTTGCAACGGAATATCCGCCGCGATTACCGAGCGGGTGGATTGCGGCCTGGCTGTGCCTGCGGGGGATAGTGAAGGCCTTGCTCGCATTATGAATGAAATGATAAATGACCCGGTGCGCAGTCGTAAGCAAGGTGAAAACGGACGGCGCTATTATGACGAACATTGCACCAAAGAGATATTTATGAACACGTTGTATGCGTTATTCAACGAGGTTTGTGAGAAGGGGTGACACAATGGAAACGGTATTAGTTTTGGATGTGGCGGCCGCCGAGGGCGGTGCACTGAGTATTTTACAGGAATACTACGACCGTCTGCGGGAAGACACGCGCGCCAACTTTGTTTTTTGCGTGAGTTTGCCGGAATTGGAGGAGACCGACCATCTGCGTGTGCGGCGTTTCCCGTGGGTGAAGCGCAGTTGGCTGCATCGCTTGTGGTTTGAGCATGTGACCTTGCCCCGCCTGATGAAAGAAGAGGGGATTACCCGCGTGTTCAGTTTGCAAAACACAGCGGTAACCGGCGCCAAAGTGCCGCAGACGATGTATCTGCATCAGCCGTTGCCATTTTGCGGCATCCGTTTCAAATTGCGTGACAATCCGCTGTTTTGGGTATATCAACATATCTTGGCACCCCGCATTTTGCGTGGATTGCGTGTGGCGGATAAGGTGATCGTACAGACCGAATGGATGAAGACGGCCGCTTGCGAAAAGGCCGGTATCTCGCCCGATAAAGTGGTGCTTGAAGCGCCTACGGTCAATGTGGCGATCAACGAAACGTTTGAGGCCGCGAAATGGGAACGCACCTTCTTTTATCCCGCTTCGCCGCTCAGTTATAAGAATCATGAAGTGATCTTCAAAGCGATGGAATTGCTTGCCGCCGCCGGGGTAGAGGATTTCACGGTGCAGTTGACTTTACGCGAAGACCAGTTGCCTGTGCTGGCGAAATATCCTGCGGCGAAAAAGCGGGTGGAACTGCTTGGTCAGATTCCGCGTGAGGCGGTGATGGCCGGCTATGCTCATGCCGTGTTGTTGTTCCCGTCCTATGTGGAGACGTTCGGCTTGCCGCTTCTCGAGGCGCGTCTTACGGGCTCTCCCGTGATTGCGTCGGATTGCCCGTTTTCGAACGAGATCTTGCGAGGGTACGATAAAGCCTCCTTCTTCGATCCGTTCTCGGCCGAGGAGCTTGCGGCGTGTATGCGCGCCGCGCTGGAGGGTGCGGTATGAACCGTTTGATCGCGGCGGCGTTTACGTTTGTGAACGCTTGTGTGCCGAAATCGAAAAAACAAGTGGTGTTTTGCTCGTTTCCCGACTACAGCGACAATGCTCGCGCCGTATATGAAGAGATGGTGCGTTGTGGATTGGCGGAAGGATACCGTATTACTTGGCTGTTGAACGGGGAAGCACCGGCCGCCTTGCCCGCTGCACAATGTTGTCGCCAACATTCGGTGAAGGGGATGTGGCGCTATCTTCGTGCCAAGTATGTGTTTCATACCCACGGCTTGTTTAACAATCGTCCGCCGAAACGACAAACGGTGGTCAGTTTGTGGCATGGTATGCCGCTGAAAACCATTATGAAGCTGGATGCGACCCATCCGGCCGACGAGGTGTTTCGCTTTTCTTACACCATTGCCACCTCGCCGCTGTTTCAGGACGTGATGGCGCGTGCGTTCGGTTGTGCGCCTGCACAGTGTTTGCTGACGGGACAACCCCGCAACGATGCGCTGTTTGAAAAGTCGGATATTTTAGTGCAAATGGGAATCGACCGCACGACCTTCGATCGCCTCTTTCTATGGATGCCGACCTATCGCCGCAGCGCGATCGGCGATGTGCGATGCGATGGCAACGGCGGGGCCGAGGAAGGTGTTGCGTTCCTCACGGGGGAACAGCTGGAGTCCCTGAATGCCGAACTCGCGGCCATGGATTGTTTGATGTTGATCAAGTTGCATCCGATGCAGGTGGTGATCCCGGCAGAAGGACGTGCCTATTCACACATTCGCTTTTTGCGCAAAACACCGGGTTTGCTTTATCATTTGGTTGGCGAGGCAGACGCCTTGCTTACCGATTGCTCGTCGGTATATATGGACTATCTGTTGCTCGATCGTCCGATTGGTTTCGTGTTCGACGATATGGCGCAATACGAAGCTAACCGCGGTTTTGTATTTGATCGTCCGCTGGATTATATGCCGGGCGCGACAGTGGAAGACTACGACGGATTGATCGTATTTTTAAAGGAGGCGGCAGCGGGGCGCGATGGGTTCGGCGAGGCGCGCCGCGCGGTGAATGAGAAGATCAATACCTATTGCGATAATAACAGCAGTCAACGGCTGCTGAAGGAGGTTTTCGGTGTATGAAAAAGATCATAACGTACGGCACGTTCGACTTGTTGCATTATGGGCACATCAATCTGTTGAAACGGGCGAAGGAGTTGGGAGATTATTTGATCGTGGCGCTTTCGACCGATGAGTTCAACTGGGATTGCAAACAAAAAAAGTGCTATTTCACGTATGAAGAGCGCAAAAAACTGCTCGAAGCGGTGCGCTATGTAGACTTGGTCATTCCCGAAACGTGTTGGGAACAAAAACGTTCGGATGTGAAGGAATTCCGCGTGGACACTTTTGTAATGGGGGATGACTGGGAAGGTAAGTTTGACGATTTGAAAGATCTGTGTGAGGTGGTATATCTGCCGCGCACGCCCGAGATCTCCAGTTCGCAGATCAAGAAGGATCTGAAAAAATAATCGGGTAGGTGTGATATGTGAACCTTTCCTATTTGACCGCAAGACTAAAAAAATTGAATATCATCCGTCCTGTGGATGTGAAGGATCTCTTTTTGATCCTGCTGTCCTGTCCGTGCGGATTGGTGTTGCGCCTGTTTCGGCGGCACTTGTGGATCGTTTCGGAGATGGAACACACCGCACGGGATAACGGGTATTGGTTTTTTAAATTTCTACGGGAAAACGATCCCGCGCGGCCGGTGTATTACCCCATTCGCTTCGATAGTGCAGACTATCCGCGGGTGGCTGAACTGGGTCATGTGATCCGTCACGGTTCTTTCCGCCATCACGTATATACGTGGGCGGCGGAAATGGATATCAGCGCCCGTACCGGACGTGGGCTTCCCGCCCAGTTTATGAGCCGCCAATTCCAAATGATGGGTTTATATCGATTCAAAACGGTGTTTTTACAACATGGTGTGAGCTATAACGCACCGCCGTTTTTGGAGTGTAAAGATAATCATATTGACTTATTCTTGGCAACCACCGACCGCGAGGCGCAAGCCATTGTGGAAGATCTGCACTATCCGCCCGAACGGGTGCGGGTAACGGGTCTCTCCCGTTACGACGAGTTGAACACCTTCACGGTGAACAAGAAGCAGATACTGGTGATGCCGACTTGGCGGTTCTGGTTGTATCCGCCGTTTGGCAAAACGGCCGAGGACGTGGCCGAGGAAGTGCGCGCTTCGCGTTATGTGCAAACCTATTGCCGCTTGTTAGCCGACGAACGGTTGAACCGCTTTTTGGAAGAGCAAGATTTACATCTTCTCTTTTTCCCGCACAGCCAGATGCAACCGTTCCTTTCGGCTTTTACCGGCGAAAACAGCCGTGTGCACATCGCCTCGATGGAGGAATACGACGTGCAGACGGCACTGAAGGAATCGGCCTATTTGGTGACCGACTATTCCAGCATCTTCTTTGATTTTGCGTATATGAAAAAGCCGCTGTGCTATTTTCAGTTCGATTATGAAGAGTTCCGTGCGAAACACTATCCCGCGAGTTATTTCGATTTTGCCGACGATGGCTTCGGTCCCGTGGTGAAGACGGTGGAGGAACTGGTGGACGAACTGGTGGCTTCCTTTGCGAGCGGTTTCACCATGAAAGAGGAATATACGGCACGGGTAGACAATACGTTCCGTTATCGCGACGATCAAAACAACCGTCGTGTGTTGGCGGCTATTGAGGAGTTGCAACGAAAGGGGAGAAAACACCGTGAAAAATAAACTGAAAAGCGGCCTTTCTCTTGTGTTGGATCCTTTTTTCGTACAGGTATATTTTCTTTTGTTTTCGTTTTTAAGCGAGATACCGCTGATCATGGCCTATGTACAACTGTGGAAAAAAGTCGGTCTTGTGTGGGGCGCAGCAGTCATTTTGTGGGATGTTTTTACTACCCGTCGTCTGCTGAAAACGCGATTTGCCATGCCGCTGGCCGGGTTGCTTGCGTCATATGGCGTGACGTTGGCAGTGGTTGCTGTGGCCTATCCTGCCGCGTGTTACGAAACGGGACTTAACTGGGTCTGCTCGTTTGTGACATTGTGGGTGCTGTATCCGCCCGTAACGGCGGATCGGCAACAGGGATTGCGACGGATTTCGGGGATAAACTGGCTGTTGATCACGCTTACAACGGTGGCGGCGGCGGTCGGACTCGGTATGTTCCTTAAAGGGTGGGGCGGCTACTTCTATAGCCACATTACCGATTACAAGTATCCACAAGGTTTTGTTGCCGAACGGTTGACGGGTGTATATCGCAACGCCATCTATCCCACCGCGTTTATCGGCTTGGCGGTGGCGACGGTGGAATGGGTGCGACTGCGCGGAAAAAAGTGGGCGGTGCGAGTGCTGCTCGCCTTGTCCATACTTATCAACTTCCTGCACATTGTATTGTCCAATTCCCGCAGTTTAACACTGGCGACCGCGCTGTTTGGGGCGTTGGTTGCGGTGTGGGTGCTGCGCGGGCGGTTGACAGGCGGTGCGGCGAAACGCTGGAGCGTCGGTGTGACGGCAGCGGTGGCAGTGGCGGGTGTGGTGGTGGCGGTGGCGCCCTATATTCGCCGCAGCTGCGCGTATTTGCCGCAGTATTTTGCTCCCGTGGTGAGTGATACGACCGACGACACAGCCGAACCGCCGAGCAGTGAGGATACCGAAAAAACAGATACTCCGAGCGGGGGAGAAGAGGTTGAAAAGCCGCCGCAGAGCGAATTGGTTACCGACAATTCCAAACCGCAAAACCAAGGTCCCGTAAAGGTCGATCGCGACAATCCTTACGGCACACTGACCGGACGACCGGTTATCTGGAAACAGGGAATTGAGGCGTTTGGGAAACGGCCGTTGTTCGGATACGGGCCGTTTGCCTTAAAAGACAGCATTCGTCTTTCGGAGACAAGCGGTGAAAAACTCTCTCATTTCCACAACGTGTTTTTACAATCCTTTGTGTCGATCGGTGTGGTGGGAAGCGTGTTCTTCCTTTGGCTTATCTTCGGCGCGGCGTTCGTCTTGTTACGCCGGCTGTTTACAGACCGTTCCCATCCGCAATACACACTGCTTGCCACGTTGGCTTCCTTCCTTGCCGCTATGGTCTTTATCAACATGGCGGATACCACCTTGTTCTTCCTTTCGAAGAACTCGGAATTTGTCTTTTGGACATATCTCGGCTTTGCCGTGATGCTTTTGGATGATGCACCCTATCGTTTGGATGCACCGATGCGAAAAATAGATAGGCTGTTCAGCCGAAAGGAGAAGGTATGAAAACCGAACAACGCACACACAAGGCGATGAAAAACGCCTTCTTCAGCATACTGAGTTATGTGATCCTCACCATCAGTACCCTTATTACCCGTTGGGTGTTTGTGGCGCAGTTTGATCTGGCGGGCGGACTCGGCACCGAACTCTCGGGTTTGGAGAGTTTGTTCAAAAGTGTCATCTCTATGCTCGCACTGGCGGAACTCGGTATCGGTACCGGTCTGGTATATCTTTTGTATAAGCCGATCGCAGAGGACAACAAGGCAGAGATCCACCGTATTCTGAACTTCTACAAACGGGCGTATACCTTGATCGCTGCCATTGTGATATCCATCGGTTTTGTGATGGCGTTTGCGATCCACCGTTTGGCGAAGGATACTACCTTGCCGGCGTGGTATATCGGGGTGACCTTCTTCCTCTATACGCTGGATACGTTGGCGTCGTATCTTTTTGCACATCAGCGGGCTTTGCTGATCGCCGATCAAAAGAACTATCTCAACAACATCAATGAGGTGGGCATGAACTTCCTCACGATGGTGTTGCAGGTAACCTTCCTGATATTGACCAAGAACTTCGTGGTATATATACTCATTCGTGTGGCGTGTCGCGCGGTGGCGGCGTTGTTGATCCACCGTAACTTTAAGCGAATATATCCCGCATTACATGCCATGCGCAGCAAGGAAACCATCAGCGGTGAACAGCGTCGTTCGGTGTTTGCCACGTTATATGCCATGCTGTTTCACAAAATCGGCGGTGTGGCTTCGCATAAGGCCGGTATTCTTATTATCAGCGGCGTGCTCGGCACGGTGGTAAACGGTATGTATTCTTACTACCTTACCATCACCGATGCGGTCACGAGTTTGGTTACCCAGACGTTCAGCGGTATCACAGCGAGTTTCGGCGACTATCTCACAAGCGGGGATACCGATGCCGCACACGAGAAATTCAACATTCTCTACTATTTTAACTTCGTGATCTCTTGCATGTGTTCTACGGCACTGTTATTGCTTGTTCAGCCCTTTATCGGTATGTGGGTAGGCGAAGAAAATCGTCTGAGCAACGGAGTGGCCCTGTTAGTAGCGGTGTATTTCTATCTCTTCAGTTTGCGCCGTGTGATCTTTGTGGTACGCGACAGCACCGGTCTCTATCGCCCCGATCGCTATATGCCGTTGTTCGAAACGGTGTTGAACGTAGGGTTATCGCTCACCTTGGCGCTTAAGACCGGTAAGGTGGAATACGTGTTGCTTGCTAACATATTCAGTATGGTCGTTATTCCGTTGTGGATCCAACCCTGTATTGTGTATAAGCATGTCTTCCGTCGTTCACCGGCGGGGTTCTTCAAACGCTATGGCCTGTATGCCGTGCTGACGGCGGCGGGTATGGGCGGTGGTTGGTGGCTGTGTGAGCAGTTGCCGACGATGGGTGCTGTGCCGACCTTGCTGTGTCGTGCAGGCATCAGTGTGGCCTGTGCGGGTACGGTGTGTATTTTGCCGTTTGTGCGCACGGCAGAGTTTCGGTATTTACTGCAGTTGTTGCAGTCAATGATAAAACGTAAACGTTAAGCAGAGGAGGATATAATGATGAATTACACAGAAGCTAAGACTTTGGTCGAACAATACGGCCAACCGCATTTGCTCCGCTATTGGGATGAGTTGAACGAAAACGAACGGGAACAACTGTTATCGCAGATCGCCGCGGTGGATTGGAGTTTGCTTTCGCTGATTCACGACCCGAGTGCCGTTACGGCTGAACGCGGTCATTTGGAGCCGCTCGGTGCATTGGAGATTCCCGAGATCGAAGCACGCCGCGCAGAGTTTGAGGCGTGTGGTATCGAGGCGCTCAAAGCCGAAAAGGTGGGAGCCGTGTTGCTCGCAGGCGGCCAGGGAACCCGCCTCGGTTTGGATAAACCGAAGGGCATGTTGGATATCGGCGTGACCCGCCCGCTTTACCTGTTCGAGCGTTTGATCCATAATATCATGGACGTGGTGAATCGTACGGGTGCGTGGATTCCGTTGTATGTGATGACCAGCCAAAAGAACAATGACGATACGGTAAACTTCTTCCGCGAACACAACTATTTCGGTTACAGCGAAGAGTATATTCGTTTCTTTATTCAGGAGATGGTGCCGTCGGTGGACTATAACGGTAAGATCCTGATGGAAGGCAAGGCTCAACTTTCCATGTCGCCCAACGGTAACGGCGGTTGGTTCCTCTCGCTTGCGAAAGCGGGGTATCTCGAGGAACTGAAAGCCCGCGGCGTGGAATGGCTGACGGTGTTTTCGGTGGATAACGTGTTGCAACGTATCAACGATCCGTGTTACGTTGGCGCGACCATCCTTTCGGGTTGTGACTGCGGCGCGAAAGTGGTGCGCAAAGCGGCACCCGACGAGCGTGTCGGTGTGTTGTGTTTGGAGGATGGCAAACCTTCTATTGTGGAATATTATGAAATGACCGATGAAATGCTCACTTCCCGTAATGCGAACGGGGACTTGAGTTACAACTTCGGTGTGATCCTCAACTATATGTTCCGCCTTTCGACCCTCGAGGACAACATGAACAAGAATATGCAGGTGCATATCGTGGAGAAGAAGATCCCGTTTATCGATGATAATGGCGAACTGCAAAAGCCCGTTGCGCCGAACGGTTACAAGTTCGAGACGTTGGTGCTGGATATGGTGCACATGATGAAGGATTGTCTGTCGTATGAGATCGACCGTCATTATGAGTTTGCGCCGATCAAGAACCGCGAGGGGATCGATTCGCTCGTGTCGGCGCGTGAACTGCTTCGCGAAAACGGTGTGGAACTGTAATCTTTCGAAAAGTGGTGTTAAATGATGCAAAAGACAGCAGGATTGCCGTATGGACAGGACAACTTGACGTTGCTTACGGATTTCTATGAGATCACCATGGCCAACGGCTTCTTTCAGGAAGGGAAGAAAGATACGATCGTCTATTTCGATATGTTCTTTCGCCGTGTGCCCGACGGTGGCGGTTTTGCCATTATGGCGGGTGTAGAGCAATTGGTGGAGTATTTGAAAAATCTTACTTTCACCGAAGCGGATATTGCCTTTTTGCGCTCGAAAAAACTGTTTAGCGAGGAGTTCTTGGCGTATCTTGCCGATTTCCGCTTTTCATGCGACGTGTGGGCGGTGCCCGAGGGAACGCCCATCTTCCCGCACGAGCCGATCGTGACGGTACGCGGTCCGGCCGTGCAGGCGCAGTTCATCGAAACCATGTTGCTTCTCACGATCAACCACCAGTCGCTTATTGCTACCAAAGCCAATCGCATCGTGCGGGCGGCGGAAGGGCGTGCTGTGATGGAGTTCGGTTCGCGTCGTGCACAAGGGGCGGACGGCGCGGTCATGGGCGCTCGTGCGGCGTATATCGGCGGTTGTGTGGGCACGGCGTGTGCGGTGTGCGAGCGGGATTTTGCCATTCCGTCGTTGGGAACCATGGCACACAGCTGGGTACAGTTGTTTGATAATGAACTGGAAGCGTTTAAAGCCTATGCCCGTCAATATCCCAACGCTTGTGTATTGTTGGTAGATACCTATAACGTGTTGAAATCGGGTATTCCCAACGCCATTCGTGCATTTAACGAAGTGCTGGTGCCGATGGGGTGTCGTCCGAAGGGCGTTCGTATCGATTCGGGGGATATCACCTATCTGAGTCGAAAAGCCCGCAAGATGTTAGACGATGCCGGTTTCCCCGATTGTGCCATCACCGCTTCCAACGCGCTGGATGAATATTTGATTCGTGATATGATTCGTCAAAATGCGTGTGTAGACAGTTTCGGTGTGGGTGAGCGATTGATTACGGCGGCAAGCAGTCCCGTATTCGGCGGTGTATATAAATTGGTGGCGGTGGAAGAAAACGGCGAGATCGTCCCGCGTATTAAAGTGAGCGAAAACGTGGCCAAGATCACCAACCCCGGTTTTAAAAAGCTGTGGCGTTTGTTTGATCGCGATACCGGCAAAGCGATTGCCGACGTGATCACCATGCACGATGAAGTCATCGACGATACCAAGCCGTATGAGATCTTCGACCCCGAACACACGTGGAAGCGCAAGAAGGTGGAGAATTTTATTGCTTCTTGCCTGCAACGCGAGTTGTTCCGTGCCGGTGAGTGCGTACACCAACCACGTTCACTTGACGAGATCCGCAACTACTGTCTTGCCAGTGTGGGGGATATGTGGGACGAAGTGAAACGCTTTGAAAATCCGCACAATTATTATGTGGATCTTTCGCAAAAACTGTGGGACGAGAAACAACGCCTGCTTAATCTGCACAACCGATAAACCGTATATCAAACCACCGTCCGTTTTTCGGACGGTGGTTTTTGGCGGAACCCGCATCACAAAAGGGGGGACAACAAAACTTGTTGTGCCGCCTTTTGGCTTTTTGTATATCAGAGATCAGCGAGATATTTCTTTTCACATTCGTTATACATCTGTGCGTACATACCGTTCTCGTCATTTTTGAGATTGCGCAGATACTTGTGAGCATCCTGCTTCGGTGCGTTGCGCTGGATGGTGGAAATGGCGATGTTGGAACAATGGTCGGATACGCGCTCGTAGTTGGTGATAAGATCGTTGAACACGAAACCGAGTTCAATGGTGCAACGGCCTTCCTGAAGACGAAGAATGTGACGCTCTTTGAAGGTGGATTTCATCACGTCAATGATCTGCTCAAGCGGTTCGACCTGCGCTGCTGTTGTGACATCGTTTTGCGCAAATGCATCGGCAGTGTAGTCCATGATCTCCACAATAGCCGTGGTCATGCGGCTGAGTTCACTGCGCGCTTCGTCCGAAAAGGCGATCTTCTTTTCATAGATCTCCTGCGCGGTATCTACAATGTTTACCGCGTGGTCGGAAATGCGTTCGAAGTCACCGATGGAGTGGAGAAGACGGCCGACTTCGTGGCTTTCCGCTTCGGTGATATCCATACCCGAAAGTTTCACAAGATAGGTGCCGAGTTTGTCTTCATAACGGTCGATCTGGCCTTCAAGCTCGCGTACGGTTGCGGCCTTTTCCGCGTCGTAGCGTGCCACCAGTTCGATTGCCGAGAAGATGGAGGTGCGGGTGAGTTCACCCATTTCCACCGCCAGACGCTTACATTCCGAAACCGCAAGAGCCGGAGTGGCAAGCAAACGTTCGTCCAAAAATACGGTGCGGTTTTGAGGGGTGCCTTTTTTGTCGCGCACCACCAGTTCCGCCAAGCGGACGATCGGTTTCTTAAAGGGACTGAGCAGAACGGCGATACTCATATTGAAGATGGTGTGAATGAGAGCCACTGCAAACATGGTCGCCTGGGTAGAAACAAAGTCGGGGGAGATGATATTGACCAAAAGCAAGCCGACCATAAAGAGGAGTGTGCCGATCACATTTACGCTCATATGGATAGTGGCTACGCGCTTGGCGTTCTTTTCGGTACCGAGCGTGGCGATCAGCGTGGTCACACAAGTACCGATGTTGGCACCAAGAACCAACGGAATGGCCATTTCATAAGTGATCGCACCGCTGAGTGCCAACGCCTGTACGATACCGATAGTGGCCGCCGAAGATTGGATGATACCGGTAAAAATGGTGGAGATGAGCAAAGTGAGAACGGGGTTTGAGAACATGGTGAGGAAGACTTCCAAACCGCCTTTCTCTTCCACGATCCCCACGGCATTGCTCATAAGATCCATGCCGACGATCAAAATGGTAAAACCAATGAGGATCGCACCGATATCGTGATGTTTTTCCTTTTTGGAGAACATACGCAATCCTGCCCCGATCAAAGCCAGGAACGGTGCGAAAACGCTGGGTTTAAGTAACAATAAAACGGGATTGCTGTTGCTGTCTAAGCCTGCCAGACTGAGCAACCAAGAGGTGAGGGTAGTGCCAACGTTTGAACCCATAATAAGGCCGAAGGTGCTGCCGAAATTCATAACACCCGAGTTTACCAATCCGACAAGCATCACCGTTACGGCAGACGACGATTGCACCGCGATGGTGACGCCGGCGCCGAGCAGAAGGCTCAGCCAGTAGTTGGACGTTACCTTGTTCATCATGGTTTCCAGCTTGCCGCCCGCCATTTTTTCAAGGCCGGCAGACATGACGTTCATACCGTACAGAAAAAAGACGAGACCGCCGGCCAAACCGGCAAGCAAGGATACGATATCTGCGCTTGTCATAACTTTCCTCCTATATAGTCGCAAAGCCAACTTCCTACAACTAGCAATATACCGAAAATCTGTCAAAAAGTCAAGAATTTGGACGGAAAAAACCGAACATTCCACAGATTTATAAAAGAAATATAAAATCGAAATAAAAACGGATCAAAATTTGTTGACAGCGCGAAGAAGGGTGTGGTATGCTGACGAAAAGAAGATCATTGTAATGGGGAGTGTTGAATATGGCGTTGAGAAACAATATCAAATGGGGTGTCAACGGACACAACAAGTACAGTTATCCCGCCTATGCGGCGAACGACGACAAGGCGTTGGAACTGGCGGCAGAATTGGGATGCACCATTTATCGCATCAACTGTCGCCCGACCAACGAAGAACAGGTTGCCTACATCCGCGGTGTTATTGAAAAGTGCCACGCACTCGGCATGGAAGTGATGGTGGTGTTGGATTATGGCATGAACTGGGGCAAGGAATACCTCAAAGAACCCGAAAAATTGGTGGCGGAAATCACGTATATCGGTGAAAATCTCAAAGATGTAGCGGACTATTTTCAGATGCTCAACGAGACGGATATCTGGTGCTCGGGTGTTGAGGGAGGCTATTACAATCTGACCGACCCGACAGGGCAGACCCCCGGCTATTTCAACCCCGAACGGGTGGAGATCGCCGTGGCACTGATGAAACTCACCCTGCCTGCGTTGCAGGCCGCTGCCCCCGGTGTCCCGACTTGTATCAACTTCGGCGTGCGTCACTATCCGATTCTGGATTGGTATATCGAAGCCGGACTCAAATGGGATATCATTGCCATCGACAACTATGAAATTTGGGATTATTACGCATTCTTCCGTTTTCTGGAGGATCGTTATCCCGACCATGACTTGATGGTGGTAGAATGCAATTATCCCGCCCTGTGGGGTCCGTATGACGATCCGGATAAGCAGGAAGCGGAATGGCTCGAAATGTTCCTCAACAAAATGAACGACTACGATTCCGATCGCTTGAAGGCGGTTATCATCTACGAATTATTGGATCAGCCCGAATATGAGATCGCCCACGGTTCGTATCACGGCGAATCCCACTTCGGTTTGGTCGCGTTGAACGACGACAACACCATCAAGGCGAAGAAACCGGCGTTTGATTTGGTGAAGAAACTGTATCGAGGTGAGTGATGTGCTGAGAAAGGATAAATTGTGGGGCGTGAATGCCCATCACCGTGACAGCTACCTTGCATATCGTCCGAACGAGGAGGAATGTATTCGTTTGGCGGCGGAACTCGGCTGTACGATCTATCGCATCAATTACAATCCTTCCGACGAGCGGGAACTCAACTATATTCGCGATATCATTCGAAAGTGTCACGATAACGGTATGCAAGTGATGCTTGCGCTGGACCGCTTCAAGGATATTCCGAATGAGATTATCGAGCGTAATATGGCATTTGCCGCCGAAAACCTGAAGGACGAGGTGGACTATTTTCAGATCTTCAACGAGACCGATATCTGGTGCTCGATGGGGGAAGAAGGCTATTACGATATCACCGACTGGACGGGTATGAGCGAAGGATATTACAATCCCGAGCGGGTGGTTCTGGCAGTGGATAAGATGAAGACGGCGCTTGAAACGTTTCAGCGCGTAGCGCCGCAGGCCAAAACGGTGGTGAATATCGGCTCGCGCCATTACCCGATACTCGATTGGTATGTAAAAGCCGGGCTTTCGTGGGATATTACCGCTTTTGACATTTACGATTTGGATGTGTGGGATCATCACGCCTTCTTCCGCGAGATGGAAGAACGGTATCCCACTGACTTTATGGTGGTGGAGTGTAACTACCCGGCCAACAGCGGACCGTTCACCGAAGAACAGCAGGCGGAATGGCTCACAAGCTTCCTCACCGTAATGGACAACTACCGCTCCGACCGTATGAAGGCGGTCATTATCTATGAACTGCTGGATCAACCGGAATATGAACTGGCCAAGGGCTCGTATCACGGCGAATCGCATTTCGGCTTGGTGCGTGTGAACAACGATAACACCATCGACGGCACGAAACTTTCGTACCATGCGGTGCAAAAGCTCTTGAAAAGCGAATAAAAAACAAGCTCGGCTTCGCCGAGCTTGTTTTTTTACAAAGCATATAACGCGGTGTATTTCTCTTCCAAATAATCGGTGAAGACGGTGGGGTCGAATTCCTCTCCGAGTATGTCGCGCAGCAGGTCGTTCGGCTTTTTGAGACAGCCGTATTGCCAAATGTGTTCGCGATTCCATTGGTTGATGGGAGCGAAGTCGCCGCGTTTCAGGCACGCGTCCACGTCCACCGTCTCCTGCATTTTGCGCAGTAACTGCGCACCGTATGCCGATCCCAGCGCGTAGGAGGGGAAATACCCCACGTTGCCGCCCGACCAGTGGCTGTCCTGCAATACACCGTGCGTATCGTCCGGAACGTCGATTCCGAGATAGTCTTTGTAGAGGCGATTCCATTCGGCAGGCAGGTCGTGCACCGCCAGTTCACCCGCCATAATGCGTTTTTCCAGTTCATAGCGCACCATCACGTGCAGGCAGTAGGTCACTTCGTCCGCTTCGGTGCGAATGAGCGACGGTGTTACGCGGTTGACCGCACGGTACACGTCTTCTGCTGTGATGTTTTCAAACCGATCGGGGAAGCATTCCTGCATGATGGGGAAGATATATTCCACAAACGGGCGGCTTCGGCCCAGCAGATTTTCATAAAAGCGGCTTTGGCTTTCGTGGATCCCCATTGATACACCGCCGTCCAGTAAGGTATAGGCAAACTCATCGGCGGAATGCATATCGTAAAGTGCGTGACCGCCCTCGTGGATCACACTGTACATCGAAGAGGCCACGTTTTCGGGATCGTAATTGGTGGTGATGCGTACATCATGGTGTGAACCCAGGCTAATGGTAAACGGGTGTTCGGTGGTGCCGAGTCCGCAATGGTCCTCGTCGATACCCATCACCTGCATCAAACGATGCGAAAAGGCCTCTTGCGCCGTGTCGTCAAATCGGCCGAATAAACAGCGGTCGTCCACCGGCGCCGCTTCGGTGATGCGGCGAATGAGTGGGACCAACCGTTCCCGCAGTGTGGCAAAGAAACGGTCGCAGATGGCCATTGTCAATCCGTCTTCATACAAATCAAGACAATAATCATACGGCGCTTTGTCGGGGGCACAGTATCCCGCGAAGCGCCGTTGCGTTTCGAAAATGCGGGTGAGCAACGG
Source organism: Acutalibacteraceae bacterium (assembly GCA_045591985.1). GTDB lineage: Bacteria > Bacillota > Clostridia > Oscillospirales > Acutalibacteraceae > SIG588. Next base: position 22,739 of record JAZNTV010000098.1, read on the forward strand.
CTCGAACAGTGCAAAATCATTGGTTTCTTTTGCGGTATGCCATATATCCTCCGCCTCTACCAACAGCTGTTGATAGGCCACGTATTCGGCCATGGGGATCTTTTGCATATCGCGAATGTTTTTCAACGCCAAAAAGACGATGCGTTGTTCGGTTGTGGGCAATTCCTCACGGTGTGTGTCTAAAAATTCCAACAGTTCCACCGTTTCGGGGCAGGTAGACAGGCGATACTGCTCTTCGCTCAGCACCGCCAGCGTTTGGCCGCGGTTAGCGGCAGTGGCCTTGGGGGCGGTGGTCGCGCCGTCATAATAGATCAGCGCGGTGGCGTGGTTATACGCGCTGAGTTTGGCTTGTAAGGATCTCAGCGCTTCACGGGCGTCATTTACAGTCATACATATCCCTCAATTCATTGTAGATCCGGTCGGCCGTGCGGGCAATGTCTGCCGCCTCGGCAGGTTGACAAGTGTGTAAGATGCGTTTTTTCGGTCTGCCCCAAATATCCAACACGGCAGGCCCGATCCATTCGTTTTCCCCGCAATCTTCAAACACGCCCTGCCGAATGGAACGGCAGGCGGTTTTGGGTGAAGGGAACAGCACCCGCATACAGGGCTTTATCAGCCAATAGATCGATTTCGGATAATGGGCGGTAATGCCGGTCAGCGTAATGCCGGGGTGGGTGACGGCAAGTCCGCGTTCACCTCGAAACAGGGCGTAAAGCGAAAACATAAGATAACGCTTGGCATTGCCGTATACTTTCGAGGCCGCACGGCGGGTGGAAAAGTCGATATCATAGGGATCGGTCTTCGAATAGTTGTGGGCAATACTGCCGACGGCAATCACCCGCACGCCGCTGTCTTTGACCCGCCGTGCAAGATAGTAGGGGGCAACGAAGTTGATCTGAAACACGTTTTCCCACCCTGTGTCGCACCGAAAGCGGGGGACGGCATATGCCCCTGCGTTTAAAATAAGCGCAAACGGCGGGTCACTGCACAGGGCGTCGGCCGCCGCTTTCACAGTGGCAAAGTCGGTGAGATCCACCTTGCGGTGGGAAACAGCAAGCGAAGGAAATTCCGCTTGCAAGTCGGCAATGAGTGTTGCCGCTTTTTCGGCGTTGCGGTCGAGCAACAAAAGGGTTGCCCCCTCTGCCGCCAGTGTACGGCACAATTCGCGTCCGATACCGCCCGTACTGCCGCTGACGGCGATCGTTTTGCCTTGCAGGAGTTCGATGTGTTTCATACGCATCACTGCTCCAATTCGTAAAAGGAAAGGTCGGTGAAAACGGCATTTCCCATAGCGCAAAACAGCGCAGGACGCAACAGCGTATCGGTTTGCATATTGCCTTGCAGTGCCAAAACGTCATCCACGTAGATCTCAAACTGACCCTCGGCCGCGAGGACACGCAGATGATAGGTCTCGTGTTTCTTCAGTGGATACAGACGCTTGCTGTGCGTACTGTATTCCGAAGAATACATACCGTCCCGACCGCGGTATACGATCAACTCGCCGAATTCCGCATTCAGTGCAAAGGTGTATACCGCCTGCGGCCGATCTTCCGTATCGTAGGTCGCGACGGTGATACCGCATTCGCGACAATCGACGGTAACGCTTGCTTCTGCCTCCAACGAAGGTGCTTGGAATTCCGTGCACGGAAACATCTGATACGAATACGCACCGACTGAGGCTGTGAGTGTGTGCGCGTTTGGTACTTGCAGTGTTCCGTCTCCCGTCTGCCACGCAAACGAGGTGCTCTTGGCTTCAAAGGCGGTTGCGGGCGGATGACGGTATGTGTGTTCGGTTCGCAGTTGTTGCAACAGGGGTGTGTAGCACGGGCGCAGGGCACCGTTTATCACGCGCACCTCTTTCGGCAAAGAGATGGCGGCACCGTAATCGCTGCGGTCGATATACAGGCAATAACGCTTATCTTGCCATTCCACCGAGCGGCAGGAATATCCGCTGTCCCAATTGCCGCAGAGGAACACGTTGTCCTCGCCGTCTTGAAAGGGACCGAGCGGGGTGTCCGCCGAAGCGTACAGCGTGTAATACACGAGATTGGGGTCGCGGACAACACCGCGCGCACCGTAAATGTTGGCAGTAAGATAGGTGAGATACCATTTACCGTCCAGAAAGAACACGTCGGGCACTTCCAACACACCCGTGAAGCGGGGGACGTATACGATGCGTTGCTCACCCCATGTCAGCAGATCGTCACTGACGGCAACGGCAATTACACCGAGCGGGCCGCGGCCTTCTACGTTCGCCATCGCCGCAAAGTAGCCGTAATAACGGCCGTCGGCGGGGCTTTTTATCACCAACATATCCCGACAGTCTGCACCGCCCGCAGGTCGCGATGCGGTCATCAGCAAAGCAGGGTCTGCCGTCAAAACGGGATTGCCTTCATACAGTGGGAAATCCACCATATCTTTCGAAACAGCCAAACCGATCTTTTCCGAGCCGCAACGGTTACGCATCGTATAATATACGTACGCCGTGTCGGCACCGTCGTCGTAGTACGCACAGCCGGTGAATTTGCCGAGGCAGTCGTCGGGGTGGTCGTCTTCGCAGAGCGGCGGCAGAATATCGGGACACGGTTGAAAGTGCAAAAGATCGGTGGTGATCGCATGCCCTACGTTCCAGTCACCGGGATGCGCTTTCAAGTGAAAGGCGTGAACGGTTCCGTGCACATTCATATACCACGCATCCCACATATTAAAGTCGTGACCCTTGTATTTCATTTCCCGCACCTTCCTGCACACGTTCTGCGTATATTATAATGATCCCCGCCGTTTCTGTCAAGAAACAGCGGGGATTTGTTTGCGTTGCGGAAATTATACGTCTATGGGGCCGTTGAGCAATAAGTCGTGCCGTTTTTGGGCGTGAGTTTCTTCGAGGGGGCGGGGTGCGTGGGTATCCCAACCCATATCGGTCATTAAATGGTTCAGCAGCGCACGGTGCGCCGTGGAATCTGCCTGTAGATTGAGTGAGAAAAGAACGATCCGACCCGCGTTGTGCGGCAACAGCACCATTGCCGCACCGCACGGCTTTTCGAGCATTTCGTACATCTGCACCGCGCCGCATTTGCGATTTTCGGGTTGATCGTTGAAGAGCGACCAATCGGTGTCGCCGGCGCTGAGCAACACGGTGCCCTTGGTGATCAAATTGCCGTCCAACCCATGGGTGAGTATCGCTTTTTCCTGCTCGTTTTCGGCAAAATATAAGAGTTCTGTGGGGATCGACGCCACAAACGGGTGATCACTTTTGCGTGTCAGTTGCGTGGCGCGGCGGTCGGTTTGTGTAAGCGAGTCTCCTAACCAGACGGCTGCTTTTCGGGCGGCGGCGTCACTGCCGATGTATAACAAGGCGGTGCCGCCCGCGGAGGTTACAGCGTGCAGGCGCTCCGACGCTTCATCGCGACAACTGTCAACATCTACCGCCAAAGCTTCGCCGCCGCGGACAAAGGTGATGCCCGCCTCCCCCAAACGGCGATACAACAAAGAATCGGCACCGCCGAGGAAGGAAACGGCAGCGCGGCGGTCGTATACGGGCGGGTCAGGCAACGTCGTGATACGCGGCGCCCATTTTTCGTTCAATGTGACATCGCGGGCGGTAGCGTCTCGCATCGCTTGTGCCATCGCGAGTTCACGTCGCTCGGGCAGCGAAGGATCCCATCCCGGGTTGAGTGTCCCGACAAACGGCGGGATCCGCTCAATATACAGTCCGGCTTCTCCTTCCGAGGTGTACGGAAAGAACACGCCGTCTTCCAAGGTCGGCAGACGGGAGAAGTCGCGGTATCCATAGGGTAACTGTTCCAACCCGAACCACATCAGTTCACTGGGGGAGAAGTAGATAAGGTCGTTTTCAAACGCACGCAGGTTGTTATAGAGATCAATACCGAGCGCCTCGGCGCGTCCTTCGTAATTCTCATAGGCCCGTTCGCCGTTAAAGGCGGCCATCTGTGCCGGTCGGGCGTAATACGTGCCCCCGTTTTCTCCTACCACCATCGGCTTGTCTGAATCGGGCAGTGTACGTGAGCCGTGTCCGTAATGTTTGCTCCATACGGGCAGGGTGCCGCGCAGGTCTTCGTCCCCGTCACAGGTGATGAACTCACGGGTGTCGTCCAAACGATAAACACGTTTGCCCAGTGCGATGATCTTCTCGTAAAATTTGTTTTGGTCGCGTTTCGCCGCGTCGTCATACAAAAAAATGGCGAACAGTTCGTTACCGAAACTCCACCCGCACACCGAAGCGCGGTTGCGGTCGCGCCGCACCAGGTCGTCCACATGGGCGGTGTAGCGTTCCCACGCAATCTCCTCTTCAAAATTCAGCGTAAGGCAACTGCCGAAGATGGCCGTCTCGTCCAGTACACACAACCCCATCTCATCCGCCACATCCAAAAACACCTGAGGATGCGGTTGTGCGTGAAGACGTACGGCGTTACCGCCCACGCTTTTGATCAAACGATACCAACTTTGAATGAACGGGCGCGAGAACATAAAGGGCCCGAAGGGATGACAGATATCCGCTATCAACCGTATCGGCTCGCCGTTTAACAGCAGTTCCTTACCCGCAAGACGCCATTGCCGCCACCCGAAACGGGTGATTTGTTTGTCTTCGCAGATGTCGGTGCGTGCGGTAAGACAACATGCGTGCAGCGCGGGGGTGTCGGGTGTCCAACGGGGGAGTGCGACGTTTTCTGCCGTTACGGTGACGGTTGCTGTTTCGCTCGGGGCGAGAATGACGCTTTTCGTCGGCAGGGTCAATACCGCATTGCCGAGCCGCCCGTCGGGTACGGCGGCTTCGGGCGTACAAAGATAGGGGTGTACCGTGCCGTTCAGCGTTACTTTTTGTGCGGCATCGGTGGTGTTGTCGATCGTGATCTCACATAACAAGCGCCCTTCGTCTGCCTGCGGGCGGAGATACACGTCTTTGATATATACAGCGGGCAGCGAGACGAGATACACGTCCTGCCAAATACCGGCGAGGTCTTGCGTGTTGGATCCGTGGGCATAAGGGGTGCGCATCAAGGGATAGGTTTCACTTTGCGTGTCAAAGAGGTGCATTTGTTGCACCCCGACCGTAAGTTCGTTATCGCCTTCGTGTAAAAAGTCGGTCACGTCCACATCGAACGGAAGAAAACTGTCGAAATGTTCGCCCGCTTTTTGCCCGTTTACATATACGTCGGCGTGTCCCGTTACACTTTCGAAATGTAAGATCAGTCGCCGCCCCGCTTCGCCTGCGGGCAGTGTTACCGTGCGGCGAAGCCATCCTTGTTTTGCGTGATCCCACGCTTCGGGGTAAGAGGGGTAATATACCGAATCGGGAGCATAGCGCATGGTTTCGTCGGTGCGATCCACCCGTCCGTTTCCCCAAATGTTCCCGTTCCACGGTGACGGAACGTAAAGGGGGGTGTCGCTGAAATCCGTTTCTTTCGGCCACGGCAATATGGGCGGCACACCGCTGCCGCGCACGAAATCGTCGCCGATCGCCATCGGGGCAAATTGCCAGCGACCGTTTAAACACCACTGTCGGCGTGCCGTTTCCTCTTCGGGGGTGAACAGCAAACGATCGGGGGCAAATTTGTCGGTATAAACGTGTGCCATGGCAAGTCCTCCTCTTGACGGATATAGGGGAATTTGTTATACTTATTGCATAAGAGTTGCTCACGGTCTTGTAAGATCATTATACCAGTTGCCGGGTGCGGAAGCAAGGGGGAAATACCATTGAAACGGTGTAAAAAACAATTCTCTTTGCAATTGAGTCTTGCGGGGTGTGACGAGGCAAGACCGCTTACTGACTGTATGGGTAAAAGGGGGAGAACGTATGAAACGGGATCTGATTTCCATTATCGTTCCGTGTTATAACGAGGAAGAGGTATTGCCGCTGTTTTACCGTGAGACGGCGGCGGTGATCCGTGCGATAGATGCCGATTTTGAGTTTGTCTTTGTTGATGACGGTTCAAAAGACAATACGTTGCTTGTGTTGCGTGAACTGGCCGCGGCTGACGAGCGGGTGTTTTACTATTCCTTTTCCCGCAATTTCGGTAAAGAAGCGGGAATGTGGGCGGGACTTTCCTATGCCCGCGGCGATTATTGTGTCATTATGGATGCCGATCTGCAAGACCCGCCCTCGCTGTTGCCCACTATGTATGAGACACTGAAAAACGAAGACTACGATGCAGTGGCGACCTGTCGCGTGACCCGTAAGGGGGAACCGCCCGTTCGTTCATTTTTTGCGCGTATGTTTTACAAGATCATCAACCGCATTTCGGATGCGGATATCAAAGACGGTGCGCGGGATTTCCGCATGATGTCCCGTCGGATGACCGATGCGATTTTGTCGATGGGAGAGTATAACCGCTTTTCCAAAGGTATTTTCGGCTGGGTGGGGTATCGCACCAAATGGCTGTCGTATGAGAACGTGGAACGGGCCGCAGGCGTGACCAAATGGTCGTTCTGGAAACTGCTCAAATATTCCGTTGAAGGAATCATCAACTTCTCTTCGGTGCCGCTGTTTATCTCGTCGTGGATAGGGCTGTTCTTCTGTTTCGCCGCACTGGCGGCAACGGTGTTTTTCTTTGTGCGCCGTTTGGCGTTCGGCGATCCTGTCACCGGTTGGGCGTCGCTTGCGTGCCTTATCACCTTTATCGGGGGTGTGCAACTGTTTTGCGTGGGTGTGCTCGGACAATATATGGCACGCCTGTATTCCGAAAGTAAAAAGCGCCCCATTTTCCTTTTGCGTGAAACCAATCGTAAAGGTGATCAACAATGAAACGAGTATGGTGTGTGTTTCGCGGGGCAACGGCCGCTTTGGGGAATAAAGAAAGTCGCTTCTATCTGCCCGATCTGTTGGCTGTTGTCATCACGGCGTTTTTGGCCGTGTGTGCGGGAACCGTTTTTGTAATACCGCATCGTTACGACAGCGATGCGTTTTTGGCCGCCGTGTCTCCGCTTGGATTTCTTTCGGCGTTTGCGGGGGCGGTCGTCGTGTTGTTTTTGTTGTGTTGCCTGTTGCGTTCCCGACGGGTGTTGCCGTGGGGAATGGCTGCGGCAACCGCTGCCTTGGCGCTGGCATTGCCCAAAGACGGCGAGCACAATATTTGGCTCGGTTGCGGCGTGGCGCTTTTGTGTTTTATTGTCTGTCGCTGGTTGTATTACCGTTTCGACCGCCCGTTTGTATTCCCGCGTTTTTCGTTTAAAACGGCAGGGTGGATCACGGTTGCGTTGTTTGCGGTGTTTGCGGTATCAATGTCGCTGATGGGTGCGGCGCGCTACTATTCATTTACCTATAACACGTTTGATTTCGGCATTTTTGCCCAGATGTTCGCGTATATGAAAGAGACGGGATTGCCGTTTACCACCGTCGAACGCACGGGTCTGGTATCGCATTTTGCGGTACACTTTTCGCCGTTTTTCTACCTCCTGTTACCCGGCTATCTGCTGTTTTCGTCGCCGGTATATTTATGTGTGGTGCAAACGCTGTTTGTGGGAGCCGGCGTGTTTGCTGTTTACGGCATTGCCAAAGAACTGGGGTTTTCGGCGAAGGTTACGGTGCTTATTTCGGCGTTGTATCTCTTGTATCCCGCGTTCTCTTACGGCTTGTATTACGATTTTCACGAGAATAAATTCCTCACCGTCACCATTCTTTTTACCCTGTATTTTTTGCTTAAACGTCGCTTTGTTCCGTTTTACGTCTGCGCGCTGTTGGTCTGTTCGATCAAAGAGGATGCGGCGATCTATCTTGTGGCTGTGGCGTTGTTTATGCTGTTCCACGAGAAGTTGATCGGTCACGGATTGGTCACTCTCGCGTTAGCGCTTGGCTATTTTGTCTTGGCGCTCGAGATGATACAAGTGTGCGGCGCTACCGAGTCGATGGAATTCGGCTATCGTTATTCGGATTTTGCGGTGGACGGTGTGGTAAGTTTCGGTACCATTGTAACGTCAACGCTGTTCAATTTCGGTAAGACACTGTCGCTTATGTTTACAGCCGAAAAAGTGACCTTCCTTTTGTGGATGTTTCTGCCGGTACTGTTTACACCGTTTGTGAACAAACGCGTATCGGTGTTTTTGCTGTTTGTACCGATGATATTTGTGAACTTACTGAGCAGCTGGCCGTATCAGCACGATGTAGAATATCAATACACCTATGGCGTGGCAGCGCTTGTGCTGTTTGCCGCGCTGTTGGCATTGCGGGCATTGTCGCCGCGGGCGCGGTGTGCGATCATAACCGCCTGTGTGATGCTGTCGGCATCGCTTACGTTGCCGTATGTAGTGTATCGTACCAAGGGATATGTAAAAGGTTATCTTGACAATCGTACAGAGTTTCACGAGTCGATTGCCTTTTTGCGTGAAGAATTGCCGCGAGAAAGCACGATCGGTGTGGAGGGGGATGTTATGCCCATTCTGTACGACTATCCGCATTTGGTGTTGGAACCGCGCAGTGAAGAACAGGCAGCGGCGGTGACGTATTACGTTGCCAAATGGGAAGACGCGGACGATTTCGTAAAAATGGTGGACAAGGGTTTCACATTGTACGCGAAGAACGAGTATGTGATCATATTGAAAAATCCGAATGCGTGACACCGCACAGAATGTCGAAAATTTCTTTGAAAAAGGGGTTGACATTCGGGTGAGAAGTGTGTATACTATAGTAACCGGAAACGCACCGGATATATCGCGGGGTGGAGCAGTTGGTAGCTCGTCGGGCTCATAACCCGAAGGTCGTGTGGTTCAAGTCCCGCCCCCGCAACCATAATAAAGACCATATGCCTTGCGGCATATGGTCTTTATTCATTTTTCGGAAGGCGGGACTTGAAACGAACTCCAAGGGTGAGCGGCTGACAGCCGCGAAGCCTTGGCAGCAACAGTCCGGTGGACTGTTGCGCTCGTGAGAAGAAAGTCCCGCCCCCGCAACCCAAAAAACCTTCAACACCAGTCGGTGTTGGAGGTTTTTTTCTTGTTATATGATGGTGTGACTCGGACCAACGACCGAGGGTTCCCGAAGGGGACGTTTGCCGAGCGCAGGACATTCGCCTGCGGCGAAGTCCGTGTAACGTTTTTCTTGTCGCCTTAAACAGGCGACATTTTGCCTTTGGCAAAACCGAAAAAGTTACGGTTCACTATCTTTCTATATACTTGTGCCCCAAAAACATCAAAGACCGATAGTTACTGCTGATCAGAGCTATCGGTCTTTGGTTTATTTCTATGGTATTATTGCGCGAAAAACGCTTTTTTAAGCAGGGCAATCGCCGGCTCCTCGCGGAAAGAATGATCCGGAGCATCACAATTGGCGAACTCAAAATAGGTGTCTTCCGACAAGCCATACATCGGCGGCTCATATATCTTCGAACGATTGCACTCCTCGCGGTATTTGGGATAATAATGAATCTGCAAATTGTCCGCCGCATCGTTTAGGACGTACGCTTTTTGGATTTCATCCAAGAAATAATCCGCGCCGCCTTCATTAAGCGTTACATATTTGGGGGCCAATGCCGCGAGGACATCCACTCGCGAATAGTACTTAAACATACCGGGGATAATGTGCCAATCGCCGTTATGATTGCACATTTTACGTTCATCATATTCTGTGGTTGCAAAATACCGCTGTCGCTCGTCGCACACAAAATCATTAAAAACAACGGCTTTGATTTCGTCGCACAGAAGGCCTAAATACATCGCATCATCGCAGCCGAGAGAATGGGCAGAAACAGCCAATCGGTTTTGATCAACGTAGTTAAACTGGCCGATATTCTTCAAAAAGCACAATTTTTGGAAGAAACTAAGGCCAAAGTAGCTTTCTCCGTTGTATAGCAACCCACTGCACATCTGTGTACGGGAGGTACCTCCGTAATCGCCTTCTCGTTCAATTTCCAGTGCACACTCGGCCGTTTCGGGATTATCAAACGCAAAGGCCACCATCCCGTTTTTCACCATATACAGCGCCATGCGGTTGCGCTCAGGATATTTCTCAAAGCGGCACTTGGGCGTATCCAACAGTGGTTCACCGGAAATAAATTCCTTGCTGTGGATGGAACCCGGCAAGCACAAAACGCCGGGGGCCTTATTCTGTTCGGTCACATCATCGGGAATCAGAACCAGAAACGGCACGGCCGTATAATCATCTGGGTAGAACTCCCATTTTTCCACCCGATATCCTTCCCTCTGAACCTCGTTTATCTTTTTAGGCTTCGGCTGCTCCGTAAAAGGGAACACAACAAGCAGTTCGCGAATCTTATCCTTCAACTCCTCTTTCCATTTCAAAAACCCGGCTTGATTCGCATCTTCGGGAAAGGCCAACAGCGGTTTTGTGTTTCGGAGTCGATCCATAAAGGCCGCCATAGTCGACACGTGGCGACCGTCTTCACGGTTGGACTTGTAATGCGTTTCATATGTTATTTTCATGATTTTCTCCCCTTCTTCACTTTACCGACACCGTTGAAAAGCACATGGAACAGTGCCTGCTTTTTCTTATATTTCATCCAACCCAATTTTCATAATACCCAAGCGCTGCAGACAGGTGGTTTCCTCCCCCGCACCACCGCGACAATATCCGCACAGCATGGCGTTATCCTTGGTGAAAAACACGGCAGGATAGCAAAAACCGCGTTGCGGATCGTCCTCAATCACGATCGGCTCTCCCCACGTTTTACCGTCATCTTTGCTTTTGCGCACTACAAACGGTGTTCTGCCCCAACCTGCACGGGATTCTTCACGCGCGTTATATTGCGGAATAGGATTGTAAATCGCATAAGTAATGCCGTCGTGTGCTTTCATCTGCATTGGCGCATCGGGAGAGGTGAAAATGGAAGCGCACGGTGCGGTGAAGGTATTCAGATTGTCGCGTGAAAACGCTTCATATTGCCAACCTTCACGAGTTCTTGCCCACAAACGAATGGTACCGTCTGCGTGCTGAATCAGCCCCGGTTCGATCATACCGCGCTTGTCGGGGGTGGTTTTGGAAACCGTAAGGCGCGGATTGGTGATGGTGAAAGTTTTGCCATCATCGTTGGACACAAACGTTACGCTGGTCGCAAAAGGATCGATACGCCCGCTCGAATCGCTATAGAAGGCGTGCATAGCGGCGGCAGTGGCAATTTGCCCGTTTTGCAAACGGATAAAGCGATCGTTGTTGATAACATACCCGGAAAGCGGTGCTTCCAACACACAGCGTTCTGCGGTGAAGATGTACCCATCCGTCGATATTGCACGGCCGATCGTGTTGTTGCCCAAGTTCTCTTTGATTAAAAAATACACGCCAACGGCACCATCACTTTGCTCGATGGTGGATACGCTCATAATGTTTTGGACGCCAAAAGCAGCGGCTTTCACAATAATTTCAGGCTCCGACCAGCTTTCCCCCTCATCAAACGAGCGGATCACCGCAATATCACAGCCTCCGTTGTCGCGATGATCGCTGCTGTTATAGCAGCTATACGCAAACAAAACTGCCCCATCCGGTTGACGGATAAAAGAACCCTCACTGTTGCGGGCGTTGGTGTCGGTCGGCCGTTTGTCCCATACCGTTTTCATTTTGCAATTCCTCCTGTTGTTTTTGATAGATGTTACACACGCATCTCCATGACAGTGTACAGCAAATCATCGAATACACCGTGTAAATAAGATAGGTAATTTGCGCGGGGTCGTCCCGCAACATGGTTATATACAGCACGCAACTGACAAGACCGCCTGCCAACTGCAAAAATTGAAACTCGATCAACGCCAGCATACAGAAAAACGTGGCAACGATGCCGATGATGGTGACGGTGTTATCCAGTATGACGTATGGCGAGCCGAAAAGCGACAAAACACAATACAAGATTCCCCACGTCATCACGCCGCCCAATCCCCAGACAAGGCGTTGCTTGTTGGAAAGGCGACGAAATCTTGTGGAGTTACCGTAAGCCCGTTTGCTCCAGCAAATAAACGTGATCATTTGCAAAGGAAAGGATATGCAAAAGGCGTATAACGCGGAACCATACAAAGCCATTGTATAATAGGAGATGGCGTACAGTATGGAGTTCGCACCGCCTAAAAGATAGGCAAAACGGCTCGCTTTGGTTTGCAGAAGCATAATGAACAAGGAAACAAACAGCGGCAGGATGCGTATCACCGATTGTTTAAAGACAATGGCGGTTACGGCCAGTGCTGTTGCGGTAGTCATCAACAGAATCCAACGCATTTTTCTCATATCTTTTCACTCCGCAGTTGTCGTAAGGATTTTCCGTATCGTGCCTGTATTTTTCGCTGTACTTGTCGCGGAGAATAGCCAAGCTGCGCTGCTATTTGAGTTAAGGAAACCTCTTTGGAAAACACCAAGGTTTCCAAAACAATATCGGGGGTGGTGGTCTGCGTGGAAAATACCGTTTGTTTGGTCAACCCTAAAATCCCTGCAAGGATCCCGCACGCTTCGCCCTTGCGCTCACACAATTGTCGCAACTGACGGCGAGGAGGAGCCAAATAATAGTTTATAAACTTGTGAAACAGACTGCCGGGCAGCGGCATCGGTTTTCCGGCGCAAGTCTGCAAAAAAGTAGTCAGATATTTGTAAAAGTGCCCTTTGCTGTGCGGTGCAGACACTTCTATCCCTAAAACAACAATATGGGCGTTCTGTTCGTTGTGACAGATACGGTGTTGCATACTGGGTGAGATGATCAGCAGCTCGCCTTTTTGCACCGCTGTGTCCCCGCTCGCCGTTTGGCAGATATGGGTATCCTCCACAACCACCAACAATTCAAAAAAACTATGAGTGTGCATTGGCGATGGCTCAGTGGTGTTGCTTTTGATTTTATGTAACGTGACAACGGCATCTTCAAGCAAAAGGGTTTCACTTTCAAACTCTATCACATGTTCCGGCATATATCTCATCTCCTATAACAAGTATACCATCGTCATGGTAAAAAGCAACAAAGAATACGACATATTCATTGAAAAATGTCGTGTTCTTTTCGGATATCTTTCTGCGCAGATTCGTTTTGCCGAACGAATTCCACAATTTTATTGCTTTTGTTTTGAAAGCGGGATAATGAAACCACAATGTATACACCCACGTGATATTGTCGTTATTTCAGGGATTCGCCCCCGCGGGCGTTCCGTGAACACCCTGCAAAGCGGTCGATTACACCACGGTCTCTTTTACGTCCCGGATGGAAAGGCCGTCTTTACGCTTCAAAACGGACCAGTGCGAACGGCACGCCTGTTGATTTCGGGCACCGCAAACGGGCAAGCAAACGCGCAAGCGTTTGTGAGAAACCCGAAGGTCGTGTGGTTCAAACGAAGTTTGAAACGAACTCCGCATGTGAGGTGCGTCAGCGCCGAAGATGCGGGAGAAAGCCCCGGTGGGGCTTTCGTCAAGTGAGAAGAAAGTCCCGCCCCCGCAACCAAAAATGCGAACCGATTTAGATATCGGGGCAGAAAAGTCCGAAACCATAACGGTTTCGTACTTTTTCTATGCAAATTTTCATAGTTGAATTTCATAGATATCCTAAGCCTAAAACGGCTTTCGGGGAGGACTTGAACTAAATCATAAGTTATAATAGTGGAAAAGTTTAGATTTTTATGATATAATCAGTTTAATAAATTATGATTGGAGAGGTAAAACAATGGAACATACCTTTATAGGTAAATGGGTAACAAATTCGGAATTTGCCAACTTAAAGCCGAGAAATGTTTTTCACAAGCAGTTAGATAAGGTTGACTTGCCTTGTGATGAACATAGGAATAGACACATTTTATTTAGAAAAAAATTTTGTTGCGATAATTTATGCGATAATGCGCTGATTTATATTTCTGCTGACGATTATTATAAACTTTATATCAACGGACGATTTGTGGCGCAAGGTCCCGCTCCTTCATATCATTTCAATTATAATTATAACGTGATTGACGTTAGTGAATATCTGCAAAAAGGAGAAAACCTTATTGCCGTTCATACATTATATCAAGGCCTTATTAACAGAGTTTGGCAAAGCGGTGACAACCGTCACGGATTGATTCTTGATTTGGTTATAGACGGAGAAACTGTTGTTGCAAGTGATGAAAGCTTTAAGACAAGCCCCCATACTGCCTATGCTGAAATGGGTACTTGCGGTTATGAGACACAGTTTTTAGAAAGGTATAATTCCAATGCAACAGAGGTTGGTTTTGCTTCTCCCGACTTTGATGATGAAAATTGGAAAAATGCTCAAATACATAGATATGCCGACCATACGTTGACTTTACAGAAAAGCGGTATGCTTGAATTTGAAACCATTTTACCAGTCAACGCCACTGTTGTTGGAAACCATATCTTGTATGACTTTGGCTCCAATTATGTGGGATATTTATGCGTACGCGCTAAAGGTAAAAAAGGTGATATTGTCACCGTGCGGTGTGCGCAGGAATTAAATGATGACGGCACACTGCGATATAACCTTCGTGCAAATTGCACCTACGAGGAAGAATGGATTTTATCCGATGGGGAAAGTTTCCTTGATTGGTTTGATTATAAGTCGTTCAGATATGCGGAACTCTCTATACCGGCAAATGTAGAAATATTGGATGTTTATTTTTGTGTAAGGCATTACCCGTTTGTTCTTAAAACTCAATTAAAGTCAGATTATGCATTTAATAAAGAGTTAAGAGAAATTTGGAATTTGTGTGTCCATACTCAAAAGTACGGTGTGCAGGAAGTTATTCAGGATTGTATGGAGCGAGAAAAAGGCTTTTACCTTGGTGACGGCTGTTATACGGCGCTGACCAATATGATTCTGACGGGCGACGATTCTATGGTGCGCAAACTCATAGATGATGCTTTTTCCACTGAGATTATTACCGATACGCTTGTCACCTGTATGTGTTGCTCTTTCATGCAGGAGATCGCGGAATACCCTTTGATTTTGGTGTATCTTGTATTGTGGCATTACAATTATACAGGTGATAAAGAGTATTTAATGCAGAATTTTGCAAAGGTAACACGACTACTTGATGCCTATCGGCGCGATTATGAAAAGGATGGTCTTTTGAGAGATCTTGACAAATGGTGTGTGGTAGAGTGGCCGAAAAATTTCCAACACGAGTATGATGTAGATATTCGCGAGGGGCAGATTTGCAAGGAAGCACACGTTTCCATAAATGCTTATTATATTGCGGCAATACGAACAGCTAATTCAATTGCCACCGTTTTAAGCTTGCCGCAATATCGGGACGAAACGCCGCTTATTTCTACTTTTTACACCGCTTTTTATGACAAAGATAACCATCTTTTCAAGGATGGGGAAAACACAGAGCACATCAGTTTGGTTGGCAACAGTTTTGTGTATGGGCTTGGTCTTTGTTCGGACAAGGAATTCCAACAAAACTTCTTGTCTATGATAAAAAAACACGGAATCAGTTCGCTTTCTTTTTTCTGCACATTCCCTGTTTTTATGGGATTTGTAAGAAACCGCCGATATGACCTCATAAAACAATGCCTTCTTGATGACAATGCATGGAAGCGCATTTTGCAGGAAGACGGCACAACAACTTTTGAGGGCTGGGGAAAAGATACCAAATGGAATACATCCCTTTTCCATTTGACAATGTCTTACGCCGCAACCTTTATGTCAGATATTGATTTAAATGCGTTGTTTAACGGTATCTAAATCGGTGCAACTTGCCAAGTAAAGACTCGTAATCTTAGGATTACGAGTCTTTTTTTGCTTAAAATCACCATTAAGATGTAGTCGTAATAAGACCAAGTAATGGGATCTAATGCGATCTATTTGGGCGGCAAATGGGCGGCAAAAAGCAAAAACGAGGTCAAAAGTACGTCGGCGCGCCGTCGTCATGTCGTCTTGTTGTTGAAAAAAGAGGGGATTTTGTGGGAGTTCCCTTCTTGCTTCCCGTTTTTTCTCGTGCAGTAATGCTGTAGGTTTGTAGGTCACCCTTGCTAAAAAGTGAGAATACTTAGAAACTCCCGTTTTCCCGTTAAAACAACCAACGTACTCATCACATAAAAACAGGTGCAATTTATTTCCAGTATGGATGCCCGTGCTTCAACGACCTGTCTAACCTTGATTTGTAGGGTAAGATGGACAAAGCTTTTGTCCTTGCCGCCCATTTGCCGCCCAATTCACAAAAAAAGTGCCGCCTGATGACGACACTCTTTTGCAAATTTATGGGATTTGTTGCGGCGGGGTTATAGGGCGAGAAGTGGTAGAGAACAATATCTGGTCGATTTTTTCTGCCGCATCTTCATCCATTGACGGGAGAACGTGGGTGTATGTATTTAGGGTTATGTCAAATAAATTTTTCTTATTTTAATATTTGGATCCAGTTAATTAATTGACAATAAAACGATATTACGATATACTATTACGGAGTTTAATGAATTTGAGGTGTCTATTTTGAAACTTAATGAAATTGTAAAGTTTGGTAATTTTTATCATTCAACGTCAGAAGAAAAAACATCAATTGAATGGCTCGTAATTGATGAAACTGAGGAGTATTATCTACTAATAAGTAAAATGATACTTTCCGAGATGCCCTTTAACAAGACTCCGGCTCCCGGATCGTGGAATTGGAATGATAGTACAATCAAAGCTTGGCTGAATACAAATTTTTATAACGATGCGTTCAGTGATACCGAAAAGGAAAATATCTCTCCGTTAGATGATGGTTCTAAGGTTTTCATCATTACTTGTCAAGAGGCTACTGTGCTCATGACAGAAGAGCAACGTGCTACAGAGTTGACAGAATATGCCCGATCAAAGGGCATCTGGAACGATAGCTGTTGGTGGGTAGCTTCCAGAGGTTATTCCGCTTCTGATACAATAATAGTAAAAGCAAACGGATATCTTAATAATGATGCGTATGACAGGTTTTCAACAAACTGTTGCGGTGTTCGTCCCAGTATTAGACTTAAAAAAGGTAATTTTTAAATTCGAATTATCATATACTTTTAAAATTTGCAACGCTCGGCTAATTACGTTGCATTGTATCAAAATACCATTTATTTTTCAGAAATACGGTAGTATGCCTTTTGGCACACTGCCGTATTTCTTCGCTTGGGGAACGATGTGTTCCGCTGGCGCGGAACGTGATGCGCCTTTGGCGCGTAATGTTGCCTTCGACAGTGATGTGCGATGCGGCGTGTGAGAAAGAACACATCACTGTGCGATTGCACTACATCACGTGCCCGCAAGGGCCAACAGCGTTATTTACAAACGAACAGTTTTATGCTACAATTACCTCATCAAGGTGAAAGGCGGTGAGCAAATGAAAAAGAGAAATAACAGTAAAACAAGAGAAAACTACATTGTATTGTTTCTGCATTTTTTTGTAGTTCTCTTGTTCGGTTTTTGTCTTTGTAATGTTTGCTGCACCGCTATCAGTTGTATTTTTAATGGGTTTGATTTGTTTTTAACTCGAGTCATACATTTGCCATATGTGCTATATCTGATCTTATCCTTGATCATCTCGGCAGTTTGGATTTTTATAATACGCCCAAGATTAAGGTAATGCGTTTTTGTTGTATAAAACGCGTGAGGTTCAAACCCCGTAACCAACAATGCGAATCGATTTTTAACGCTATACCTAACACAGAAGGGTGACAGCATTATGCAACATAAAAAAGCAGCGGTTTTTATCCTGTTAGGGCAATCCAATGCCGTTGGTCACGGCATCCCTATGGAAGAAAAAGACGATACGGACATTGAGCCGGATCTTTCGGATGAGTTTTGCGTTTATACGATAGATAAGGATCATCTCATTGCCAAAACGGAATGGGATCCCCGTCGATTCGTATTGAGAGAAAATACGGTGGCAATGATCAAAAACTTCTGATTTCCCCAAAGTTATCGGGTAGAAAACGGGTCTTGGGGCGGGTTTGAACACCAGTCCGAGTGATGTTACCGTTTCTGACCTTAATAAAGACAGGTGAAATATATGGATAACGAATATCGCATCCGTGCGATGCGTCCTGCGGACAACGCTGCCGTGGCGGCACTTATCCGTGATAATTTGAAGAAACATGGGTTGGATATCCCGGGGACGGCCTATTTTGATCCGTACGTGGAGGATCTGTATGCATTTTATGCAGGGCGTGCGGGGGGCGGCTATTATGTACTTGTCGACGAAAACGACGCGGTCGTCGGCGGCATTGGGTTCGACAGAATCGACCGTATACCCGACGGCGCGGAGTTGCAGAAAATGTATCTCCGCGATTCCGTGAAGGGGAGAGGACTCAGTTACGTCCTGATCCGTTTCATTGAAGAGCGTATGCGTGAAAGCGGTATACACACATCCTATCTCGAAACACATACGAACCTGCAAGCGGCTGTTCACGTGTATGAAAAACTCGGCTATAGGCGTATAGAGCGCCCCGCCGCTGTAGGGCACAGTGCTATGGATCGTTTCTATATAAAAAAGTTGTAAACGGCAACGCGGTTGACAAGACACAGCCGTTTGGTATATAATATTTTCATAATTTTGCGAAAGAGGTTGATCGTATGGCGAAAACAGTGGCAGATATTTTGGCAATGATCCGAGAAAACGATATTAAAATGGTGGATTTTAAGATGGTGGACATCAACGGTCAATACCGCCATGTTACCATTCCCGCCGAAAACTTTTCGGAGGATACCATGAAGAGCGGCATCGGTTTCGATGCTTCGAACTACGGTTATGCTGTGGTTGAAAAGAGCGACATGGTGTTCATTCCCGATCCCGATACGGCGGTGATCGACCCGTTTTGTACTATCCCGACCTTGTCGATGACGGGCAATGCGATGATCATCGATACGCCCGAAAATCGTCCGCTTGCGCAGTATCCGCGCAACATTATCAAGGCGGCGGTTGCATATATGAAGGAGAGCGGCATTGCCGACGAGATGAAGATCCTGCCCGAGTTCGAATTCTATCTGTTGGACGATGTGACGTGGAGCGTGGAAGGGCGCTATATCGGCGCTACGGTGGACGCTAAGCAGTCGTATTGGAACGCCGATAACGAAGGTCACGGCGTGGTCGTTCCGAAACAGAAGAACTATCATATTGCCAAGCCGTTTGACACTTCTTACGAGTGCCGCAGCGAGATGTGCATGTTGATGAAAGACATGGGCATCGAGATCAACTATCACCATCCCGAAGTGGCGGCGTCCGGTCAATACGAGATCGAACCGCAGCTCGGCGAAGTTGTGCACATGGCGGATGCCACCATGATGATCAAATACATCATTCATAACACCGCGCTCAAATACGGTAAGAGTGCCACCTTTATGCCTAAGCCGATCTACGGTGAAGCGGGCAGCGGTATGCACGTACATATGATCCTCTTCAAAGACGGTCAGCCCGTGTTTTCGGATGATAACGGCTATTCGCACCTGAGCGAAACGGCCCATTACTTTATCGGCGGTATTTTGAAACATATCGGCTCCCTGTGCGCGATCACCAACCCCAGCACCAACTCTTTTAAACGCTTGGTGCCCGGTTTCGAAGCGCCTGTGACGGTCGGTTACGCCACTTCCAACCGCAGTGCGGTTATCCGCATTCCCGCCTATGCCAAGAGCCCCGACAAGCGTCGCTTTGAACTTCGCAATCCCGATGCGACTTGCAATCCGTATTTCTGCTATGCCGCTATCCTGATGGCGGGTCTGGACGGCGTGAAGAACAAGATCGACCCCCATGCCAACGGTTGGGGTCCCTACGATATGAATCTGTACCATCTCCCCGAAGAGGAGAAGGCGAAGTTGCAGGGGCTTCCCGTGTCGCTCGATGAGGCATTGGATTGTCTCGAAAAGGATTATGCTTATCTCACAGAAGGCGGCGTATTCCCCGAAGAACTTATCCGCAACTTTATCAAAGCGAAGCGTGTTGAAAGTCGCGAAATGGCAAAGATCCCGCATCCGGCAGAGTTTGATAAGTACTATAATCTGTAATGATGTAAAAAAAGAAGTGACCGCGAGGTCACTTCTTTTTTTGTCTTAATAACCGTATCCCGTGTCGTAGTCGTAATCGTAATCATCTGATTCGGCCATGTCCGCCCCCTCGGTTTCTTCGGACGCCGCTTCCTTTTCGGATGACGCTTCCTCTTCGGACGCCGCTTCCTCTTCGGACGCCGCTTCCTCTTCGCACGCCGCTTCCTCTTCGGATGACGCTTCCTCTTCGGATGACGCTTCCTCTTCGGATGACGCTTCCTCTTCGGATGACGATTCGCCCTGGCTTTCATCTTCCGCGGCGTCTTCCGTTTCGGATTCCGATTCCTCTTTGCTCGAGAACTTGAAAAGTTCGCCCAAAACCGTTTCTTGAACGGCCATGGTCGTATTAAACACCCCGGCGGCCACCGCGGCTGTCACACCGGCTTTTTCCGGGTCCACCTCGATACGGGTTTTGGAACTGAATCCGATGGTGGTTTCTTCGGAAGAGGCGTTTTCGCTTTCGGCGGATGTGACACCCATCTCCACACTTTCGCTGTGGCTGATTTTCACACCGTCGGCCACTTCTGCCTTGGCACCGACCTCCATTTTTTCCGTGTGAGATACCGAGTCGCCTGTTTCACCGTTGCTCATGTCTTCGGTGCCGAACCCGGTGGAACTGGAATGGTTGACACTGGTCTCCACGGCGCCCGTTTTGACTTCGGTGCCTTCGGAACTTTCCATCTCCACCGAACCGTCGGTGCCGACGTTCACACCGGAAGAGGCGGTGGACTTGGTGTAATGGCTATCCGTGCCCATCGTTTCCGATTCCTCTGCACTGATGCTGTAAGTTCCCTTTTGTCCGTCAAAGCCAAACCCGTGCTCCACGGAACTTTCTCGTTCCGTGAGCCCCTCCTTGCGCGAGACAGAGGCGTTTTCTTTCAGCCCCAACTCCTTGCCGACTGTCAATTCCTGCTCCAGTTTGGCGGTGGTAGAGCCCAAAGGATCGTTTACGGTTACGGACTGCTCTGTACCGATGGAAACGGAGCCGTCATAACCCGATTTGGTATGGGCTTTTGCGCCGATGGACAGCGAATCACCCACACCGATCTCGGCGGATTCTTCCAGTTTCATACCGTCGTCATCGGTACTGAATGTTGTTGTTGTTTCGGCAGAGACACCGGCAATATCGGCAGGTGGCGTATCGGTATCGCCATCGAGCAATGCCGATTGTTTAAAATCATTGTTTTGCATATAGGTCTCCTTCCGTATTTTCCCTTACATAACAATAATACCATGGTACTTTCCAAAATGCAACAGGACATTTCAAGAACTACCTATCCGAATGGTGGCGGATTTTGCTAAGGCTTTACTTTCTATGGTGCTTGTGGTACACTCTTCTTCGGAAAGGGGGTGATGGTATGTGCCAACGTAAACAAGCCGCCGTGTTTATTATGCTCGGGCAATCCAATGCGGTGGGGCACGGAGTGCCGATGCGCGAGGAGGACAAAATACGCAAGCCGCTGCGTAACGTGTTCGGTCTTCACCGAAAGGATAATCAATCGTTTCATAACACAGAACTCGTTTGGAGCGGGTATACAAGCGATGGTATGAATCTGGCGGAAGAGCAGGACGACACCTATTCCGTCCCCAACTGTTTGGCGGCACTGTGGCAACGGCATATCGACGAAGGCAATGCGTGGAATTTACCGAATCTTTATATCGTGCAGGTCGCTATCGGTGCCGAAGGGGTGACCGCGGGGTATATGTGGCATCCCGACCGTGAAGAAACGTTGATCCCCGGTCCGCTCGGCACGGTGGACATTTCGCTGTTTCCTTTCGCCGCACATGTTTTTGCACTGTTGGACGACAGTTTTAAAAAGCAGGGAATCGATTACGAGATCTTCGGCCTGCATTGGCGCGGGGGAGAGAACGACGTGACGGCGACACGGGCATATCTCAGTGAGAATCTAAAAACGATCTATGAGCGTATGTTCGGTGCGTTCAACCGCCTGTTACATCATCCGCCGATCGTGTTACACCGATTGTGTTGCCCCGATCGTATGGCCGATATGGACCCGTCGGGCGTCTATCTTGACAATATGGAGATCATCAACGACGTGTTTTACGCACTTTCGGAGCAGTATGAGAATATCCGTGTGTTCGACCCGCGTACGGCACCGCAATACCGTCCCGACGTGCGCGGGAACGGTTTGTTCATTGAAGATGCCGTGCATTTCACCCCGGAAGTGAACCACTGGATCGCGATGCAAGCTTTAAAAGAATATGCGGCCGCTTAAGAAAAAATAGGCGCGCGGTACAACAGTACCGCGCGCCTATTTTTTGGTTTAACAGCAAAGAAAACACGACGACGATTGTAGAAACGCGTCCGATTTAGCGTGATAATGCAGTAAAAAATCTCTTTTTGACGGCAATTGCCACATATTAAGGGGGAGTAATATGTTTGTTTTCGACAAAAACCGTATAAATATACGGTTTTTTGTGTGGCAGGTATTGCTTTTCGGCGTACTTTGTGGTACAATGTCGTATCATGTTGTATTCTGCCTAAGGCGGATGCAAAATTGATCATGTAAAGAGAACGGAGGGGAAACAATGAAAAAGGCAATGAAACGTGTCGGTGTGATTCTGTTGGCGTGTGTGATGGTGCTCACGATGGTGGCGTGCTCCACGACGCTGAAAGGAACCTACACCTCCAAGAGCGGCTTGATCGAGCAGAAGTTTATTTTCAAGGAGGATAACCGTGTGGCCGTGTCGGCGTTCGGTATCGACGTGGAAGGCGACTACGAGATCAAAGACGGCGAGATCACGATCACCTACAGCCTCCTGGGGTTGAGTTACGATTGGGTGAAGAGTTTCGAAAAAGACGGTGATTCCATTTTCATCGATGGAACGGAGTTCGTAAAAGAATAACGAACCGTACTTTGAGGGGAAAGGGAGAGGATAATTTGTGAAACGATTCACAAGCACATTCTTGGCGTTGCTTTTGCTGCTGACATGTGTGTTCACCTGCGGTGTGTCTTTCGGTGCTTCGGCGGCCAAGGCCGAGTCGAAGCGCGTGATCGCCATGGTGTTCGACAACTCCGGTACGATGTTTATCGGTGAGACAGACGAAAGTAACAAGACATGGTGTCGTGCTACGTATTCCGTGCAGGCTTTGGCGACCATGATGAATCCGTCGGATGTTATGTATATTTATCCGATGAATCCGATTCAGATCGGTACGTCGGAGAATCCTACGGAAACATATACCATGGATAAGCCGATGGAAATAACCCAAAAGGATGCCGCCAAGATCCGCGAGATCTACACGCCGCAGTTGAGCGAAGATCAATTGTTCAATACCCACATTGAGGCGGTCGAGAAAGCGGTTGCCGGTTTGAAGGCGGCAAGCGGCGACGTGAAGTGGTTGGTCATTCCGACGGATGGTACCGTTTTCTACAGAAACCAAGATGAAGTCATAGAAAACTCCAAGGAAGAACTTTCCAAATTGTTCCAACAAGTGGATACGATGTATCTCGGTATCGGTAAAGACGGTGAGCCGGATTTTAAAACCGACGGAACGCACCAGTTTGTGGCACGTTGGGCGAAAAACTCGGCCGAAGTTTTGAAGCATCTGACGGAAATGGGTAACCTCATGTTCGGTCGCGACGAGTTGCCGTCGGTTGCGGAAAATGTCACATTCGACGTGTCGATGAAAAAGTTGATCCTTTTCGTTCAAGGCAACGAGATCGATAACGTGAAGTTGGGGAATTTGACCCCGATCAGTGTGGATAAATTGGCTTACAGCACTTACGGTGCCGAAAAGTACCTTAAGAGACAAGCCTGTGATACATCGCTTCAAGGTACGATGCTGACATTTGAGAATGTGGATATCGGTTCTTACAAACTCAGTTTCAGCGGACAGGCCAGCAGTACGGCCGTGTACTATGAACCGGATGCGGATTTGCAGTTTATTTTCACCGATGCAGTGGGGAATACGGTAGATCCGAACGCTTTGTATGAAGGTGACTACATAGTCAGTTACGGCTTGAAAGACCGGAAAACAGGCAAATTGATCAAATCCGATCTGCTTGGCGATCCGCAATACAGAGGAAGTTACACTCTCAACGGAAAAGAGTATCCCATTACGCACGACGGCCAAAACGGCGAGGTTAAGGTTACGTTGAATATGGGGGATACTTTCGAAGCCAAAATGACGGTGACTTACCTCAGCGGTTACACCATTACGAAGGATTCTTCCGATTTCGGTTGGCCGAAAGGCGGTGTTACCGTGGCGGCACGTCCTGCGGGCGACCTTCGCCTGGAGATCGCGGGCGGCGATGCGGTCTATCCGCTGCAAACGTTGGAGGAAGGCTCTCCTTTTACTATTAAGGTCTTTTATAAAGACGAACAACTTACCGGCGATGCGCTGAAATCGGTTACGCTGAATCTGGGTGACAGTAACGCCGGTATCGAAGGGCCGACATTCGCAGACGATCACTATGTGGTGAAACTGTGCTACAAAGATCCGGCCTCTCCTAAGGATACGGTGTGCGGCGAGTGTAAGGTTACCGTCGGCGCTAAATACACCGCCAAGGGAAGCGAAGAGGCGACGGCCGTCGGCGCCTTCAAATACACCATCGATGAAGACGAAGGTCTTTTGAAGATGGAAATGTCGGCACCGCAGGATTACGTTGTGATCTCCGAAATGAGCGAAAGCCAACCGATGACGGTCACATTGACGATCGAGGGTAAGCCGTTGACCCCCGAACAGTTTGCGTCCACTGTGTTACAGGTGGATTGCGGCGGGATCAAACATACGGTTACCCCGCGTGAACAGGATTCTTCTTATGTGATTCAGTTGTTGCCGACCGACGGCATTGACGAAGGCAATTATCCCATTACGGTGAAGGCTGTGTATACCGACAAGATCGGCAGAGCCTACGAAGCGGAAAACGGTGCGCGTATTACACTGAGCACCATGCCGCTGTGGTTAAAATGGGTGATCGGCATTTCGTTATTGTTGCTGTTCATTATTCTGTTGTACTTGATTTTGCATATCCGCGTACCGCCCAAACACGTTCGCAAAGAGACGGACAGTTGCAGTCTGAGTGTGGGAGGACGTGATGTCACAAACGATGCGAATTTCGAGGCGCGCTCTTCCGGCAAGCAGATCGTCGCGTATGTGGAATACGGCGGTGAAGAGCTCGGTCGCGTGATCTTAAACAAGTTGGCACCCGGTAAAGAAAGTTATCTTTACAAAACGTCACCCAAACGCAACTTCTGGGCGAAGTTCCCGGAAAGTGCAACGGTTACCGGCGAGGTTACCGCATTTGACGTGGCAGGTGTTGACTATATCGTGGATAAGGAGGGCAACGTTGTCCCGGCCGATGAGCAACAAGCGGCTTATATGATTACTAACGGGGCCAGCATTACCATCAACGGTCGCACGATGATTGCCGGCAGAACCAAGAATTTCAGCGCAGATATACCGCTTAACTTTAAGAAGTGACGGCTGTGTATGCGTCGAAAACGCCTTTACGGTCGAATATCAAAGCACATCAGTTGAAAGTTAAAAGAAACATATAAAGGAGAGAGAAAAATGCAAGTCAAAAAAGAAAAGTTGAAGCCCAACGAAGTAGTGGCGCCCACTCTGTTTGTGGGTGTCGGCGGTACCGGTTGTAAGATCGTGAAAAAGGTCGCGGATCTGTGTCTTCCGGAAGAGAAGGAAAACATCAACTTCCTCTGCCTGGATACCAACGTGAACGACCTGTCCTCGGTGGCCAACGGTAAGTCCAAGATCTACTGGGTACAGACTTCCAACACCCAGACGGTCGGTAGCTATCTCGACTACGACGAAGAAGCACGTAAAAAGTGGTTCCCGAAGAATGCGGTCATGTATGATAAGACGGTTTCCGAGGGTGCCGGTCAGGTGCGTGCGATCTCGCGTTTGGCCTTGAACTCCACCATTAAGACCGGTAAGATCCGCCCGCTGTATGATGCGGTGGACGATCTGTTCCGTAAGACCGGCAAGGAAATGAAGCAGGCAATGCGTGTGGTCATTGCTTCCACCGCGTCCGGCGGTACCGGTTCCGGTATCATCCTGCCGCTTTCGATGTTCATTCGTGACTATGTGAAGGAAAAGTATCCGAACACCAGCTTGATCGTGCGTTCGTTGATCCTGTTGCCCGAAACGTTGGACAGCGTTATCGACTCGCAGACCGAGCGTGACAGCCAGGCGCGCAATGCTTATGCTACCGTTAAGGAACTCAACGCCTTCATGATGAAGGGGTCCGGCTTCATCGATCTGGACGAAGATCTGAAGCAGTTCAGCGATCTGCATGTGAACGTGTCCATCGCCGGTTCGGATAAGCAGAAGCCGCTCTCTTTGCTGCCGATGGATTTCTGTTTCCTGATGGACGGTCAGGATGCCGAAGACAGCACCATGATCAGCATCGGTCAGTATATCGACCAGGCGGCACAGGCGTTGTATGAGCAGAATATCGGTCCCATGCAGAAGAAGGCCTTCTCGGTGGAAGATAACATCATCAAAGAGATGACCAAGCCCGGCAACTACGGCCGCAACCGTTTCGGCGGTATCGGTGCGGGCGTTATCTGCTATCCCTATGAGAAGATTGCGGATTACGTGGCCTACGACCTCGCTATCGACAGTATCGGCGGCGAAGGCGATGCGACCAAGTGGACGAAGTACGACAAAGCGGTCGAGGCATATCGTGCTGAGCAGAAGAAGCGCGGTATTCCGATGTCGACCTGGGATTCTTACGGCAAGGTGTATTGCGACAAGTTGATCAATGCCAAGGATAACTTCTCCAAGGATTTGATCAATACGTTTGAACTGGAAAATCTGGACGACAAGATCGAAAGCTTCATGCAGAGCTTTGAAGAAATGGCGTTCACAACGGTTATGGAAGACAACCGTTTCGCCAACACCTATACGAGCGCCAAAAAGTGGAAGGATAAGCCTAATTTCGGAGCCAGCGAAAGCAAGATTTCCGTCGCGGTCAATGCTCTGAAGAACTTTGCCGGCAAGGCAGAGGCTAAGAGCAAGGACGGCAAACCGGTTATTGAGAGCGTTGTGAATAACTGGGTCGAAGCCGTCATGACCAACGATCAGAAGACGATCGTTATTGAAGACTCTTACAGCATTGAGAGTTTGTTGCGCAATGCGCAGAGCGAATTGTTCCATCCCTGCGCCGCACGTTACGTGCTGTATCGCTTGATGGAGAAGTATAAAGAAAAGATCGAGTCCGACGATCACAAGAATGCGCTGAAAGCGGTTCAAGCTTACAAAACCAAGGAATACAACCTCAAATTTGCGAAGGAAACGGTTGTCGGCATCGAGAGCTTGGGCAGACTGATGATCGATCAGCCTACTATCATCGATAAGATGAAGGGGTATAACGCGCTCAACGAAGTTGCAAACCAGGATATTCCGGCTTACTTCCGCAAATTGGAAGAGTATTGCAAGAAGGAAGCGGTTCATGCGGCTTATGAGAAGGCCTATCCCTATGTGAAGGCATTTGCCGAGCAGTTTGAGCAATTCTTCAACACCTTTGTGTACAAGGTGAAGGATCTCAGCCGCAAGAAGATCGATATGATCGATGAATTGCATTACAAGAAGGGCGATTCCTTCATGAACATCTGTGCAACCGAAGAATTGATGCAGGAACTGAGCAAGTATTCGTTGCAGAAGGCACAGAAGGAAACCACCATGCTTAATTCCGATATCAATGGTGATATCTTTGATGCGGTGAAGAAAAACGCCATCTTCAAGATGGAATTGGATAATGCCGACGGTGGTTACATTGATGTGGATCGCCGTAAGGACATCTTCGACGATATCCTGATCGGTTACTTCAAGAACAGTGTCCGTGAGAAGTGTGACGATATCGATCGTGATATCATCGGCGCCATCGAACTTGAGCAGCGCTTGAAAGAGCGTATTCGTCTGCGCAACGAAAACGACGGAGACAATCAGGTGTTCGAGAGGGTAAGCACCGAAGATGCGAAGCGTCACATCCTGGAAGTGGTGAAGATGGGTGAACGCATTGCGGCCCCCTCGGTGCAGCGTGCGACCAACGAAGAACCCCGCGAGATCAAAGTTTGCGCCTACAACAAGTGCTTGCTGGATAACCGCAAGTTCCCCGTGAAAGAGATGATGCCCAACGGCGAGCCGGTGGACACTGTGTCGAAATATGAGATCCACTTCTACAATGCGCTCTACAACTTGACGCCGAACAAGCTGAAGAAGTTCGCGGCTCCGTTCGAGACCGAAACGGGTAAGAAGAGTGCCGGTACGTATCACAAGGCCTACTGCGATTATTCACGCCTGATCGGGCCGGATTCCACCAAGAATGCCGCCATTTCCACCCACATCGACAAGGCATGGGATTCCATTAAGAGCATGCCCGAACTCGACTTCGGTTATCAAGATCAGGTCATCAAGAAGGTGCACAAGGCGTTTGTGTACGGCTTGATCCACCATGCCATTCAGCAGCGCCCGTTGTCGGCAGTGGCGAACGGTAAGAAGGTCTTCCTGTACAGAGATTCCGACAACCGCGACGTAGAGTTGCAGGTGCCCAACGGTACACTGTGCGATGAGTTCTACGAGGTGTTGGATGCGTTGTATGTCAACTCCAAGGTCGTGGAAGATATCGGTTTGATCAAGAGCCGCAAGAGAGCCATGAGTGAAGCGAAGAACTGCAACTACGAAAGCACGGAGTTCTTCCGCGATATGGCGAACTTCAATCTGCTGCGTTTGTTGGATATGGACGATGCTTCGACTCATGATTCCTTCGACGGTACGCAGAAGGGATTGGAAGATCTGAAGGCCGAGTTGCGCGACAACAGGGAAGCGCGTTCCAAGCGGCAGGGTAAGGAATGGGATCTGTCCAACCTGCCCGATGACAACAAGCGTTACGTAGAGAATGCCACGAGCTTGTTTGCCATCCCGCTGATGTTCTATTGCACGTTGCCGAATTCCGGCCGTTACATTTCGGAGATCACGGCGATGGTCGAAGCGGTCATCGATGTGTTCCGTGAAGAGTACAGCAAGTGGGAGAAGGCTGAAGACGTCAAGTTCGTTCTCTGCAACCGCTTGACCGACGAGTTGAACCTTTTGAAGCGCAACTACAAGTTCTATATGGATAATCTGCGTGCGCCGATTGCCAGCGAGAACCCGGTTATCGATATTATCCAGAGAAAGATCCGCGACGTGATCCTTTCCGCTCCCGAACCGGAAGATTATGAGGCGCTGCTGGATAAGGTTGCCAAGGAGTTTAAGGATAACGAAAACGGCTAATCAAAAAAGAAACGGAGATGAGTGGTTTGTTCACAGTTTTAATAGCTGAAAAAGAACATATTGATGCCATACGACAGGAAAACAAACTGTTTTTCGAACCGTTTCTGGAGAACAAAGAAGTAGTATTCTGCGAATGGAACCCCGCGGGGCAGAGTCTTCAAGACTCTGTCCCCGGGTTGCTGGATGCTGTCGGTCGTCGCAAGGAGTGGCGTGCGGTGATTATCAATCCGCACACCGCCGATTCCTTGAAGTTGCAGAATCCGTTTGATGTTGTGGATTACAGCGCGGTTACGTCGGCGGTGATGCCGGCGCGTCAACCGGACGAAGGGGAGACGTGCGATGCGTGGGAAGCACGTTGGAAAGCCTACTTTCAAGAACTGTCGAAACAGAAGGAAGAGGTTTACAAAAGCGCGTTGGAAATTCCTTTGCAAAAGTTGGCCACCTGGCTTTGCTTCCGACCGGAGGATTACATCTTAAATGAAGTGCAGGAAACGCAGACTGCTCACGATTGGGCCCTGAAAATGATCGGGCGCGATGACGTGAAACCCGGCGTATTGCTGGAAGCTATGGAGAGAAGTCAATACAAAGATGAACTGCGCATAAAAGAAAGGATTCGCCGTTCGTTTATGACAGGAAGTTTGTTGAATATTTCTCATCCCATCGAAATCCATTGCATTTCGTTGCGTACGGCAGAAGGAAGTTTCTTCGATCCGGACGATTATTGGCGTGTGCGTCAAGTAAGCGAGTATTCGACCTTTACGGATCGGAACATGTACTTCGATAAGATGCGCTTTATGGTGTTTGATCTGCTTCCGCAGTCTCATCGTAATTTCCGCACGGATTATATCCGTTTCTTAGCATCGGTGCTGATCTTTGTATCCAATCCCGTTCCGAGTAGCGGTATGCAGGCGCGTCGATTGTATGAGTTGGAAGTGGAGACGGACGATACACCGCTGTGTACGTTGGTCACCTCCTACGACCAGAAATTGGCAGCTACCTTTGATGTCATTGAAAACGAGATGGAAAACATCCGCGGCGAGATTCCGGGTGAGTTGACCGATAAAGTTGCTGCAGCAATGTTCTGCACGCCTCAAGATGTTGCGGTACTGTTGGATGAATCCTGTAATCCGGAGAAGGCAATTGCCGAAAAGGATTACGGTCTGTTTTTGGATTCTCCCGAAAATGAGTTTTACAAATGGAATCGGGATTACCAAAAGTCTCAAGAGACCTTGGCGTATATCGCCAAGCAACAGTCACGTGCCGTCCGTAAGAGTGTGAAGCAAACGAATTTGGCAAGCGAAGTGACCGATGTTAACGTCACCCGTCTGACACCGCTTCAGATCGATGATGTGCGTGAATATACGGATGCCGAGGAAAATAAGATGATCGCATCGATTCCTCCGGATCTTACCGATCTCTCCTTGTACACCGATCGTATGGAGGAGGAGTCGGCTAAGGTTAAGAAGGTCATTAACGGCCGCATGACCCAAAAGACGACGATCGGTTTGGGCCTGCTCAGTTTAGGGCTGTATCTTATTTGCTTCTTGCCGTTCCTGTTTTCCAACAACGGTTCTCCCAAAACCGTCACGACCGCGGTTCTCTTCGGCGGTGTGATGCTGGGGGCGTTGGCGGCGATCCTGTTCGTTTGTTTGTTTTTCCTGCGTTCGTCTGTCTTGAAGGCTGTGAAGGGATATAACAGCACCGTACGGAAGGTCATGGCGGATATCGAACAATCGTTGGATTGTTTTTCTCAATATCTGAGTGCTGCTTGCAACGTGCGTCGCGGTCATGCTGTCCAAACGTATGCAGACAAAAACGTGGATGTGTATACCAAGAGTTTGCGCATTCGCAAAAAGCATCAAGAGGATATTCGAAAAAGACGGGCGTTTCTCCAAGAAGGGTATCAAGATTACTTCGGTGATCGTTCTTTCTGTGACGAAGTTATGTCGCGTCCCTATGAGTATGATTTTGATCAGACAACGGAATATGCCTATCCGGCACCGTTCCTTGCAGGGGATCGTCGACAGATTGAATTTATCAGTGCGGGTAACTATGTGGAGGTTCCGTCCAGTTACGTCGTGCGTATTTTAGTAAGAATGGAGGGACTGTATGAAAAGCAGTGATATCGTATTTTTCATTGAACTTTTAATATCGTTCCTTCCGTTTGTCCTGTTCGCCTTTTTCAATGGTAAGGCAAACGTAAAAAAGGAAAATCGCCATCGGCAATACCTAATGCCGCTTGTGGCGGTGGTCTACAGCGTGGTGCTGTTGATCTTCCTTCCGCAGGTTGCCGACTTTTTGACAAAGGCGTTCTTAAGTTTTGCTGATCTGTTTGACAAGATAAAGCTTCCGATGGTGGGCGATTTCGTTCACGATCTCTATATGCGTTGGGGCATTTATCTGGAACTGGTCGTGTTTAATACGGGGGCGTTGTTGGTTTACGTGCTCCTCAAGCGCGTACTGACGGCATCGTTCAGTAAAGCCAAGGTGCGTGCCTCTTCCTTTATCGGTAAGGCTATAGGGATTTTCTATTCCTACGATGAAATGGAAGCCCGTTGGTACATTAAGAACCACTTCGGCCAGGCGCGTACCTTTATGAAGACAGCCTACTTCGGGTGCTGTTTCGTTTCCGGTGTCGCGTTGTTGGTTTCTTGCGGATTGTGCAAGTACCATTTGATCAGTGCACCGTTTTACCCCGTTTTTGCGATCATTATCCTCGGCGAGATCGCTTTCTTTATCGATGGTATCGCACCGGGGGAGGGCAAATCGAGTTTGGCAATACAGGCGGATCGTTCCACGCGTGTGGCCATGTATCCACTGTTGCGCAAACCGCTGCACATTTTGTTCGGCGATAAGCTTTCGGCCGACGGAACGACGGTGAATAACGGTGGATTGGTCGGCGGTGCTATTGAGGATATCCTCGCAGAGCTGGAACAAAACGGTGGCCATATCGGCAAGAACTATGCCGCGTTTATTCGCAAAAAGAGCGAAGGCGGTCTGAAGCCCAATGTGGATTATGTTCGCTGCGGTTACGATCTGGCAACCGGAAAAAGTTTGTTGTTCAACACCCCGTTCTATGACAAACTGAATCCGTATGTGTTCTATGCCATCAATCGCGAACTGCTGACGGGCGGTAAAGTGTTGATCGTCTTGGGTCGTCACGGCACCGAAGGGGATCTGCAACAGTGGTCCGCCGAGGGCATGCAGGCGGTGTCCAATGTTCCCGATCTGTGGAAGATCCGTGTGCTTTCCGATCAAAAAGCGAACGAGGAAGATCTGCCGGATATCGGTATCATTTCGCGTTCCGGTGTGCACGATCTGGATATTCACAAAAACAATCTGCCGTTTTTGCGAAAGGTGTCCTTTGTGATTGTGGTGGAACCGTCCCGTTTGGTGACTACGGCACAGATCGGTTTGAACCTGTTGGTCAAATGCTGCGGCAAAGAGCGTGCGATTACGTTCTGCTCGGTCGATCGTAACTGCGACGGCTTGGTGGATGCGTTGTCTCACATTTTGATGACCAATATCACCGAAGTATCTGCTACGGAATATCCGCACGGTGTCAGTTCCTACATGTATTGGACGGCCGACAACGACTATTGGCAACATCGTATTTTGCCGGGCATTTCCCGTTGCTTGGGTATCGGTACGGAATTGTCCGTGGTAGCGCTTAAAAACCAGGTGAAAAGGGCCGTATGGTACGGTGGTGAAGCGTTCCCTGTGCGCGATGCACACTGGATCGCCAAGCAGTACTACCACGATCTGTTGGAGTATGCGCAGTTGCCGACCAACCAAGAAACCTTCGATAAGAGTTTTCTGGCATCTTTCAACATGTGTAACGAACGCGTGAGCGACTATTCGTATATCACCGTGGAAGACGATCGTAACAACCTGTTCGAAACGCGCCGCAATTTTGCAACGATTGCCGAAGTACAAGGGTTTGTCAACGTTATTTCTTCGGAATATATGTTGCGCGAGTATATGTCCACCAACACGGAGTTGTTTACGGCGGATGCCAAAGCTATTCCGTATGTTACGGCCGATTATGCTCGTACCAAGCGTAATGCGATTCTGTCCCTGTGCTTGCTTCTTTGCATCGATTCGGTGAAAGAAGAGGTCTTACATCGACAGATGATCATGCTGAACATCGACACCAAAGATCCGGCCGATGTGATCTGGAAGGAAATTTGTGTCATTTTCGGCAATGGATCGGATGTCGACAAAGGGGGGAATATGATCCTCTCCGTCAAGACACGCACAGGCGAAACGGTATGCTTTAAGAAAGAGGAAACCCTTCTCTTCAAGCGTGCTTATTCGATCGAAAGCGGTAAGTTCGAAAGTGTATACACGATTGAAAATGCCGATTTCTCGCGCATTATTTTGGATGACTTGCAAAATGCCAGCTACATTGCCGAGCAGGAAAGCAAGGATGAGTACATCGGTACCGAACTGAAAGGTCATGTATATCAAAAGTATATGCCCGGTCAGTTCTTTACCTTGAACGGCAAGTATTATGAGATGGTTTCCACGGCAATCGATAACCGTATTCTGTTGCGTCGTGCATCGGAACATATCGGCGGTCGTTTGGCATATCGTCAGATCCGTAACTATACGATTCACCACCTCGAGGATTCGGCCTCTATGGGGGCGCTGAAGACGGTGAATAATATTGATATTCATTATCAATTCGCCGACTTCTCGGTGGAAACGCCGGGATATTGGAAGATGCGCGCTTATAACGATTTTGATAACGGCGACCTGGTGAAGGTCAACGGTGTGCCTACGCGTGAGTACCATCACAAGCAAATCCTGAAGTTCGACTTCTCCAAACTGGGTGATGCCTTTACCGATTCGGTTAGAATGACGTTGACCAACCTCTTGAATGAGGTGTTTGTAACGTTGTTTGCCGACAATCAACCCTTTATTTCGGCAATTACCCCCGGAAACTTCGAAGCACCGATCACGTATAACCTCCGGTTGGAAGAGGGACTTGAGGGTGCCGAAAAGTGTATCTTCATTATCGAAGACAGTCAGTTGGATATCGGTCTGCTGGTTGCGGTGGAACGCAATGTCAAGCGTATCTTGCAGATCATTTCCGACTACCTTACATGGAATGCCGAGATGATCGAAGAGAGCCTCAACCCGAAGGAAGAGCTGGAAGAAGAGGTTGACGAACCGGAGACCGTCGAGGAGAAACCCGAAAAGAAGGGCTTCTTCCGTCGGATCGGCGCCTGGTTCAAGAACTTGTTCAAGAAGAAGGGCAAGAAGGGTAAGGGGGAAGAAGCCGAATTGCCCGAGGTTCCCGAACAGGATTACATGATGATCTACGGCAAACCGCATAAGTTTGTCAACGGTAAGTGGGTGCGCTGCTCGAAGAAAGAATTCAATGAGAAGATGGCGAATCGCCATAAGAAAATCGAAGAACGCGAGCAAGCCGAAAAGGAAGCGGCCGAAAAGGCGGCTGAGGAAGAGGCCACTACCGAAGAAACCACGGAGGAGACGGTGGTAGAAACAACCGAAGAAACCGTGGAAGAGGTGGCGGACGAGCCCGCCGAAGAGACGACGGCTGAGCCCGCCGGAGAGACGACGGTTGAGCCTGTCGAAGAGACGGCGGTTGAGCCTGTCGAAGAGACGGCGGACGAGCCTGTCGAGGAACCGACGGACGAGCCTGTCGAAGAGACGGCGGACGAGCCTGTCGAGGAACCGACGGACGACACTGTCGAGGAACTGATGGACGACACTGTCGAAGAAACGACAGATGACCTCGCCGAGGAAGTGACAGAAGAAGCGGCGCCGACGAGCGAAGAGTTGTCTCCCAAGGAGCGCAAGAAGGCCGCCAAAGCCGCTGCTAAGGCGGAAAAGAAAGCTGCCAAGGAGAAAAAGAAGGCCAACAAGCTGGAAGAAAAACTTCGTAAAAAGCAAGAAAAAGCGGCTAAGAAGGCCAAGCCTGCAGCAGATCCTGTCGAGCAAGAACCGGCGGAAGAGTCTGTAAGCGAAGCGGAAGAGGTCGCACAAGCTCCAAGTGAAGGCGAGGTGAGCGATGATGCATGAAGAAAACAACCGGTTTGAAAACGAACAGCAAGAAAGAGCTCTTGAGCCCTCGATGTCTTTAGGTGAAGAACCGCAAGAAGTGTCTTCTGTTGAAATCGAACTCGCCGAGGAAACTCCCGCCGAGGAGACTCCCGCCGAGGAGATTCCCGCTGAGGAGACTCCCGCCGAGGAGATTCCCGCTGAGGAGACTCCCGCTGAGGAGACTCCCGCCGAGGAGATTCCCGCTGAGGAGACTCCCGCTGAGGAGACTCCCGCCGAGGAAACTCCCGCCGAGGAGACTCCCGCTGAGGAGACTCCCGCTGAGGAGACTCCCGCTGAGGAGACTCCCGCCGAGGAAACTCCCGCTGAGGAGACTCCCGCTGAGGAGACTCCCGCTGAGGAGACTCCCGCTGAGGAGACTCCCGCTGAGGAGGGCGAGGTGGGTATCTTCTCGAAACCGTTGCCGTATCATGAGCGGTATTATTTGCGATATCGCGAAGGAAAACGCAGTGTGCCGTTGGATCTGGACGGCACCAAGGACTTCCTTCAGGGCATAGGTTTTGACGGCGGTGAACTTCGCCAGGCGCGCGAAGGGAAGGATTGGGCGGAGATTTTCCGTAATGCCGGCAGAAATAAGGGCAAAACGATTTGTTCCTATTGCCGTACGGAAATTGCCGGAGTGGATTATTACCGTCTTCCCGATGGGCGTACACGTTGTACCTCTTGCAGCAACTCGCTTGTGAAGACCAAGGCGGAGATCGAAGAGTTGTGCGGAAGAGTCATAACCAATTTGGACAATTTCTTTGGCGCGACCATTGATGTGCCGATTTCTATTGAAGTTGTGGAAGAACGTAAGCTCAAAAGACGCCTCGGTATCCCGCTTGGTACACAGGACAGCGACAGTGTGCTGATCCTCGGTGTGGCTATCAATAAAAAGAAGAAATACAGCATCATTTTGGAAAACGGTGCACCGCGTATTTCGCTGATTGCCACGTTCGCTCACGAATTGACCCACATTTGGCAATATACTCATTGGGATGTCAAGAAAGAGTTGAAGAAATGCCCGAAAGACAAGCGCTTGCTGATTTATGAAGGCATGGCAAAGTGGGTAGAGATTCAATATCTGTATTTGATCGGTGAGACGGCGGTAGCCAAACGAGAGGAGTTTTTCACTCGCAGACGGCAAGATGAATACGGTATTGGATTTTGCTTGTATGAAGATAAGTACCCGTTGTCTCGTGAGGCTATGATGTGTGAGGAAACACCGTTTATTACGGATTCCTATCCTATCGACTGATCGCAGTTGGTACGTAAAAGGATACACCCCATGGATTTCCAATGGGGTGTATCTGTATACAAGCGTATTGTGCAAGGAGTAGAATATGATACAAGAAGTTCTCACTTGGTATAACGGGCTGACCGACGGGGTGATCGGGTCCCTGGCTTTGTTTGTTATCGGGGCGCTGTTGCTGATTAAAGGCGGCGACTGGTTTGTCGATAGTGCCGTCGGCATTGCTAAACGCTTTCGTGTACCGGAGATCCTCATCGGTGCAACCGTTGTGTCCATTGGCACTACGTTGCCGGAGGTGATGGTGTCGGTAACGGCCGCGTTAAACAGCAATGGTGCGATCGCCTACGGAAACGCGATCGGTTCGATTATCTGCAACACGGCGTTGATCGCGGCATTGACCATTGCGATTCGTCCCACCCCTGTCAATCGCAAGGAGCTTGCGGCACCGGTAGCATTTTTCTTTCTATCAGCTGCCATTTATGTCGTAGCCGCTTACCTCTTTGGTCGCTTTGATCGTTGGCTTGGTATTGTCATGTTGGTGGTATTTGCCGCGTATATGACGGTAACCGTCTATAAAGGTTTTAAGAAGCCGGCGGAAGAGGAGACGACACACGACCCGGAAGAGCGATCGGGCGGGTTGCTGCATTTGGTGGTACTGGTTATCAGTGCGTTACTCATCGCGGTGGGTGCCGATATGTTGGAGGGTTCCTCGGTTTCGCTTGCCATTATGGCGGGGATTCCTACCGAGGTGGTCGGCGTTACCATTGTGGCGTTGTGTACGTCATTGCCCGAACTGGTGACGGCGGTTACGGCGCTGGCCAAGGGACGTGGGGCGTTGTCGCTGGGGAATATCATCGGCGCGAATATTTTCAATCTGGTGTTGGTTTCCGGTGCGGCTGTCACCATATCGCCTTTTATGATTCCGGAAGGCAGTAAGCTGTTGGGGTTCAATACTTCGCAGTTGGTGGAGATTCCGCTGATGATCGGTGTTATGGCGCTGATGACGCTTCCCACGTTGTTCCGCGGGAAATTGCGTCGCTGGCAAGGTATTGCTTTGCTGGGAATTTACATAGCTTTTGTTACCTTACAGGTGCTTATTGCGCTGGGCGTGTTTTAACGCAATCGAACTAAAGTGCGATGAACAGACAAAAGTCCGTTCATCGCACTTTTAATTGTGTCATCTTCTTGAGAAGAGAATAGTATAGTGCATATTTTTCCTGCTTTAGGATATACTGGTGCCGGGGTGAGTCGTTAAACCCGAACTCGCCTTTCAAAAACGGCGTGCGTACTTTATAGGGGGATGAGTATGAAACAGAAATTCTTTATCTGTAAACACTGCGGAAATATGGTAGTCAAACTGCGTGACAAAGGGACAACGTATTGTTGCGGTGTAAAGATGCAGGAACTTGTGCCGGGAACAACAGAAGCGTCCGAAGAAAAACACGTTCCCGTATACGAAGTGAACGGAAATGTGGTTCACGTGACGGTAGGTTCAACGGCACATCCCATGACCGCGGAGCATTATATTGAGTGGGTGTGTTTGGAAACGGAACACGGTATGCAATACGCCCGCCTTGAACCGACCGACGAACCGCGCGCCAAGTTCGCTCTTTGCGACGGCGATGAAGTGCGCGCGGTATACGCCTTTTGCAATCAGCACGATTTGTGGAAGCGAAAACGAAGGACACCCCAC
>JAZNTV010000099.1:0-6037 GCA_045591985.1 Acutalibacteraceae bacterium
TCGTCGGTTTGACCGCCGATCTCACATTCGCCGCTCGTGATGTCAAACCACGCATCCGGCGCTTCTGCCGCCGTGAACAGCGTAATACCGCTGACACACGAAAGCAGCATGGCAAAACTCAAAATCATAGATACCCATTTCTTTGCCATTGTCTTATCTCCCTTTCTTAGATCAAATACACGAGCAAGACACGGTCTGTTTCCCTCTCGCTCGTTCTCCTCCGTTATTATACTATTCTTATCCTATCGGTGTCAATCGGCTTTTCGCATTTTGTTCAGTTTCGCAGAAGATATCGCAACTTTTTGTTACAATATAACAACTTTTTGCCAATGGCATGTGAAAAGCGTCCGAAGGGAAGCCCCCTTTGGACGCTTTATCGCTTGGATCAACGGTATATTGTCGGGGATCGCTCGCCCCCTTTTTACACGCGACCGTCGAATCCGCTCATAGCAGCTTGCCGCCTCTCTTCTCTTATTGCAAATAAAAGGCAAAATGAAACGGCTCTTTTTTCAGACGGTACGGCTCGAGCAACATGGGTCCGCAACTGTTGGAACCAACGCCCGACACCTTGCCGTCCACCCGCAGATTGGTAAATCCGTTCTTTTGAAGCTCGTTCTGATGGGTCGCCGCTGTCAGCGCGGCGGCGGTATATTCCGAAACATTACATTCGAATTCGCCCCGCACCGTCAACCCGCAATCCAGCGAAAGCCGTTTCACGCGGGTATGGTTACCGTGTTCTTGCGGCATAATATACGGCACATACTCGTCCGCCGCCGTCGAGCGATATTCGCCCATCTTTGCATGAGAATACATGTCGCAGTAGTTTTCGCCGTCCCCCATACCGAAATAGGTGAAGCCGTCGTTTTCTGCGGCAAGCGTAAACTCAAACCCGAGACGCGGAATGTACGGCGACGCCAGACGGCAACCGAAATCCCCTGTAACCGCTACCGCTACCGTGCCGTCCGCCGTAAAGGTATAGGTCGCGGTGTATTTCAGCAACGGCTCACGTGACACCCCTGCAAGCGACCCCGCAACCGTAATCACGTTGTCGGCTACCGTGCAATCGTATACCTTGTGGAATGTGCGGTCGAGACGATCCTCCGCCCACTGATGGCGGATGTTACGGTCGTTATCGGTCGGCGCGCGCCAGACCGATAAGCGCACCGGCGCGGCAAGCAATTCCCGCCCCGCTTTTTGAACCGACACCAATCCGCCGCCGAGCTTCGAAAACGCGTAATCGGTCGTGGCTGTATGCACACGCAGAAGGTCACCCTCTTCGACGATGACCGCCGGCGACGATGCCGCCGGCACATACGGCTTTTCGCACACCGTCATTTGTACAAAACCGCGTTCGTAATCCCCTTCCAATTGATAGAGATTCAAATAAGTCCCCATTTCACACGGCACGTCTACGTCAAAGGGCACCGCCACCTGCACCGTTTCGTGCGGAGCGGCCGACACCGCTATATCGCATGTGTTTATCACGTTGCCATCGGCGGCAAGTTCCAAGCGGAAGGTATAGTCGGCAAGATCGGTGAAATCGTAACGATTGGTGACCAACAGCGCCCCGTCTTTATATGCCGCCGCAAACCCTTGATAGCAATATTTTGCGCACAGCGAACCGGCTTTATAGGAGCGGTCGTGGAACACCAGCCCATCCGAACAGAAGTTGCCGTCGTGGGTCAGTTCTCCGAAGTCGCCGCCGTAACGCGGCACACCGTCTACCACGACCGTGTGATCCGCCCATTCCCAAATGCAACCGCCGATAAACTGCGGATAACGATACATCAGTTCCACATAATCGCGCACATCGCCGGGGCCGTTTCCCATCGCGTGGGAATACTCACACAAGAAGATGGGTTGCGAGAGTTCGTGATGACTCAGTTTATGGCTTAACTCGTCGGTCGAGGCATACATACGGGAATACACATCGGTTCCTTCAAACCGCCCCATAGCCGATGCCGTTTCGTAATGCACGGGGCGGGTGGTATCGCGATTGTGGATCCAATCCGCCATGGCGCGCTGGTTGTCGCCGTAGCCGCTTTCATTACCGAGCGACCACATGATGACACACGGGTGGTTTTTATCCCGCTCGACCATACGCTGTGCACGTTCAACATATGCCTCGCGCCATTCCGGTCGCATATTCGGCCAATCCTGCGGATTTTCGGCATCATCCCACCCCGCGCCTACACAGCGACTGACAAAACCGTGCGTTTCAATATCCGCCTCGTCGATGACATAAAACCCCATCTCATCGCACAACGCCAGGAAATACGGAGTCGGCGGGTAGTGGGAGGTGCGGATGGTGTTGATGTTCAACGCCTTCATGCCTTGCAGGTCCTGCAAAATATCCGCATCCGACATTGTAAACCCTTTTTCGGGGTGGGTATCGTGGTGATTGACACCCTTCAACTTCACCGCCACCCCGTTTATCCGCAATTCTTGCTTGTCGGAGATCGTGACCTCTCGCATGCCCACTTTGATGGGAATGAACTCGGTCTTACCGCGCACCACCACCGTGTAGAGATACGGGTGTTCCGCATTCCACAAGATCGGAACCGACAGATCGGCCACCGCCCCGTCGGGAGTGTAGATCTCAAATTCCTCGGCCGATACGCAAATATGACGGCAATCGGCGGTGATATCGATATCGCGGATATGTCCCGCTTCACGCGAGAGCAAATAGACGTCGCGGAAAATACCGTTCATACGGAAGCAATCCTGATCTTCCAAATAACTGCCGCTGCACCATTTGCGCACCACGGCGCGCAGTTCGTTTTCACCCGCTTTCACAAAAGCGGTAAGATCAAACTCGGCGGGAACATGCGAACCTTGGCTGTAACCCACATATTGCCCGTTTACATACAGCGAAAGCGACGAACACACGCCTTCAAACACAATAAACGTCTCGCGTGCCGCCCAGGCGTCATCCAACGTAAAGGTGGTACGATACACCCCGGCGGGGTTTTCGTCCGGCACATAGGGTGGGTCGACGGGATAGGGATAGTTCACATTGGTATAATAGGGTTTTTCATACCCGTGCAACTGCCAACAGGAGGGCACCGGTACGGTGTCCCATTCCGCGATATCGTCCGTAAGATCGATATCCCGCGAAAAGAACTTGAAATCCCATTCGCCGTTCAACAAACAATAGTAGCGGGAAGCGGCGCGGTCGCCCGCCAACGCCTTTTCCAAACTGTCATACGGAATATACTGCGCCCGCGGTGCTTCGCGGTTTTCGCTTAAAAATGCAGGGTCTTCATAAAAACGCATCAGTCAGCACTCCTTTGGATAACTTCCATTTAAATATATCGTTTTTTCGCATCACTTTCAAGAGGTTTACACAAATTTTTTAAAATGTAATTTGACTTTTTGCATAAAATGTGAAATAATGATGGCAATGGAGGTGTCGCCGGTGTATACGTATCGTTATGTAACGCAGATTCAACCGAATATCTTCAAAGTGACCCTTGGCCGTGAAGGGGGCGCGCGACCCGAAAGTGAATTTGTGCAAGAGGAAATCCCTGCTACCGATTTCAACGGAAGCTGCACCTGTATTGCAGACGCGGATGAACGATTGCATTTTACACTGAACGGGCAAGACATCCTTCACGAGATCGCAACCGACTTTACCGTCGGATTCAAGATCGGTAAGCGGGACGCAATCTACGGCTTGGGATTGCACCAGCAAACGGCGTTTAACCGCCGTGGTACCGTTTGTCAGATGCTCCAAAACAACGGTCTGTCCACCGCCGTACCGTTTATGACCTCCTCGGCGGGATACGCTTTGCTGTTCGATACCTGTGCCTTCATGAGCATCGGCATCGACAAGCCGTGTACCACCGAAGATCACGACACATTTGATACCGATGAGCAGCGCCCGAATGAGATCCACGTTTTTGCCGACGACGCGGACACCTTCACCTACTATGTGATTTTAGATACACGCATCGATGGGCAGATCGCAGCGTATCGCGCGCTGACGGGGCAAGCACCCCTCTTCCCCAAATGGGCATACGGTTTTTTCCAGAGTCGCGAGCATTACGGTACGGCCGAGGATATTGTATCGGTCGCGCGGGAGTTCCGCCGCCGCCGCATTCCCATCGACTGTATCGTGCAGGATTGGAACTACTGGGGTGAGCACGGCTGGAACGCCGTAACGTGGGATGTCAATCGTTATCCCGACCCCGCCGCCATGATCCGCGAGATCCACGATATGGATATGAAGATCATTATTTCGGTATGGCCGAGTTTCGGGCCTGATACCGCCGTTTGCAAAGAGCTCGAAGCTGTCGGCGGCATTTTGGAAAAGCCCGACCGTTCCGGTGAAACATGGGGTCGTGTGCACGACCCATTCAACGAAAAAGCCGCCGCGATCGTGTGGGATCATATGCGTCGCAACCTTTGGGAAAACGGCATCGATGGGTGGTGGCTGGACTCCACCGAACCGGATATCGGCGGCTCGAATTCCAAAAA
Organism: Acutalibacteraceae bacterium; assembly: GCA_045591985.1. Lineage (GTDB taxonomy): Bacteria > Bacillota > Clostridia > Oscillospirales > Acutalibacteraceae > SIG588. Next base: position 4,480 of record JAZNTV010000099.1, read on the forward strand.
TCTCCGTTTTTGCTGTGATACGGCTAAAGGACCGACCCGTCGTTTCCTAAACGCCTATGCGTTGGCATCCGGCCGCAACACCTATCGCGCCCAGCGGGCGGCCGACGATTCCCGCCGTGTGTTTATTCTCACACGCAGCGGATGGGCGGGGCAACAACGGTTTGCCGTCTCCACATGGACGGGTGACATTACAGCCGATTGGACCGTATTCCGCAACCAGTTGAACTCCCTGCTCAGTTTCAGCCTGTCCGGTGTGCCGTATGCCACCACCGATATCGGTGCCTTTTGGGTCCGCGATTTCGAGGGCGGCAACCAAAACCCCGCCTATCGCGAGTTATATACCCGTTGGTTCTGGTTTGGGGTATTCAGCCCGCTGTTTCGTTCACACGGCACCTCCACGCCACGGGAAATGTGGTTTTTCGGTGACGAGGGCGATGAACACTACGAAGCACAACTGACCGCCGCCCGTCTGCGTTACACGCTGATGCCGTATATCTATGCCACCGCCTATCGTGTATACAGCGAAGGGTATTCCTTCCTGCGTCCGCTGGCCGCGGCATTTGATGACCAACAGGTCATCGATACGTTTGACACCTACTTGTTCGGCGAGAGTCTGCTTGTGCATATCGTCACAACGCCCGACCTGCGCGAAAGCCGCGTATATCTCCCCCGCGGATGCGATTGGTATGACTATTTTACGGGGAAAAAGTACGAAGGCGGACAGATCGTCACGGTAGAAACACCGCTCAACACCACCCCTCTGTTTGTAAAAAGCGGTTCGATCGTATTGACCGCCGCCCCCGCCGAATGCACCGCACGGCAGGACGAAAAGCATCTCACGGTAAAGGTGTTCAGCGGCGCCGACGCCGACACCATCCACTATACCGACGACGGCGACGGTTACGCCTATGAAAACGGCGCCTTTATAAGGATTCCGTTCCGTTGGGACGATGTTGCCCGCACCCTTTCGGTGGGTGCACCCATCGGGGATCCCCGTTTCGATCCGCATCGCACGCTCACGATCGAGCGAGACGGCATCCCTTGCGGCACATTCACCTACGACGGCACCCCTCGGAACATTACATTGTAAAAAGCCGAGTGCGCCTCGCATACACAACTGTTGTCGAATAAAACCCAACAACAAGGAACGAGAAGATTCGTTTATCACGAGTCTTCTCGTTCCTTTTTATCTGTCTATGGTGAGCAGTCAAATCCGAGTCCGTCTCAAAGCGGGATGTTTTGCCTGTGCTTGCAAGGCGTGAATCCCACCACCATTCACACAAAGAAAACAAGGGTAAGCGATCATTCGCTTACCCTTGTTGTTCCGGTTTTTGCTCACAGGCGGCAGGTTGCCGCCCCTACGTTAGGCAATTACGAAGCCGGAGTCAACACACCGTTCGCATCCGCCGTGTACTTGCCCGCCGCACACAGACCGTTGGTCTTCGCCGCCGACACGGTGAACGTCTTGTTCACGTTCAGCGCACCGTAAGTACCGCTGACGTAGTACAAGTTGCCGTCCACTTCCACAACACCCGCATACGAGGGCGCCGCGCCGTCC
>JAZNTV010000100.1:0-2921 GCA_045591985.1 Acutalibacteraceae bacterium
GTTTTTGAGTTCAAAGCGGTGTGAACGAAAAAGACGAAGAAACAGATTTAGCGAATGTTTATTGATAAGCTATTGTTTTGGTGTTGTTCGTGTAGTTTGGAGCCTTGACACTTAAGGATTGGCAATATAATGGCAATATAATATAGATATGTAAGCAAAAAAGGAAAATTTTTGTTGCATATTAAATTGAGGGGAGAAGGACGTAATGAAAAAATGTTTGGCATGGTTTTTGCGATGGTGTTAACGTCGTTTGTCGGTGTGGCACCATTCGCAGCCGTGAGGGCAGAGGAAGCGGAGGCAATTCTTCCGGAAGGGGGAGATGTTGGTGGCGACGATGGTTCAGAAGATTTGGCAACAGACTATATAAGCGTTGACTTCAATACGTCAGACGGCACTCCTGAGATGGTTGGCGCTGTTACCATTGCCAGCGGTTCGGAGATCGCAGGTATGGGTGCGAAAGGCTTTGCCTTTACGGGCGACCGGAGCGGTTACAGTTTCACTCCCGACAACATCGGCTTGACGGCGGCACCTCCTGCGGCATGCGTCGAAACGAATCGCCATCTTCGGGACGATACCATCCATGTGTGGAGAACGGTGCTTTGTGCACGTCGTAGGTGATCATACCGTCGAACCAAAGTTTTTCTTGATCTTTTCAATGCTACTCATAAAGATCTCTCTTTTAGCTTTTCTGCCTGTTATTGTGTATGTTTGGAGCGCCTTTATCAAGGTGTGAAAGAAGATTGTTGTTGTTTATGTGCTTGTTGTGTAGTTTTCGCCCTTGGCGTGATGCAGGGTGTGCTGTATAATGTGAACAGAATACAGACAAATTGAATGGAGTGTGTATTATGATTGTCCCGGCACCGCTTTACAAAGACCCGATTTTTGACGGCGCGGCTGACCCTATGGTGATCCGCAAAGAATCTGACGGAAAGTTTTATATGTTTTATACGCAACGTCGCGTAAATCAGCAGGTGGAAAACGTTTCCTTTTGCTACGGCACGGCCATCGGTGTGGCAGAATCGTTCGATGGTGCCAACTGGCATTATCGCGGCGCATTGGATCTGGATTTTGACTTCGGTCACAACACGTTTTGGGCACCCGAGATAATTTACAACCCCGACGAAAAACTGTATCATATGTATGTTACCTACATTGTCGGTGTTTACAGTGATTGGGACGGCAATGCATCTATCGAGCATTACACGTCGACCGATTTGTTCTATTGGGATCACGTCGGTTGCTTATCGTTTGGTTCTGCACGTATCATCGATCCGTGTTGCTTCCGCCTTCCGAACGGCAAATGGCGCATGTGGTATAAAGACGAGCGACAGGGATGTACCACCTGTTATGCCGACAGTGACGATCTTTACACGTGGGAATACCGTGGGATCGCAACCGGTGGGAGAGAAGAGGGGCCCAACGTCTTTAGCTTCGGCGGAAAATACTGGCTTATTGCGGATATTTGGCGTGGACAGGTTGTTTACTCGTCCGATGACTGTGAACATTTTGTCCGTCAGGAAGAAGTCATTCTCGGTGTGGACGGTACCCGCAGAGATGACAATTCTCGCGGCGGTCACGCTGATGTGTTTGTGGTGGGGGAGAGAGCCTTCATCGTTTATTTTACACATCCCGATCCTCCCTGCCCACGCGAGATGCGCAGTGCCATACAGATGGCGGAGTTGAAGATCGAAAACGGCATATTGACCTGTGACCGCAACGCCGTGGTGGATTGCGATTGGCGAATTTCTTGAATTTTCAAGAAACTTTGTGGCGTTATGGTGTCGGTTGTGTAGTTTTAAATCTTGCGCAAGTCGGCGCTGGGCAGATCATTGCTACAACAGTGCTTTTGGTGTTAACCCCTTCTACATATTCTCTATGAAGAGCGAAGAGGGACGTGCTCATGTAAATGCCACCGAAACCGAAGTTGATGTGACCTGTACCGCCGCCGGTTTGGTCACCGTGACCTGCGACGATTGCGGTGAAGGAGACTGTCGTGGCGCTTGGCCATGACAACGGCGTGCCGGAAGGCAAAGTGGATGCTCCCGGTTACACCGATGACCTCGTTTGCGGTGTCTGCGGCGACATGATTAAAAAAGGCGAAGACATCCCGGCTCTGGAAGCAAAGATTGAAAGCGGCGTTTACTATGTGGACGGCGCGTTCTACTACGAGTTCGGCAACGGCGCAGTTGTGAAGAACAACGCGAAGTTCTACGTCACGACCCACAACAATCCGGTCACCCGTGGTTTCCACGCGTTTGATGCAGACAGCATGATGGTTGAATAATTCCTAAAGGCAAAAAACAGCAGGTGTTGCCACCTGCTGTTTTTGTGTTTTTATTTTTTGTCGTGTGTGCCGCTCTGATCACACATCCTTAACGGCGCACGAACGCCCCGTAGGGGTGAACTGCGTTCACTCGCATACGACAAACAACATCGCAGATGCGCGATACGCGCTCTGCAATCGGTGTTCGAGGGAGTGCTTCGTTTAGTTGAGGAACACTATGTACAACCGTTTGTTTTAGTGGGAGCAAATGTTACTTTTTAAAAATGTGTAGACTTGGTTGCATAGGTGTAGTTTAAGGCCTTTTATTGGCACGGATTGATATGTTATAATATAAATTGCAACAAACGGAACGTTTTTTTGTTGTAATTTGCTGTTCTGGGAGGACTCGAAAATGAAGAGAGCGTTATCATGGATTCTTTCGCTGGCACTGTTGCTCACCTGTATGAGTGGGTTGGTTGTTGTTAGCGCGGAAGAGTCCGAAACGGCAGACTACATCTACATCAATTTCAACACGGCGGATGGCGTGCCCGAAACGGTCGGTGCCACCACCACGGCAACCGGCTCGGCGATTACCGGCATGGATGCGAAGGGCTTTGCCTTCGACGGCGACTGGAGCGGTTTCAGCTTCACTCCCGGC
>JAZNTV010000101.1:0-4563 GCA_045591985.1 Acutalibacteraceae bacterium
CTTCTTCGGCACCAGGTTGTTCAGCTTCGTGATGAAGTAACGACCCGTTTCCACTTTACCGCCGTCGTTCACGTAGTACTTCGCACCGTTCCACTCGATCAAGCCCGCATACGCTTCGGATTTACCCTGATCGTTGTAGTACTGGCCTTCGTACACGCCGCGCACGAGGTTCAGTTTACCGTCTTCGAAGAAGTAGTAGGTACCCTTTTCGATGCCAAACTCTTCCGAACCCGCGATGGTGTAACGCCCCGTCTTCACAGCACCCGTGGAGAGTACGTAATAATACGCATCCTCGACCTGCACCAGGCCGGCGCCGCCCTTCAGCACGCCCTTGTAGTAGTAGTAACCATCGATCACTTCGCCGAGGTTCAGCGGGACGATCTTGGTGCCGCCGCACACCGTACAGGTGTACTGCTTCTCGCCGTCCGCTTCTTCGGTCGGCTCGACCAACACTTCGCCCTTATCCCAGGCATGGCCCAGAGCCGGAATATAGTTCTGCTTTACAACCACATTGCCGCACACGGCACAGTGGCTGCCCGCCGTCCAACCGTTCACTTCACAGGTCGGCTCGACCGCCGCATCCTCCACGATGTTCGCATGGGTAGTCGCACGCTTGGTCTGGCACAGATCGCACAAGCTGTCGCAATCCGCCGTCCAGTCGTGATCCTCGAAGCAAGGTGTGTTATAGGCAAGCGTTGCGTTGGTCAGCGCCGTGTTGTAGGACTTCACATCCACCTGCGTCCAGTCACCTGCCGAACCGACAAAATACACGTCGGTCAGATTATCACACAGATAGAACGCATTCGCGCCGATCGTCTCGGTGTTGCGGGTGATGTATACGGTGGTGAGTGCCGACGCCGCACGGAACAGACGCGGCGGCACCGCCGTAACGCTCTTGCTGATATACACGGTGGTGAGCGCGGTGCAACCGTGGAACACGGGATACGCGTTCACGCCCGCCGACGTGCAGTTGATCGCTTTGTAATACACGGTGGTAAGACTCGTGCAATCCTTAAAGGCATAGTTGCCAATAGTCTTGATACCCTCGGGAATAACGATCGAGGTGATATGCACACAATCGCGGAACGCGTTGTTGCCGATGGCCACCACGGGATATCCGTCGAGTTCTTCGGGGATGATCACATCACCGCCCAAAGCGGTGTTCACATCCGTAATGGTGGCTTCTCCGTCCGTGACCGTGTATTTGTAGACCGTAAACGCTTCGCCGCACACATCACAGACAACGTCATGGTCCGCATCGGTATGAGGCAACTTCGCAATCACTTCCTGTGCCACGAGGACCTCGCCGCACACCGCGCAGTGCTTGCCTTCGGTCAGACCCGTTTCGGTGCAGGTTGCTTCTTTGCCGGCATCGATCACTTCGGTATGACCCAGCGCCGCCGTCACTTCCTGCGCCACGAGAACCTCACCGCACACCGCGCAGTGCTTGCCTTCGGTCAGACCCGTTTCGGTGCAGGTCGGGGCAACCGCTGCATCGATCACTTCGGTGTGACCCAGCGCCGCCGTCACTTCCTGCGCCACAAGGATGTCACCGCACACCGCGCAGTGCTTGCCTTCGGTCAGACCCGTTTCGGTGCAGGTCGCCGCTTTCGCTGCATCGATCACTTCGGTGTGACCGAGCGCCGCTGTCACTTCCTGCGCCACGAGAACCTCACCGCACACCGCGCAGTGTTTGCCTTCGGTCAGACCCGTTTCGGTACAGGTCGCCGCTTTCGCTGCATCGATCACTTCGGTGTGACCGAGCGCCGCCAACACTTCCTGCGCCGTCAGCACATCACCGCACACGCCGCAATGCGCGCCTTCGGTGAGGCCGGTGTCGGTACAGGTAGGAACTTTACCGTTATCCACAACCGGGGTATGACCCAGCGCAGGAACCGTCGTTTGCGCCACGAGGACCTCGCCGCACACCGCGCAGTGTTTGCCTTCGGTCAGACCCGTCGCCGTACAGGTCGCCGCTTTCGCCGCATCGATCACTTCGGTATGAGCCGGTTGTGTACCATAGCCTTGGCCGCATTCGGAGCAGACAGCCTGTTTATCACAGGTGGCCGTACCGCCAACGTGCGACGACTTGGTGCTGCCGCAACCGAGATCGCACAAGTGGTCTCCGTCGCCGTCTGCATCCATACAACCCGCCGGCTTACCGCAGGTGCAATAATGTTTGCCGTCGGTCGCCGTGGTACCGTAAGCGTGTACTGCCTCGGTGAACACCGCATAGTAGGTTGCATTGGTCGTCGCGGCGGGAAGGGTTCCCAGAACCGTACCGCCCTCAGAGGTCGCCCAACCCACAAACGTAAAGTGGGTATTGTCGTTATAAGCCTTGCTCGGCGTGGCGCCCGGATAGACGGGCGTGGTGTTCTTTTCCACTTCGACCTTCTCGGAAACGCCGTTTACCACCCACATGACCTCCACAGCGTTGCACTTACCGCATTCGTTCGCATACCACGCATCGTGTACCGTGCAGTAACGGTAGACCGTGCCTGCCGCTGCACCCGTGGTGTCCAGCATCGTGCCGTCGCCGTTCTTGAGCTGTGCCGAAGCCAGCGGAATACTGTAATAGTCGATCGGTTTTGTCACCTGGGAATACAGGCAGGTCAACGTATCTTTACCGGCGCCACCGTTCATCGCGAGCACGCCCGTCCCCTTTGAGGAGATGATGTTGGCACCGCCGCTCACGATGGTGTAGTCACCGTTTGCCGCATCCGCCCACGTAACGGTGCTGTAGAGATACCCGTTAGCGACCACCGTGCCGTTGATGTCCACCGTCACGTCGGTGAGATCCGCCGCGGTACGCTTTTTATACGCACTGGGCGAATATTCAATGGGGGTGAATCGCACCGACGTACCGGTTTGATACACAAAGTTCAAATCGGGCACGGTCGCCATGTTGGCATCCAAACCATAGGTCCAGTTTTCACTGTCAAATATCTGCAAAACATAACCGCCCGCCGTTACGACCGGGGTGGTCGCATCGGTATGCGCGATATCCAGCGTGGCACCCTCGTCAATGGTGAGGGCGGCACCGGGAAGCAGCATCACGTTTTGGTTCAGCGTGGCAACGCCGGTATGGATCAAAATGCTTATGTTATTGGTAATGGGAAGAACGAATTCCGCCGAGTCGATCTTCGTGCCGCCCATCGACATCTGCATTCTGCCGAGGACACAGTCACCGTACGCCTCGAGAATGAGACGGTCGGTCGTGGGATCGTACTTCTTCGTAAAGTACGACCCTGCCGACGGCTGGAACATCGCATCGCTGCCGATGAACTTCACCGTCGCACTGTGGCACATATTCGACATAAACACGGAAGTTGCCACGTATTCGGTCGCACCGTATTCGTAGGTGGTCAGAACTTCGATGTTCTGCACGTAATACTGGTTGCTGGGGAACACCTTTTCGTCTGCCGCCAGATCGGTGGTGACCGTACCGCCGCGGAATTCCATCATCTGGAAGTTTTCGTACACGGAGGAGCCGCTCTTCGCGGTGACGGTACCGTCACCGTAGATATAACCCCAGCAATAGAGGTTCGCACCGCTGTTCAGATCGATGTGCGAGCCTGCGAGCATATGGATAAAGCCCAGCGCACCCGTCGGACTGCCGCCGTATTTTCCCTTCGTACCGCCGCCCGACGCGTGCCGCCCGCCGACCTCGATACTGCCGTTCACCGTGATGGTGGCGTCCGCCGCCATGGTCAGGGTGCGGTATACCGTAGGTTTCTCCCACGCAATCTGACCGCTGTTGTTGATGATGGAACTGTAACTGGTACATTTCGGACTGCTGCCATACTCGGTATTAGCATCGTCGTACGGCACCAACAGTTTCACCCCCGCAGGGATGGTGTGGTTGCCCGTCATCGTGCCACTGTTCAGCAGAATGACCGTCTTGGTGCCACCCGCCTTCGCCGCAGCCGCCGCTTCGGTCAGGTTGTCGTACTTCGTGCCGCCAACGCCGAACATCGCCATGCTGTTCGGACGGAACACGGGATACACCGTGGCGTCCGCCGAGACAGTCAGCGTGTAGGAAGCCGTCTGCGACAGATACTTGCCCGAAACCTCGTCGTACCAACCGTAGAACTGGTAACCCGAGGCAGGCGTTGCCGCGAGTACTGCCGTAGCACCCGGTGCCATCGTCTTTTCAACCGCCGCCGTCACCGCCGTGCCATCCAGCGTGTAACTACCGTTTTCGGCGGGCATAAAGATAACCGTCGAGTCGGTCGCCGTGGTGCTGATGAGCGAAATGTCGGTGATCGTAAGCGTACCCGTATTATTACGCGGAGATTGGTAGGTAAACGTAAGGGAAGCACCTGCCGCCAACACGCCTTCGTAGGCGTTGTTGGAAAGGCCTTTCAGCGTACCGCTGTTTTGGGTATAGTTGAACCTCAAGGTCGCTTCGGTGCCCAACGTGTTAGTCATCACGATCTTCGTCGTATTCGTAGTAAGCAAGCCACCGGTCGCCGAACCGGTAATGCTGTTGCCCGAAGCGGACCAGGTCGGAGTGCCTGTCCCTGCACTTTTTTCCCACGTGACACTCAGTCCCGGTACCGA
>JAZNTV010000102.1:0-16122 GCA_045591985.1 Acutalibacteraceae bacterium
GGTGATACTTGTCGTACACCGCCACCGCGTGTTCCTCCGTCGTTTCGCGGTAAAACACGATGGCGCCGTCCACGATGGGTTGGGACAGATTCGGTGTTTGTTCTATCCTTTCCAACCGATAGAGCCAGCGAATCTGTGAATTATCCGCATTGGGGGAGTCATCGAATTTCAAATTATAACTGCCGTACCCCATAAGATAGGTGCCATCCTTCTGTTCGAGCAACAGATACAGCACATTTCCGTTATACAACTGCCATGCACGTTTATTGTTGCTGTATATGGAATCAACAGCGGGAACCGCTTCACTCCACGCCGAAGCGTATTTCAGCCGTGATAAAAATGTCTCTTCGCTCAGCGTCACCGCTTCCATATGTCCGAGCACCGCCAATAAACCGTCTCGCCCGTATTCGTACAGTTGCGTACCGTTCACCAACCCCCAGCGCGGCGCGATGTCGGCGCTCATCACATACGAATACGTACCGTTGGCATACCACAGTTCCACGGTATCAAAGTTCAGCGCCGCTATCTGCTCCACACCGCGTTCCAGTGTAAACTCCACCCACGCGGTATGCTCTTCTCCCTCCGCCGAAAACGAAGTTTCCAAGCGATACTCTCCCGCGATATACATGCTGAGGTTTTGCAACGAATAGACCTTCTTTTGCGTGTCGTGCGGGAAAACAGTATATGCCGGCATCGACCACACCGTGTCTTGTAAACGGCAATCCACCCAGCCGCCGTCCTGCATGCAGTAGATCGTAAACGGATTGCCGTAGGTGATCTCACTTCCCGTATCGTTGTGCCATTCAATCGTGAGATATGGATCGGGCGCGGAAAGTTCCGCCCCTACGATCGAGAGAGAGACCCCCTCTACGTCCGCGCCGCTGTGTTGCGCCGTAATACCGTCTGTGGCTTTGTCTGGCGGGTCGGTAAGAAAACACACCGCCGCGACAACACTCGCAAGAATAGCCGTCAGAATCAGCCAGAAAGCGGGCTTGCGATAGTTCAGCACCGCTTTCACACGGGTCTTCACCCCCACTTCGCCGAACGCGAGCGGACATGCCGCCACCGCGCGACGATGGGTATTACACTCCACCAGTGCGGTGGAATAGGCACAGCGCCCCTCGGTATCCAGCGTTTTTACCACCTTTTCATCACAGGCCGCCTCGATATCCCGGCAAAGCAAAAGATATCCCACCCATACGAGCGGATGAAACCAATAGATTGAGAGCAACAAAAACCCGAGCGGTTTTATCAGGTGGTCACGACGGCGTAGGTGTGCTTTTTCGTGAGCGACCACCAAGGCGGCGGTATCTTCGGCCATATCCGACGGCAGAAAAATGCGCGGACGTATGACACCGAGAATGAACGGCGAAGAAACGGCATCGCAAGCATACACTCCATCTCCCAGCGGCAACGACACCCGCACCCGTCGCGCCAGACGCGCATAGGTCGCTGTAGCGTAGACAAGCAACCCGACCGCCCCCGCGACCCACACCCATGCCGCCACCGCCAGAACCACTTGCAGGGGATTGACACTGTCCACAAGCGACGGCGCAAAAGTTTCATAGATTATCGGGTTTATCACCATATTGAGGGAATCCACCCCCGTATGCACGGCGGGCGTTTGCGTCAGCGCAATATTTTCGGGAATCGGGGTGGCCGACGGAATCAAACTGAACACGCTCGTAAGGGAAACGGGCAAGAGCAGACGAAGACCTACCACACCCCACAGCAAACAGGTGATCCATCGCGGCGCACGGCGAAGAAGCAAGCGAAGCAACAGCACCGCCAATATCACCCAACCCGCCGTAATTCCCTTGTTTAGAAGAAAGAGGAACAGGTCCGACACGTTCACCCCTCCTTTCCGTACCGATCGATCATACGTAAGATCTCGTCACGTTCCGCCTCGGTCAGCGGTTTACGCGCGGTAAACGCCGCAATAAAGGCGGGTAACGAGCCGTCAAACGCGTCTTCCACAAAGCGCTCACTCTGCCGCGCATAAAACTCCTCTTTCGAAAGGCGCACCGAAACGGCGCCGTTCTCGGTCGAAAACAGCCCCCGCTCACACAGTTTTTTTAACACGGTATAGGTAGTGGTACGTTTCCATGTGAGTTCACGTTCGCAAAGTCCTACCAATTCTTTCGTGGTAAGCGGCGCATTCGCCCACACAATATCTGCGAAACGCCCCTCTACGACCCCCAGTTTCATCTCGTCCATTTTTCGGCCTCCTTGTCTATTCACTGTAGACTGTACTTTCAGTCTATCACAAATAGACAACGTTGTCAAGTGCTTTTCGTGCAAGAAATGTTAAATTCAAAGCAACTAATGCTATTGTGAAAACGGGTTTTCCTCTCTAATATGAAAGTACCAAACCGTAAAGGAGTGTCATTTATGAAGAAATTGCTATCCGTTTTCCTTGTACTGGCGCTTTTACTGGGCACCGTACCGCTTCTCGTCGCATCGGCCGCCGACGAGAAGATCATCGAAGGAGAAGCGATGACCCTCGTCTCCGGCAAAGCAACACCGCAAAATATGAAAACACCGTTTCCCAACACCAACTTTAGCAACGATTGGCAACTGTGGGTACAAAACAGTACCGCCGACGGTGTTACCACCCTCTCGTTTGAATTGACCGACATATGGGTTGGTGAATTGTACATCTCTCACTGTATGGCGGCGGATTACGGCATCTTTGATCTGTATCTCGACGGTAAACCGATATACGTCGGTCTCGATATGTTCAACTCCGGTTTGAAAGAATCGGGCGACGTATATTTGGGATGCGTATCCCTCGGTATCGGCACTCACATCCTGACCCTCACCTGCGTTGGAAAAAACGCGAATGCGCGTGGGTATTACGGCAGTGTGGACTGTATCGCCCTGCGAGAAGCGGCATACGACATCGCCTACACCGACGCGGTGGCGATGCTGACCGATCTAAAAGCGGTAGCGAAACTCCCCGAAGCAGGCGAAGTCGGCGCGGCGGCCACCTCGTATCACCGCGTATCCCGCTATGACGAAGTGACCGACACCTACATCGAGTGGGGTGATACCGGCAACGTGCCGTCTTCCGAGTGGACAAGCAACGGCGACGGCGGCGGCAATCTCGGCACGGCACACGGCGGCATTTTGGCGGCGGATATTCACGGCGCGGGTATGATCGTGCGCAGTTGGTTTGCCACCATTCGCACCGGCACCATTGAGTTCTATATCGACGGGGCCAACTCCCCCACCATCTCGATGCCGCTTGCGCAGTTTGCTTCTGCCGAAGGGCTGTACAACGGACTCGACAATATGGTCTACAAAACGACAGCGGAGGGTTACAACAACTACGTGCCCATCACCTTCAACTCCTCCTGCCGTATCGTATTGAAAGGCGACTGGGGACAGTATTACCACTTCTCCTACCGTCTGTTCCCCGAAGGCACGGCGGTGGAACCGATGCCATCCGTCTTTACCGCAGAACAACGCGAGGCACTGGAAAAAGCCAACGCCCGTATGGGCGATCCGTCGGCCGAACCTGCCGCAACAGCAGGCGAAACATCCCACGAAACGACAGTAACGCTGCCGGCCGACACGTCCGTCACGGCGTTTGAAACCGACGGTACGGCGGCAATCACACAGTTTAAAGTAAAACTTAACGATAGCCTTTCGACATACGAAAAACTGGTCGCGATGCAGAAGATCGAAGTCTTCATGTATTGGGACGGCGAAGAATCTCCCGCCGTGTGGGCGCCGCTCGGCAACTTCTTTGCGAACGCGGGCGGCGAGGAATACGCCTCCGTTCCGATGGGTATCACCCAAGACGGCACCTTCTACAGTTACTGGTATATGCCGTATGCGAGCGGTGCCAAGATCGCTTTCCGAAACGCAGATACCCGTGACTACTCCCTCGCGGTAGAAACCGTAACCGCACCGCTCGACGGGGATATTACGGCGTACGGACGTTTTCACGCAAAATGGAGTTTGGACCGTTTCCAACCCGCACGTGCCGACCGCGCCCCCGACTACACCTTACTTACCACCGAAGGACGCGGACGTCTCGTGGGTATCAACCTGCACGTCAACAACTTCGGCGGTGTCGGCTGGTGGGGCGAAGGTGACGAGAAATTCTTCGTAGACGGCGAAATGTTCCCCTCCACCTACGGCACGGGCAGTGAAGATTATTTCGGCTATGCGTGGTGCAGTGCCGTGTATTTCAGCAACGCCTTCCACGCGCAAAATCAGACAACAGGTCTGCAAGGCAAAGCGGGCGACTACAACAACGTGCGTTTCCACTTGGCAGACAATATCCCCTTCCAAACTTCGTTCGAAGCGGCGATCGAAAAGTTCTTCGGGAATGACAAGGTGCAGTATCTTGCCACCGCCTACTGGTATTTAGATACAGACGGCACCGACCCGTACACCCCGGTCACTTACACCGACGAAGATGCCGCGTGGCGGTACCTTTCCCTCACCGAGGCGGCAAAACGAGCAGAGTCCACCGCCGACCGCAACACCATCGAGGGCGAGGATATGGCGGCAGTCTCCATTCAAAACTGCAGCAATCTGACGGTGCAGAATATGGCGAAAGATTGGCCGACGGCGGGCAACTTCAGCGGCGGCAAGCAACTCTTTTCGGGGATCACGGTGCAAAGCAACGCCGAAGCCACCCTGCGGTTTACGATGGATACCGACTATGAAGGTATGCTTTCGGCCGTTTTGTGTACGGCGGGCGACTATGCGACCGTACAGTTGTTACTCGACGGTGAACTGCTCGGCGCCCCTGTCGACTGTTACAACACGCGGGTGTACCGCTCGGCCATCACGCCGCTCGGCAACGTCTCACTCACAAAAGGCGTGCACGAACTGACCATTCGTGTGGTCGGCAAAAACGAAGCGTCCCGCGGCTACTTGTTCGGCCTTGACTGCCTTGTGATGGGAGAACATCTCGTGACCTATCAACCCGCCGTGGAGGGCACATGCACCACGGTTGGCTGGGACGCCCACTGGAAATGCACCGATTGCGATACCACCTTTGCCGACCGTTTTGGCAGGACAGAAGCCATACCAACAGCACACTTTCCCGAGGGACACATTGAAACGGTGGTGGGATACGTACCCCCGACCGCCGACGCGGCGGGTTATAGCGGAGATACCGTATGCGGCATCTGCGGCAAGGAGATAGCCGAGGGACATACACTCTCCCCTCTTCTGCGCGGTGACGTGGACGGCAACCGCACGGTGAATTCCACCGATGCGCGCTTGACATTGCAGTACGCCGTCAAAAAGATCGAAGAGAATGCGCTGAATCTTGCGGTAGCGGACGTAAACCGTGACGAGAAGGTCAACTCGACCGATGCACGGTTGATATTGCAATACGCTGTCAAAAAGATCCGAGACTTTCCCGAAACATAAAGAACAGCCCGACTTCGCACGATGAAGTCGGGCTGTTCTTTGTGTGTTACTCTTTCCAATCGGTAAGCCAGTGGTCGACCGTAATATCGTCCATGGAGATCGCTTTTTCGGCAGTGATGGTGACCGTCTTTTTCTGTTCGGGTAACAGATCAAAGTAGTTGTCGCTGTATTGCACCCCGTCACCAAGACCCTGCAGTCGCACAAAGCGGGTATATTTTTCGGCCGTGAGTGTTACGGTGATGTGATGCTTGTCCTTTTGTTCCGCCGTAACGGTGAGACGCGGCTGTTCCCACACGATATCCTTCCAGTTTTGGAAGAACCACACCTGTTCGGTTTGGATTTTCTCGCTTACAAAGCGCACAAACACAAAACTGTTCGGGCGGGCGGCATCTGCCGCGGAGAAGTCGTATACCTTTACCGACGAACGGGCAGGCGCGGTAACTTCACGTACTTCGCGGAACACGACCGTGCCGTCCACATCCGTCTGTCCCACCGTAAGTGTGCCCGTAACATCCGCACGGGTATCGTTTACGGCGTAGGCGCCGAGTCCGTCGGGACGTTTCGCGATCACAGCCGCCACCGGTTCACATGCACGTTTCAACGCATAATACGCCGCTTTCGGCTCGAGATAGTAGTCCACTACCGACCACGTACCGCACGGCCAACAATCGTTATACATCCACAAGAGGGAGGCCGCACAGTTGCCCTTACGGCTGCGATGGAAGGTGGTATCGAGCATCACGAATTCCGACTGGGCGCAAGCGGATTTTTTCGCAAAATCCGCAAAATCAACACACTCACCAAACATGTCGTTCGCAAGTTCATACTCTTTTTCCAAAAAGCCCTTTCCCTCGCCGTCGTGCGGATTGCGTACAAAGTGCAGATCGATCACACGACTGTCGTGGGTCATCTCGTCGGCAGGAATATACTTCTTCAAACTGCTCATCGGCGGGAACCCCATACAACCGACTTCGGTCGCCATGCCGCTGGTGGTGGTTTTGAAGAGTTCGCGTCGTTCATTCCAATCGAGTGTGCTGTCGATGTTAAAGGAAGAGGTATGGTGATCGCCGCTGCGCACCCGTCCGCCCATATGATTGTAGCCATACGGACTTCCGTCCACATACGGGCGGGACGGATCAAGCCCGTTTACGATGCCGCGCATGGTATAGAGGAAGAGTTCCTCACCGAGACACGGGAAATAACCGAAACAACCGTTACGTTCGTTACCGCCGCACCACAGAGCAATACACGGGTGGTTGCTGAGACGGCGCACCACCGTATCGATCTCCACATTGATAAGATCGAGCAGACCCGGATGATCCACCGGCACTTCGGCACAGGCAAACGCCAGATCCTGCCAGATGAGGATGCCCAATTCGTCACAGATATCATAAAACGTATCTTTTTCGTAAATACCACCGCCCCAAATACGGAAGGCGTTTACGTTGCCGCGTTTCGCTTCGGTCAAAATACGACGATAGCGGTCATCCTCTACCGTGCCGGGGAAACAATCCATCGGCACCCAGTTACCGCCCTTCAGGAACGTGCGTTCCCCGTTCACCAGCAATTCGCACTTCAGTCCGTCTTCCCCGTTGTCGCGCGGTTCTTCGTTGAGTTCTACCGTGCGGATCGCGAAACGGCCGCTTATTTCGTCGCTCAGCACGCCGTCTTCGAAATACGAGAAAGTATAGGGATACAACGGTTGCTCGCCCATATCATGCGGCCACCAAAGTTGCGGATCTTCCACCGTGAAGGTGAAAAACTCGCGATAATCCTGGAAAGTGCGTTCCACCGTGATGGTATCGTTTCCGTTTTGTACAACAAGTCGCACGGTATACGTGCGTTCCGCCTGCGGTACATCCACCGAAATGAGTTTCCGTTCAAATTCCTGCGCATCCCCCGACCATTTGGCACCCTCGCCGTCGATCTCAAAGAACAGGGTCACGCGTCCATCCAAACGGGTATCGAAACGATGGGACAAAATGCGATGCCCTGTACGGGAGATCAGTTTCACCCCTTGCCAAATACCAACGGCGGGCAACGCAGGGGCCCAGTCCCAGCTGAACTGGCACTGTGCTTTGCGCATAAAAAGGCGCGCAGTATCAAAACAACCGCCATAGTTTTGTTTGGGGAACGCCGCACTGATCTTGCGCACCGAGCGAAAATACACCGAAAGGGTGTTCTCCCCTTCACGAAGTATGCCGTCCACCTTGACACGGTGCGGAATAAGCGCGTTTTCACACTCCGCCACTTTTTGCCCGTTCAGATAGACAACGGCATACAAGTCCAAGCCTTCGAATACCAACTCGTTGCGGTTTTCCAAAGCATCCACCGTAAATTCGCGGGTATAACACCAATCACTTTCGGGCACCCACGCGGCTTTCAAATAATTATCACTGTAAAATACCGCATCAAGCAAGCCGGCATTTTGCAGGTCGGCGTGTACATCACCGGGTACGGTGGCTGTCAACGTCAATTTCGGCTCGCCGAAATCGGCGGTTTGCGGCATTGATTCACGGTAATCGTAACAGGCAAGTGACCACTTGCCGTTCAAATCCCATATTTTCAAAAAATCGCCTCCTTTTTTACCATTATAACAAACGAATGCAAAAATTCAACCTATTTTCGCCAGAACGAAAATTTTTCGAAAACGGCAGACTCTTTCACAGGAAATTGCGCAACACACCCCACAAAACGACAAAACATAAAACAGCGATATCTCCCGCTATGAACGGAGAACGATAGCAGAACCGCCCGTTTCGTATATATGCCGTTGTCGATCGTATCCATACCCACGCAATATAGCCAAACTCCAAAAGGCACAAGGGATTGCGTTGAAATGCCGTTGCGATATCCAGGTGCAACAACGCACGCGCCGCCCCCGTATTCCCGCAGCCGGGACAAAGCAGACCGGTCAGTTTGCGAAACGGGCAAGGAATATCGATCAGACCGTTTTCTGTAAGTAACAAGAACCCGACGATCAGCAACACACCCGCTGCCGTCGCACACAAAACGTGCCCTATGCGCCGTTTCGTTGTGTAGGTCATATTCCTCACCTCCCTTTGCATATTCATATTAATACAAGAGTCTGAAAATATCAAGTATTCTTTACGACAAGACTTGACAAAAAACGTTTGCTGTGTTACAATTTTCCAAAGTTTATTAGGAGGGGTTATTATGCAAATCAAAAACCGTAACATTGTGACCTGTATCATTCTTTCTGTCGTCACTTGCGGCATCTACTCCATCTACTGGGCCATTTGTTTGGCTCGCGAGAGCGTTTCTGTAAAGGATCCTGCCGACAGCGCCGTTCTCGAGATCGTGTTGTTCCTGTTCCTGCCTTTCCTCGGCTTCTTCCTGGCGGAACAGAAATTTGCCGCCGGCTGTACCGAAAAGGGCATCCCGCACAAGGACAACTCGGTGTTGTACTTGATTCTCGGTTTGTTGGGTCTCGGTATTGTCAACTTCTGCATGATGCAGAACGATCTCAACCAGATCGCAACCTACTAAGGTTCAAACACAAAAACGGCTGTTGCTTTGCAACAGCCGTTTTTATTATTTTCCTTTCAACACACGTTCAAAGGCTTCCCGCTGTTTGGCCGTCGGCGCAAAATCGGGATGTGAACAACAGGGAATGGTCGGTTTGCTGCCATCGGTGCCGTAAAACGGCGTTTCACGATCGTTTTCATATGGCTTTCGGGCGGCTTCGTTGTGAAAGTCGGGAATATCAAACGGCACACCACCTTGCAGTACCGAACGGTGGCCCAAAATGGCTACCGAAGACATAGCCACGGCGCTGTAAACATCAAAGGGGTGTTCGGGCTGACGACCTTCCCGCACACAATCAAGAAAGTTGCGCACACTGATGTAGTCTGCACCGCCGTGACCTGTTTTTCGGATCAGATCTTCATCACGGTCGTTCCATTCGGGGTCATACAGCCCGTCTTTTACACCTTCGGGACGTTCCCATTCGTTATAGCGAAGCATCACCTGTTCGCCCATACCGCGTAGATTTTCGATCGAACCCTTGGTGCCGCAAAGGCGATAGGCGTTGTGATGGGCGCCAAACGCCGCACACCCCGTAAAACGGAAGATCGATCCATCGTCGTTTTGGGT
This sequence comes from Acutalibacteraceae bacterium, assembly GCA_045591985.1. Classification (GTDB taxonomy): domain Bacteria; phylum Bacillota; class Clostridia; order Oscillospirales; family Acutalibacteraceae; genus SIG588. The sequence continues at coordinate 9,514 of JAZNTV010000102.1, forward strand.
CATGATCACTGCCGCACGATCGCCGCCGTAACTGGCTGTCGGCGCATTTTCGTCGGTTACGGGTGCAAACACCGCCATTGCCGTCACACGTTTCGGCGTTGCCCCTGTTGCCCGCATGATGGGACCGAGCGAATGGGTCACGTAATAGGTGCGCGGCAGGAAATTGCGCCAATGTTCGGGATAATAGTTGTAGTCTTTCTTAAACTGCACATCAAAAACGTTGCCGGGATGGTTATACTCTCCTTCGGCATAAAGGATCTGACCGAGGGTGCCCCCCTCGCAAATGCGTTGCATTTCGCGGTTAAACTTCATTTGCGGGTAATTTTCCGCCAAATAATATATGGCCTTGCTCTTCTCAAACGCACGGATAAGTTCTACCCCTTCCGCCATCGTACCGTTGCTGATACACTCGGAATACACGTGCAACCCCTTTTCGAAGCAGCGAATGGCATAGGGCGCGTGTTCGTGGAAGAAATTGGCCAACACCACCGCATCCATATCGTGTTCGATAAACTCATCAAAGGTGCGGTATAACGCGACATCGCTGCCGAATTCTTTGGCGGCCTGTGTTAAACACTCCTCGCGAAAATCGCACGCCGCAACAACTTCCGCCCCGGCAAGCATGGCATCCCGCCCAATGTAGATACCGCGTGTACCCACACCGAAAATACCGATCCTGACCGTTTTCATAGACATTCCTCCTTTTTTATATCGGGATAATAAACAACGCCAACATACCGACAAATGCCACTCCGACCGACCACAACTCGTTGGTCGAAGGCCGCGTCTTATTCACGAAACACAGTGCGGTAGAGACTATCATCACACCGCCCGTAACCATAGGATACTGCACCGAGGCGTCGAGATGCACCAATGCCGCTACCAACATAAAATTAGCCACTTTATTCAACGCACCGGCCGATGCGCCCGCCGCCACGCTTTTCAAGGAGGGGCGCTGCACCGTACCGCGCACCCAAAACGGGATAAGCAACAACACCGACAGTAGGATCCCACACACGCAGATCAACACCGAATATCCCGCCGCGCTCGCCTTTTCATACGGTGCTTCGGTAAACAGTTTGGACAACACACCCGACATACCGTTGAATACGAATACACCGACATAATACCACCTGCCGCCGCGCTTTTTCTCGCCGCGTTCCACCGTCAGCACCAGCGCCGCCGCAATGAATGCGACACAGACTGCTTTGGCCAGCGTCATCGGCTCACCGTAAAAGAAAATGCCTTGTAAAAACGGCAACACCATGCCGCCCAACATGGAAAACAGCGAATACAGCGACAAGTTGATCTTGTCGAGCGCTTTGAAACTGCAGTAGTTGTACAGTTTTCCGTTGATCGTGGCCGCCAGTGCCATCAACAAGGTGAAGACGGTAAATTCCCACTGTAACCCGTTCACCAACAGTAACACGATCAGCCCCGCTGACGAAGAAAGCAGTGAATACTGTAAACTGACTGCCCAACCGCTGCCGTGCGCGCGACGATATACGTCGTTCAGATAAAAACAACCGCCGAACATCATCACCGAAAGCATGGTCAACAGATAGTACAACGTCCACACCTCCTTTGTGCTCACTATACCGCGTTCCCGCTCCTTTTTCAATGGGTTTTTTCCATATATTTATTGAATTTCGTTATATTGTGCTTGCTTTTTCGAAATAGGCGCGATACAATACTGACGGAGGTGTTCACATGAAGGACCGCAACATTTGCAAATTCGTCCCCCCTACCTATCACGACGATCTGCATGTTACCTGTTTCGTATACGAATCCAATCCCGCTGTGATGAAAACGCCGTCGGTGCTAAAGACACACGCTCTGTTGCTGTTCACCAAAGGCAACGGCACAGCCGTGTGCGGCGGAATGCGCACACCGTTTTCGGGCGGCACACTGTTGTTTTGCTTTAAAGGCGAAACACTTTACAGTGAGTTTGACGACATTTGCGAATATATGTATATCACTTTTGACGGGACCCGTGCCGATGCGCTGTTCAACCGTTTCCATATCCGCCGCGAAACCCGCTGTTTTACAGGACTTGACGGCCTTTTGCCCTTGTGGAAAGAGAGTTTATCCCGTGCCTCCGACGAGACGATCGATCTGGCGGCGGAAAGCATTTTACTTTACACCTTTTCACGTCTGTTTGAAAATTGCAACCCGCAAAATGAGTTGATCGACCGCATCATCACCCTGTCGGAAGCGCGTTTTACCGATACCGCGCTCTCTCTTTCAACCGTGGCAGACGAACTCGGCTACAACGCCAAGTATCTCTCGCATCTTTTTAAGAAACGAACGGGCACACCGTATGCGGAATATCTGCGCACACTGCGCATTCGCTACGCCGTATCGCTGATGGACAGCGGGTTGGACTCCGTTAAAAATGTGGCACTGCTCTCGGGTTTTTCCGATCCGCTCTATTTCTCTACTGTATTCAAGCAAGTCATCGGCCTTCCCCCGCGCGACTATCTGCGCGACAGAAACGGGCAATAAACGATAAAACGGAGAGAACATGCCGGGCATGTTCTCTCCGTTTTACACGTCTTCTTTTCACAGCAAGGCCGAATACACTTCTTCCCCGCCGTTCAAAAACACTTCCACGATGTAACCGTCACGCAGAATAGCCAGTTCCCGAATCTCGCCTTGGTATACGACGGGATCACGTCCTTCACGCGGGATGATAAACCCGTCGGCCGTACGTTGCACGGCAGGATCGCTGTCTGTCAACAGATGACGTACCTCTTGGGCGGGCGCGGCGACGATCTTGCCGTTCACCAACATAAGCTCTCGCGGAGTAGACATACACCCCACATCTCGTGCGGCATAGCCGCTGTAGCGCCAACCGGGCATCCACGCGATCAGCAAGGTACGTCCTTTATGGTCACGAAACGCCTGCCCGGCATACTGATCGGGACCGCGATCCACTTCGGCGGTATGCTCGATAGTGAACTTCCCCTCGCGGAATCGGCCGTACATGATCGCAAACCGATGTCCGCCCTCATAACAAACCGAAGCGGTAAGCACGCATTGGTCGCCCTCCACCTGCATAAAGGAGGGACATTCGGTAAACTTGGCGTTTTCCCATTCGCACATCACCCCCACGTATTCCCACGAGAACAGATCGACACCGCGATACAGAAGCAAACGCGCCTTCTTTTCGGGCGGATAACCCGAAGCCATCACGCAGTAATACACCCCGTCGATACAGCATACCGCGGGATCGCGGAAATCGGGGCAACCATCGGCAGGAAACAACGGAATAACAGGATTGCCGACATACTTTTCAAAATGGATGCCGTCGGTGGAATACGCCACACTTACCGTTTGGCGTGCGCCGGTTTCCCCCTCGGGAACAGCGAAGCATACACCAGATACAGCACGTCGTCCTTCACGATCGCCGTGCCCGACCAACACCCGCAATTGTCATACGGAGCATCGGGATACAAGGCGACGGGCAATTCTTCCCATTTCAAAAAGTCACGGGTGCGGGCGTGCCCCCAGTGCATCGGTTCTTCCCAAGGCACTTCGTAATGGGGCGCATGCTGATAAAACACGTGGTAGTACCCTTGGAAGTATACCAGTCCGTTCGGGTCGTTTACCCAACCGTGATCGGTGGTATAGTGGTATTGCAGTTTCTGTAGATAGTCCCTTCCCTCATCCCCCTTTTTTCGGTTTGACCGTTGCGGTATACCGTAATACATCGGTACCGTTGTGATTATTCAATATCGAAAACGTATTCTCGCTCACGATATGCGGCTGTCCTGTCGCGCTGTCGGATACGATGGCGTTATAGTGATTGCCCCACGGATATCCGTCTTTGTATACCACTTCGGGCTGTGACCAATGGATGAGATCGGTCGACGTTGCGATCTGCATCACACGGGCCGCTTCATCCAAATCGGCAATTGCCCCCTGCATGGCGGCAATAATGGGTTTAGAGGTCATGATATAGCATCCGAGCGGTTCGCTATATACAACACGAGGGTGCCACACATCCCGCAATATCACGCTTTCTCGCCCCAGATTTCCCGCTTCCGAAAACGCACCGTCGTAATACTTCACAAAATCCCCCATCACGCCGTCTTCGCGACGCCGTGTGCGGGCAATGAAGGCGTCACAACCGAGCCACGCCTCACCCACGGTGGATCGGGAAATATCCATCGTGATGATATCGTACAACAGATAGAGGTATTCTCCCGCCGGATCGGAGAAAAGGCAAAAATCGCCACTGCCGAATCGGACAATATCCCCCGTTTGCCCACGCACATTTCCCGCATCGGGGTTGTACCGTACCGTGAGTGCCGGCTCGTGCGCCGTGAGCACCCAACGGTCAAACGTCCACGTACGCCCCTCGTCGTCCGAGTGTATCAACCCGACATGACGAAAATCCGCATCCAGCCGCGGTGTTTCGCAAAGGCCGAAGGCGTCGTAGGCCGTGCCGCCGCCGTTCCATCCCGTTTCATTGTGGAACCAGCAGAAAAAGCGGTGGGTCACAGGACAAATATACAATCCAAACGGCCACATACTGCCGCGCGGCAGTATCCCTTCGGGATAACAAACGCCGTTATATGCCTTTCCTGCACGTCCTACGGTAAAGTTCGTTTCGATCGGCCAGGCAAGCGTCATATCGTCAAGGGTAGTGCCGCGAAACATCGCGATACATCCCATATGCGAGTGACCGCTCATGCCCCACAACGTACCGTCCGCATCCCGCCATAACGGGGTGGTGCCGTCTTGATACACCCCGTATTTATTCATGAACGGACTGTCTTGGGCCTCGCCGATATGCAGACAATACTTTTCGAAAAAGGACATTTTCCCTCACCCTTTCACCTTTTTTCATCTTAGCATAGTAACGAAAAAAATGTAAAGTACCTCTTGCAAAAACACACACGGTATACTATACTTGAGATAGCCTATTACAGGAGGTCCCGTATGCCCGACCGTACTCGCATTTTGGAAAAATTGGACAACTATTTGCACCGCAACGATTACAACAGTGCCGAGCGGCATCTTTGCTACTGGCTCGGCGAATGTGAGGCTGTGCGTGATCACCGTACCGCCCTGCTCTTGCAAAACGAATTGATGGGGCTCTATCGCAAGGTAGGCAAGCGCGACGAGGCGTTTCACGCCGCGGCCGATGCACTCGCTGCGGTGGAAAAGCACGAACTTTCGGAACAGATCGGCGCCGCCACCACCTTTTTGAATGCCGCCACTGTCTATAAGGCCTTCGGCGACGCCGCCCGCGCCTTGCCTCTCTATGAACAAGCGCGAGAGGTATATGAGCGGGAATTACCCGCCGATGACCGTCGATTGGGCGGATTATACAACAACATGGCGTTGGCTTTGGTAGACCTCTGCCGTTTCGAAGAAGCAGAGGATCTCTATCAAAAAGCGCTCTCTGTTATGCAGTCGGTTGAAGGCGGTGAACCGGAAGTAGCTATCACCTATCTCAATATGGCAAGTCTCGCAGAAGCCAAAGACGGACTGCTCATCGCGGCCGAAGCCATCGAGGACTTTTTGGACAAAGCGGAAAACTTGCTGGAAGGCTGGAAGGACCGCGACGGCTATTACGCTTTCGTATGTGAAAAGTGTGCTTCGGTGTTTGGATATTACGGGCGGTTTGTATATGAAAAAGAATTGAAAGCGAGGGCAAAGGCGATTTATGAAAGGCCTTGAATTGTCACAGCGATTTTACGAAGAATACGGCGTGCCGATGCTGGAGGAGTTTTCCGCCGTTGCTCCGCATATCGTTGCAGCACTGGCTGGCAGCGGTTCCGAGTGTTTCGGATACGATGACGACCTTTCACAGGATCATGATTTTGAGCCGGGATTTTGCCTGTTTTTGCCCGATGAAGATACTGTGGATCGGCGTACCGCCTTTTTGCTGGAACGCGCCTATGCCAAGCTCCCACGGGAATTTATGGGGTACACTCGCGCGCCGCTCTCCCCTGTTGGCGGTAACCGCCACGGTGTCATACGTCTTGAAGAGTTCCTAACCGAAAAAACCGGCCATGCGGACGGTCGTCTTTCTCTCGACGAGTGGTTTGCGGTGCCCGAACAATCGCTTTCCGAAGTTACCAACGGTCTGGTATTTCGCGATGACAGCGACCTGTTCGGTGCGGTGCGCCGTCGTCTTGCCTATCTCCCCTCAGACGTACGCAAAAAGAAGCTGGCGGGGCATCTGCTTACCATGGGACAAGCGGGGCAATACAACTTCCCGCGTCTTATCAGGCGCGGCGACACGGCCGCCGCTCAACTTGCCGTATATGAATTTGCCAAAAGTGCCATACATGCCGTTTTCTTGTTAAACGGCGTGTATCTCCCCTACTATAAATGGCAGTTCCGCGCGTTGCGCGACCTGCCGCAGTTAGCTGAACTGGAATCGCCGCTCACGTGGTTGATGTGTACCGACAACGGCACCGAAAACGCCGCAAAAAAAGGCGAAACCATCGAAGAGGTTGCCGCCGCGCTCATCGCTATGTTACAAGAACTGGGCCTCACCCATTTCAGCGGTACCGAATTGGAAGGACACGCCTACGCCGTAAACAACACCGTCGAAGACGGTAACATCCGCAATCTGCACATCCTGTATGG
>JAZNTV010000103.1:0-51600 GCA_045591985.1 Acutalibacteraceae bacterium
GAAAAGATGCAACCGCAGGACGTGCTGTTCATCACCGCCGATCACGGCTGTGACCCCGGCGACAGCCACACCGACCACACACGGGAATACGTTCCGTTGCTCGCCGTGGGCGACCTTGTGCATCCGAAAGATCTCGGCACACGCACCACCTTTGCCGACCTTGCGGCCACTGTGGCGGACTTTTTGGATATTCCCTTTGCCTCGGACGGCACGAGTTTTTGGAAGGAGTTGACCGAAGCGTGACCGAACACCTGTTGATGCAAGAAGCCGTAACGGCGATGAAACGCGCCTATGCTCCCTATTCGGGTTTCTTCGTCGGGGCGGCGTTGCTTACCGCCGACGGGCGGGTATACACCGGCTGTAACATCGAAAACGCCTCCTTCACCCCCACCGTGTGTGCCGAACGCACCGCCCTGTTCAACGCCGTAAGCGACGGTGTACGGGAATTCACCATGCTTGCGATCGCGGGCGGGAAAGGCGGAAACATTGCCGGTATCTGCCCGCCGTGCGGGGTGTGCCGTCAAGTGCTTGCGGAGTTTTGCCCGCCTGAATTCCCCATTCTGTTACTAACTGCCGACCGCCGAGTGCAGCGCGTTACACTGGGAGAACTGTTACCGTATTCCTTTTCGTTGGAGGGCGCCCTATGACGATGTACGATATCCTGACCAAGAAAAAACACGGCGAAGCATTGAGCACCGAAGAAATACGTTTCTTTGTAGAGGGCTACACGAGGGGGCGCATCCCCGACTACCAGGCCTCTGCACTCACCATGGCGATCTGCTTAAACGGTATGACCGCCGAAGAGACCGCCGCCCTCACCGACGCTATGGCCCATTCGGGCGACACCGTAGATCTCTCCTGTTTCGGCACATTGTCGGCCGACAAACACAGCACCGGCGGCGTGGGCGACAAGACCTCCCTTATCGTAGCCCCCATCGTAGCGGCGCTCGGCGGAAAGGTTACCAAAATGTCGGGACGCGGACTCGGACACACCGGCGGTACGGTGGATAAACTGGAATCCATTCCCGGCTTTCGTACCACCCTCGCCCCGGAGGAGTTTCTGCATCAGGTGGAAACGGTGGGAATGGCGGTCATCGGCCAAAGCGGCGATCTTGCCCCCGCGGATAAAAAGTTGTATGCTCTGCGGGATGTCACCGCTACGGTCGACAGTATTCCGCTCATCGCCTCCAGCATCATGAGCAAAAAACTCGCGGCCGGCTCGCAAAACATCGTGCTCGACGTAAAAGTCGGCAGCGGGGCATTTATGAAGACCCCCGAGGACGCCGCCGCTTTAGCAAGCGAAATGGTACGTATCGGCAAAATGTGCGGGCGACGCATGGCCGCGCTCATCACCGATATGAATGCGCCGCTCGGCTATGCCATCGGCAATGCCGTGGAATTGCAAGAAGCCGTCGGCGTGTTGCGCGGTGAGACGCAGGGGGATCTGCGTGACGTGTGCGTGGCGCTCGCCGCACAAATGCTCACACTGATTTTCGATTGGGACGAAACGCATGCCGCGACCCGTGTCAACGCGGTGTTGCAGGATGGCCGTGCGCTGGCGAAAATGCGGGAATGGATCGTGGCACAAGGCGGCGACGGGCGGTATATCGATGACCCCACTCTGTTCCGCCGCTCTGCCCATGCCGTCACCGTCCCCTCGCCCGCCTGCGGTTACATTACCGCCATGGATACCGAAGCCATCGGGCGGGTAGCCGTTTTGCTCGGCGCCGGTCGTGAAAACAAGGGAGACGCCATTGACCACGGCGCCGGCATTTTGCTCTGCAAAAAGAACGGCGACGCCGTGCAAAAAGGTGACCCCCTGTGCACTCTGATAACCGATCGTGTCGACAGGCTTCCCGAAGCGGCCGCACAATATGTAAAGGCACTTACGTTCACAGAAACACGATCCCCCGACCAACCGCTTATTTATCAAACCCTGCGATAGAAGGTAACTCCGATGAAATATATATATTTTGCGTCTGTCTGCCTGCTTTCGGCTGCGCTGTTGCTCGGCGGTTGCCGTGCAGAACCACCACCCGAGAAACCGGTCGACGCGCCGCCGATCACCGCCGCGATCACGCCGATCCTGGAAGGCATCTCCCTTTACGGCGACGTGGTGGAAACCGATCTCTGTAACGATCTCTTGCAAATTGTCCAATGGAAAAGCGGCATGGATGAAGCGCGCGGGGATATATTGTTGTACGACTTAGCCGCCAACGCCACCTGCGGAGAAATGACTCTCGATGCCGACGATTGGGTAACAGGGTGTTTGGAAAACGGCATATACACCGTATCCCTCAAGAACGGTAATGTCACGCTGTATGACACAGCTTGCCAACCACGCTTTTCTTGGAAATTGAACAAGCCTTTAGCCTTTGCCGAAGTCAGTGCAGACGGTGAATGGCTGTTATACGGCAACGGAAAAACAGCAACCGCTCATCTGCGCCACTTAAAAACCGGAAAGGAGCGTGAACTGCTCACCTACACCGGCCATGTAGAATCCGTCGGGAGACGGGACGGCGCTTTTTATCTGTGTTGCGAAACAGAAGAACTATTGCGCGTGGATCCTCAAAAAGAGTATGCCGAAGCATTGGTCGTAGACCGGGCACTGCATTGTTTCACTCCTTACTACTGTGTGGGAACGACCGAGGACGGTTGGCACGCTGTTTTGACCGACCAACCCGCCAAGACCTTGGAATCAGCCGCCGAATCGACAGAGGAAGAATTGCAGGCAGCAGGCATGAGCGGTTGGTTTACCGCCGAAGGCAACCTTGTGCGACTGTACCGTCCCTATGCCGACACCACGTGTGCCGTTATCGAAGGAACGTTACGGCACGCACGCTGTACCGCAACGGGCGGTCTACTCTTCACGACTGACGGCAAGCACCTTACCGTCAACCGTTTCACTCCGCACGACGGCATCCTACCGCCCGACACTTCCACCCGCACGGGCGTTCGCTTTTTGCTGGAAGATGTCCCCCTCATTCCGCAAAACCCCGCCTATCCCACGGGATGCGAATCTGTCAGTGCGGTGATGGCGCTACAATATGCGGGGGAATCCATCACCGTGGACGAATTCATCGACAACTGCCTTGTCACCGACAGCCAATTCAAAAAAGAAGGCGGGCGGTATTACGGCCCCGATCCCTACGAGGTGTTCGTGGGCGACCCGCGCACCGAATCCTCCTACGGCTGCATGTCCCCTGTTATCGAGCGGGCAATCAACACCCATTTCGGCAACGATACCCGTACCGTCAATACCGGCGGCAAATCGCTCGAAATGCTGTGTGAACAATATGTAGCCCAGGGGATCCCCGTACTTACGTGGGTAACCATCGCCATGCGCGAAGTCACCTATCGCTCCTCTTGGTACACCCCCGACGGCCAATTGTTTTCGTGGCCGGGCAACGAGCACTGCATGGTGCTTGTGGGATACGACGCCGAGAAATATTATTTTAACGACCCCTATCTCGGATTGCGCGTCGCCTACGACCGTACGCTGGCGGAAACCCGCTACTATGCGCTCGGTTGTCAATCGTTGGTTGTTTTGCCAAAATAGGGTGCGCCTATAGACCCTGGGGTAAGCAATGAAACCCGAACCCGCCGTAAAACGGGATATTACGGCGCTTTTTGCTTCGCCTGTGCTCAGAAGGCGCAAGCATTTCTTCGCCCGATCGAAACAAAAATCCATCAAAATCTCCTCGCTTTGCGGTCGTAGATTTTTGAAAGAGCGGATTGAGGCTCAACCGAGGCGAAAACACAGCCAATACGGCCGTATTGGCGAGTATTTTAACAATGGGTGAGTGAAAATCCGCCTTTCGAAAACGGCGTTCGGGTTTCCGTGCTCACCCTAAGGAGGTATACGTATGAAAAAAGCCAATCGCATCGTATGGGGGATCGCCATGATCCTCGCCGGGGCGGTCCTCATCGCCAACGTCGTCGGCATTGCCGACATCGACTTGTTCTTTGACGGATGGTGGACCTTGTTCCTTATCGTCCCCTGTGCCGTCGGGCTGTTTACCAAACGGGATAAGTTCAGCCACTTTGCCGGTCTGTTATTGGGCGTTTTGTTACTGCTTTGTTGCCAAAACGTATTGCAATTCTCCATGCTGTGGCAACTGGTGATCCCTATTGCGCTGTTGCTGACCGGTATCAAACTGGTATTCGGCCCGCTGTTTCGCAACCAAGGCAACGCGATCTACAACCGCGCCAAAGAAGAGGGGCGTCCTTTAAAAAACGGCACAGCCGTCTTTTCGGGCTGTGATATGAAAGTTTCGGGCGAAGAATTCGCAGGCGGTGAAATGAATGCCGTCTTCGGCGGGTTGACCTGCGATCTGCGCGATGCGATCATTCCGCAGGATTGCACCATTCGTGCCACCGCCGTCTTCGGCGGGATCGACCTGATCCTCCCGCCCAACGTAAATGTCAAAGTTACCACCGCCGCCCTGTTCGGCGGGGTGGATAACCTGAGCAAAGAGAAAAACGGTGACGTTACGGTGTATGTCACCGCCACCTGCCTGTTCGGAGGAATTGACATCAAATGACCAACACACAACGTATCGTAAAATATCTGGCCGTCGCCTTGGCCGTCTTGCTGATCGCAGGGATCGCGGCCGGCGTCCTCGGCCTACTCGGCCTACTCGGTCTTGCCGACCGCACCGACGGCAAAACAGAAGTCTACACCATATCCGATACGGTACGCTCGTTGGAAATGGAGCTTCGCGCCGCACACGTCACCGTCACGACGGGTGATGCGGCGCGTATAGAGAGCAACCTCCAATCGCTCACCGTAAAAGAAATAAACGGCCGTCTCGTCATTCGACAGCCGTTTCGCCTGTTCATGCGGGAACGCGGCGTCATCCGCGTCACTCTCCCCGCTTCGACAGCGTTGGAAGAGGTGGACATCAGCGCCGGTGCGGGCGACGTGACGGTGGACACACTCACCGCTCGTGACATGTCACTGGAACTCGGCGCGGGGGATGTTTTGCTCGAAGACCTCGCTGTTTCGGATAATGCGGAGATCGACGGCGGTGCAGGCACACTGACCGTGCAAAACAGCACTCTTCACGAGTTGGATCTTACGATGGGAGTCGGTGAACTTAACATGACCGCCGCCCTCACGGGTGAGTGTGAACTCACCTGCGGCGTGGGGGAAGTCAACCTCACCCTGACGGGAGGGCAGGACAATTACCGTGTTGAGGTTTCCCGTGGTCTCGGCAAAGCCACGGTAAACGGTGTCGCCGTGAAAGGCGAGACCGTCTTCGGTAGCGGCACAAATGCGATTGAGATCACCGGCGGCGTCGGCACCCTCACAGTAGATTTAGAGTAAAACAAGCAACGGCAAGCGAAGATCGCTTGCCGTTGTGTTTTTTGCAGGAAACCAATCGTAGGGTGCGGCGCTCGCCGACGCACCGCGGAGATACCGCCGTAACGTGGTGACCAAAGCCTCCCTCCCCGAGGGAAGTGGATTTTCGGTGGTTTACTGCCGAAAAGACGGAGGGAGTGGAACGGCGCTGACGCGCAGGCGCGATTTTTACAGTGACATCTTACCGCAGAAACTCCCTCAGTCATTTTCTCCTCGCTTTGCGACTCGAAAATGCCAGCTCCCTCAACGAGGGAGCCAAGGGTTGGTGCGGCAATTTAGCAAAGAAGCAGGCGATCTGTGATCGCCCGCCTCTTCCTGCATTACCAAAACAACGCTACGAAAATACCCGCCAGCACGAGCAGGGTGCACAAGAGTTTATACACGATGTGTTTCTCGCGGAATACGAGCCATCCCGTCAACACCGTGACCAGCACCGAAGATTGCTTCACCACCGTCATCAGCGTTACTTCGCTGTACGGGTTGGCGTTTGCTTCAAACAACAGGCGATCCCCCACCACCAACGAAATACTCATCAGCGGCACCCAATAATTCTTTGCCAGGGCGCGCCACTCCATCCGCTCACGGCGAAACAGCAAAATGGCGCCGTAGATAAGGGTCATAAACAGCATAAACCAGAATTGCAACTGCGCCGAAGTCATATACTGCATCAGCACTTTATCCATCGTACCCGAAACGGCGTTCAAAAAGCAATTCATCAAAGCTGCCGTCAGCACCGTAAATGTCAGCTCACCGCCTTCGCCCCCGCGTTTTACGTTCACGAGCAACAACCCCGTCACCACAAGCAGCATACCGACGGCTTTCGCCCATGTAAAGTTCTCACCCAACACGAATACGCCGAGCAGCGTGGAAAACACCATGCGCGAGAGATCCATAATGCCGTATAAACTGACCGAAATATGTTTCAGAGCCGCAAAAGCGCACAACCACGCACCGCACACCACCGCCGCTTTCACGAATGCCCAAAAAATAAACAGCGGCGCCGTCGCAAACGCCTCCGCACACGTCGGAAATGTAAACACCCACCCGATGAGAGTATAAAAAAACAGTATCTCGGTCGAACGGTTCTTTTGAAGAGCCGCTTTTTTCATTCCTTCCCGCGTACCTTTCAGTAGCCCATACGCAAGCACCATCCATATCCACACGGTTTCCAAACCCTCACCTCCATTCTTCGACACAGTATACGCTATCTCAGGACAAAATGCAAGCCAAAATAACCGGCTTCCTTTACGAACTTATCGAGGATATTGATCAGGCATCCTGCGGAAAAGATAATTGACAAGACAAAAGAAGTCTGTTTGAGAGATTTTTGTAAAAAAGTCCGCCGTCCTCTTTCATTTTATCCCAAAGTGTGATATACTGTTATATTGAAGATTTGTGTCGTTCGTTCAGTTTGTATAATTCGCACTTTCCATAAAAATGACCGGATTCGTCATGAGCCGTTTTTGAGCGATTTTCGGTTAAAAACGGAATATGCGCATTTGACGAATTTCTGGCTTATAGAAGCAATACTAAATTTAGAAAAAAGGAGGTTTTACCGTGGATAAATTTGAATTGGTGGCTCCCTACGCACCCACAGGAGATCAACCCGAAGCCATTGAAAAATTAGTTCAAGGCATTGAAAATGGCTTAAAAGAGCAGGTTTTACTGGGTGTTACGGGTTCTGGTAAGACCTTCACGATGGCGAACATTATAGCCAGAGTTAATCGCCCTACATTGGTGTTGGCACACAATAAAACGCTTGCAGCGCAGTTGTGCTCTGAATTTCGGGAATTCTTCCCTAACAATGCAGTGGAATACTTCGTTTCCTACTACGACTACTATCAGCCCGAGGCGTATATCCCCTCGACCGATACGTATATTGAAAAAGATTCCGCCATCAACGACGAGATCGATCGTCTGCGCCACTCCGCCACCTCCGCCCTGTCCGAGCGACGGGACGTCATCATCGTGGCAAGTGTGTCTTGCATCTACTCGCTCGGTGACCCTGCGGATTATCGGAAAATGGTGCTCTCGCTGCGCCCCGGTATGACGATGGAACGGGACGAGCTCATCGCCCGTTTGGTAGAACAGCAATACGAACGTAACGACATCAATTTTATCCGCGGAAAATTCCGCGTGCGGGGCGACGTGGTGGAACTTTTCCCTTCGGGGGCAGAACAAAGCGTCATCCGCGTGGAATTTTTCGGTGACGAGATCGACCGTATTTCCGAAGTACACCCGCTGACGGGCGAGATCCGACGCACCCTTTCACATGCGGCAATCTACCCCGCATCGCACTATATCGTGCCGCCCGACAAAATGGAAGTCGCACTTCAGAACATCGAAGACGAGTTGGATGAGCGGGTAGCCGCCTTTACCGCCGAGGGCAAACTGCTTGAAGCGGAACGCCTGTTGCAACGCACGCGCTACGACTTAGAGATGTTGCGCGAGATCGGCATCTGCAAAGGGGTCGAAAACTATTCCCGCGTGCTGTCGGGCCGTCCCGCCGGTTCCACACCGTATACTTTGCTCGATTATTTCCCCGAAGATTTCCTCTTATTCGTGGACGAATCCCATGTAACGTTACCGCAGGTGCGCGGGATGTTCGGCGGCGACCGTGCACGCAAGGAAAGTTTGGTGGAATTTGGGTTCCGTCTGCCCAGTGCATTCGACAACCGCCCTTTAAATTTCGATGAATTTTACGCTCACGTACACCAGGCGGTGTTTGTTTCCGCCACACCCGGCGAATTCGAACGGGAACGCAGCGCAACGATCGCGGAACAGGTCATCCGCCCCACGGGACTCTTAGATCCCGCCGTAAGCGTACGCCCTGTGGATGGGCAGATCGACGATCTGCTCGACGCCATCCACGAGCGGGTGGGGCGCCAAGAACGCACTCTCGTCACCACCCTCACCAAAAAGATGGCAGAAGATCTTTCTGCCTTCCTCGAAAACGCGGGTGTGAAGGTGCGGTATATGCACCACGACATCGACACGATGGAACGTATGGAGATCATTCGCGACCTGCGATTGGGTGAATTCGACGTGTTGGTAGGCATCAACCTGTTGCGCGAAGGGCTGGATATTCCCGAAGTGTCACTGGTAGCTATTTTGGACGCCGACAAAGAAGGGTTTCTCCGTTCAGAGACCTCGCTGATACAGACCATCGGCCGTGCCGCACGTAACGCGGGCGGCGAGGCCATTATGTACGCCGACAGCGTGACGCCCTCGATGGAACGCGCATTACGAGAGACCGAGCGCCGTCGCTCGATCCAACAAGCTTATAACGAAGCGCATGGCATCGTGCCGCAGACCATCCGAAAGGACGTGCGGGACGTGATCGATATTTCGGGCAAGGAAAAGCGCGAAACCAAAGCGGCCGCCTTTCGCCGCTTGAATGCGGCCGAACGCCGCCGGTTGATCGACGAATTGACGCGCGAGATGCGTGCGGCCGCCGCACTCTTGGAATTTGAACGTGCAGCGGAACTGCGCGATAAGATCGAAGAATTGAAAAAGGTGAAATAATGAACGACAAACTCATCATCCGCGGTGCGCGGGTGCATAATCTTAAAAACATAGACCTCACCATCCCGCGGGATAAGTTGGTGGTATTCACAGGTCTGTCGGGGTCGGGTAAATCCTCCTTAGCCTTCGATACCGTCTATGCCGAAGGGCAACGGCGATACATCGAAAGCCTTTCCTCGTATGCCCGCATGTTTCTGGGGCAGATGGACAAACCCGACGTGGATTCCATTGACGGACTCTCCCCTGCCATCTCGATCGATCAAAAGACCACCTCCAAAAACCCGCGTTCCACGGTAGGTACCGTTACCGAGATCTACGACTATCTCCGTCTTTTGTATGCCCGTATCGGTATTCCCCACTGTCCGGTTTGCGGGCGGGAAATACGCCAGCAAACGGTGGATCAGATCGTGGATCGCTTGCTTACCTTGCCCGAAGGCAGCCGTATTCAGCTTCTCGCCCCCATTGCCCGCGGCAAAAAAGGGGAATACGCCAAAGAGTTCGAAGCGGCACGCAAGGCCGGGTACGTGCGCGCTCGTGTGGACGGCGAATTAAGAGAACTGGCCGATCTCACAAAACTCGAAAAGAATATCAAACACACCGTTGAAGTCGTGGTGGATCGTCTGATCATCCGCCCCGATTTGAACCGTCGCTTGGCCGATTCGATCGAAACGGCCACCGGTCTGTCGGGCGGGTTGCTTACGGTGGACGTAGTAGGCGGTGAAGAACTTACCTTTTCGCTCAACTATGCTTGCCCCGAACACGGAATCAGCGTAGAGGATCTGGCTCCGCGCATGTTCTCTTTCAACAACCCGTTCGGCGCCTGTCCGCAATGTACGGGTCTGGGCGTAAAAATGGCAATGGATGCCCGTCTGGTCATCCGCGACAGCGCGCTCTCGATTCGTGAAGGTGCGATTCGTGCAAGCGGTTGGGATTACCGCACAGGCGCCACCATCACACGAATGTATTACGACGGTCTGGCGGAACATTACGGATTCTCACTTGATACGCCGTTTGCCGATCTGCCCGACGACGTGGTAGACATCTTAATGTACGGCAGTCGCGGTGAGCGGATCAAGATGGTACGCACAGGCGAATACGGCACAGGCACCTACCACCACGAATTCGAAGGTATTTTGAACAATCTCTCCCGCCGCCACCTGGAAACCAAAAGCAGTTGGATGCGGGAAGAACTCGAAACCTATATGAGCCAGACCCCGTGCAGCGGTTGCCACGGGGGGCGCTTAAAACCCGAAAGTTTGGCGGTCACAGTAGGCGGTCGCAACATCATGGAGTTTTGCGATCTTTCGGTGGAAGAAGCACTGGCAGCGATCGACACCCTCTCTCTTACCGAACGGGAGGAAATGATCGCCCACCAGATTTTAAAAGAGATCCGCTCACGTCTGGGCTTTTTGCAAAACGTCGGATTGGAATACCTTACACTCTCTCGCGCCGCAGGCACCCTCTCGGGCGGCGAAGCACAGCGCATCCGTCTTGCAACACAGATCGGTTCTTCCTTGACGGGTGTTTTATATGTGTTGGATGAACCGAGCATCGGCCTGCATCAGCGGGACAACGAAAAACTGATCGACACGCTCCGCCGTCTGCGCGATCTCGGCAACACGCTCATCGTGGTAGAACACGACGAAGACACCATGCGTGCCGCCGACTTCATTGTCGATATCGGTCCGGGTGCCGGCGTACACGGCGGCGAAGTCGTATTTGCGGGTACCCCCAAACAGTTGATGGCGAGTCGTCGTTCGCTGACAGGCGAATATCTGAGCGGCCGCCGCGCGATTCCCATACCGGCAGTGCGGCGCCAAGGCAACGGCGCGTGGCTTACCGTACGCGGCGCAGCGGAAAACAATCTCAAAAACGTAGACGTATCCTTTAAACTCGGCGCACTCAACCTCATAACCGGCGTATCCGGTTCGGGCAAATCCTCGCTGGTAAACGAGATCTTGTATAAAGCACTCGCCGGTAAGCTCAACCGCGCCCACACCTTCCCCGGCAAACACCGCACCGTGGAAGGGTTGGAACATTTGGACAAGGTCATCGCGATCGACCAAGCCCCCATCGGGCGCACCCCGCGCTCCAACCCGGCAACCTACACAGGCGTATTCAACGATATCCGCGAACTTTTCGCTTCCACACCCGATGCCAAAGCACGCGGCTACAACGCGGGGCGCTTTTCCTTCAATGTGAAAGGCGGTCGGTGTGAGGCGTGCGAAGGCGACGGTATTGTGAAGATCGAAATGCACTTCTTACCCGACATCTATGTGCCGTGTGAGGTATGTAAAGGTAAGCGATACAACCGCGAAACATTGGAAGTTCTGTATAAAGGGAAAAGCATCTTTGACGTGCTGGATATGACGGTAGAGGAGGCGTGTGAATTCTTCGCCCCCCTGCCGAAGATCGCACGCAAGTTACAAACTCTCTATGATGTCGGTCTCGGATACGTGAAACTCGGCCAACCCGCCACCACCCTTTCGGGCGGCGAAGCACAGCGTGTGAAACTGGCCACCGAACTGGCGCGCCGCGCCACCGGCCGCACGGTATATATTTTAGACGAACCTACCACAGGACTCCACTCAGACGACGTGCGCCAACTCATTGACGTATTACAGCGTTTGGTGGAAGGCGGCAATACCGTACTCGTCATCGAACACAATCTCGATGTCATTAAGACCGCCGACTATATCGTCGATCTCGGTCCCGAAGGCGGCAGTCGCGGCGGTGATGTCGTGGCCGTGGGAACCCCCGAAGAGATCGCCGAGAATGAACGATCCCACACCGGGCGCTATCTGCGCCCCTTACTAAAGAAGGAGTGATCTGCATGTTTGACGTGATCATCATCGGCGGCGGTGTGGCAGGAATGACCGCCGCTATCTATGCCGCACGCGCCCGCTTGCATGCCGTGTTGTTGGAACGTGCTTTCCCGGGTGGCCAAGCACTCGAGACCCCCGAAATCGAAAACTATCCTGCTGTGCCGCACACCGACGGCATCACCCTTTCCAATCTCATAGCTGAGCAAGCGAAAGACTTGGGGGCAGATATTCGCACAACCGATGTAACCGCATGGGAGCAGACAGACGGCGGTTTTGTGATACACACAGCCACCGACAGTTTCCATACCCGCACCTTGCTGATCGCGACCGGGGCTGCTCACCGTCCTCTTGGTGTAAAGGGAGAAGACTTGTATCGCGGCAAAGGCGTCAGTTACTGTGCCACCTGTGACGGACGCTTCTATAAAGACAAAACGGTGGCGGTGGTCGGCGGCGGCAATACCGCCGTGGAGGATGCGCTATACCTCTCCCGCCTGTGCAAAAAGGTGTATCTCATTCATCGTCGCAATACACTACGCGCCTCTCGCGCGTTGCAAGAGCAGCTGTTCGCTTGCGAAAATATCACCCCCATTTGGAACAGCACGGTACAGGAAGTGACGGGAGATGCCCGCGTCAACGGTCTTGTTCTGCTGAACGGTGACAAGGAAGATACCTTGTCGGTAGACGGTGTGTTTGTCGCCGTCGGTGTCATACCCAACAACGCACTTTTCCCCGATCTGCCCCGGGATGAACAGGGATTTCTGTTAGCCGACGAAGACGGCATCTCCCCCACCGACGGTATTTTTGCAGCCGGCGACATCCGCTCCAAGAACTGCCGCCAGCTTATCACAGCGGCAGGCGACGGTGCAGCCGCCATGAGCGCGATCGAGCGATACTTGAACCAAAAATAAGAACACCGAGAGCGTTTTGTTACAGAAGCACCCTCGGTAAATTTACAATTCTTTCATACAAAAAAGAGGAAAGTATAGTATGATAGTGCCGTTATGAAGGGTGTGAGAGTGTGTTTGGTTACGTGCGGGTATTTCAACCCGAATTGAAGGTACGGGAATGGGAAGACTACCGTGGAGCGTATTGCTCACTTTGCCGCGCACTCGGCAAACGATACGGTGTGGGCGCCCGTTTCCTGCTCAACTACGATTTCACCGTGTTGGCCCTCTTTCACATGGCACTGGACTCCACGACCGTCACCTTTTCAAACGGACGTTGTCCGTTCAATCCGTTTAAAAAATGCCGCCGTTGCCACGGCGATGAGGCGCTGAACTTTGCGGCAGATGCCGCCGTTTTGCTCTCCTATTACAAGTTGAAGGACGACGTCGCCGACGGGCGTTTTTTCAAACGCCTTACCCGCCGCCCGCTCTTGTGGCTGACAGCGCCCCTGAAACGGCGCGCCGCACGACTGAACCCCGTCGTAGCGGCCGAGATGGCGACTTATTACGAAGCGCAACAAACCGCTGAACGCGAAGGCGGCTCACCGGATGCAGCAGCGCACCCTACCGCCACCCTGATGGCGGCATTAACGGTGCGCGATACGGTAGCGGGCGAAGAACATGAGGCACGCGCCCGTTTCGGCTATTGCCTCGGCCGTTGGATCTATTTGACCGACGCCGCTGACGACTGGGAAGCCGACCGCCGCACAGGGGACTTCAACCCCTTCCGACCGGATGAAAACGGTGAAAAGCCTTGCACGCGTATGCGCGAAACACTCAACTCCTCCCTTGCGGAGTGTTTGACCGCGTGGCATCTGCTTACCCGCTATCAATTCGACGACATTCTGCAAAATATACTACATTACGGCATGCCCGCCGTCATCACTAACGTGACGACGCCGCTTGGCGAAAAGAGGTAACGTACTATGAACGATCCGTATAAAGTGCTCGGCATCGCGCCCGACGCGACAGACGACCAAGTCAAAGCCGCCTATCGTGAAATGGCACGCAAATATCACCCCGACCAATACGGCGACAACCCGCTCTCCGACCTCGCACAGGAAAAGATGCAAGAGATCAACGAGGCGTATGACACCATCGTGCGCATGCGCAAAGAAGGCGGCGGTTACAATACAGCCAATCGCGGCGGACGATATACCGATATCCGCCGCCTGGTCAGTGAAGGTCGTATTGAAGACGCCGACACCTTGTTGAACGGCGTCCCCGCCGTGACCCGCGATGCCGAATGGCATTTTCTGAAAGGCAGCGTGTTGTATAAGCGCGGTTGGCTCGAAGATGCCTTCCAGCATTTTTCCACAGCCTGTCGCATGGATCCCACCAACGCGGAATACCGTGCGGCGTTCAACCAAATGTCCCGCGGGCGGCAAACCGGCACCTATACCACCTCCACAGGCGGTGGATGTACGGCTTGCGACGTATGCAACGCGCTGATGTGCGCCAACTGCTGTTGCAACTGCTTGGGCGGCGGCTGCTGAGGTGACAAACATGAAAACCAGTGGAAAAGTGGCGCTCGGCGGAGTCTTCGGCTCTCTTGCCCTTGTGTGTCTGCTCGGCACCGTGTTCCCCTATGCGACTTTTGCGCTTCCCGCCGCCGCAGGGATGCTGCTTGTGCCTGTGGCGATCGAAACAGGGCGGCGTTGGGGATGGCTCGCCTTCGGGGCGGTCGCGGTACTGAACCTGTTGCTTACCCCTTCTATGGAAGCCAAAGTGCTGTTTGTGGCGTTTTTAGGGTACTACCCCCTGTTAAAGCTGTCGATCGACCCCTTGCCCCCCGTATTGGCATGGCCGCTCAAGCTTCTCTTGTTTAACGCCACCATCGTCGTCGCCTATTGGCTGATGTTACACTTGTTTGGGTTGGAAGACAACTCCTTTGAACTGTTCGGCGTGAATATGCCGCTGTTACTGTTGGCGCTCGCCAACGTAACCTTTGTGCTGTACGACCTCTGTCTCTCCCGCTTGTGGGAGTGGTACATGCTGGCGGTACATCCTCGCTTAGCACGGATATTTCGGATATGAGCGTTCCTTTTGCGGTGCGTCGTAAACGCCGCACCCTACAAATTTCTTTCTAATTTTCTACAACGAAAAAACGGCTGTCTTTCGACAGCCGTTTTTTATCGTTGGTTTACTTCGTTACGGGGAACTGTGTGATCTTCTTTACCGCATACTGCAGGATCAAGCGGGCATCGGTGGAGTCTACCTTGCCGTTGCCGTCCACGTCGGCGAGTGCCAAACTGATCGCCTCTGCGGGGATCTTCTTCACCGCGTACTGCAACACCAGACGGGCGTCGGTGGAATCGGTCTTATCGTCGCCGTTCACGTCGCCCACACCGGGGAATGCCGTCTCTCCAATGCTCTTGAGCAACAGAACGTAGTCGGTCATATCCACCGCTTCGTCGTCGTTCATCTGTGCGAAATACAAACGGCGGCCGATGTCCTTCTTGCCCTGCAGATGTGCGAGCAACAACACCGCATCCGCTTCGTCCACCGCACCGTCGGTGTTCACGTCGCCGAGCAGGGGCTCGATGACCTGCAACTTCACCGTCGCGGTCAAGCCGTTTTCGGTGGTAAAGGTAAGCGTTACGGCTCCCACCTCCGTGGTGTATACATAGTTGTAACCATCCACCACTACAACGTCTTCGTCATCCGCTTCTACAAGGAATTCCTCCGGAATTACGGCATCGTCCGGGCCGAACTTCACCTCAATATCGATGCCCTTTTCCTTCTCCACGAAGTACACGCCGTCTTCAAAGAAGAGATAGTCGTCCGGATCCGGCACCACTTCCAGCGACGCAGCGGGCACGGGAGTTCCGACCGCACCCGTAAATGCGCCTGCCTCTTGGCCGCCATACGCCCCAAACACGACGTAATAGGTCTCGCCCGCCGTCAGTTCTTCCGCCAACCACGCGTTGTAACCCGCCATAGTATCGTCGTTGTGACTAAAGAGGCCAAACTCACCGTCATACAAGGAAATGACCGTATCCGCGTCGCCTTTGGTGTAGAACGCGTATGTGCCGTCCGTTTCGGGGATAAACGCAAAGCCCTGGCCATCGATGCCACCGCCGAGTACGACCGTTTGCGGCTCACCGAACGTAAGCACGTCCGCCGCCGTTACGGTAACGGTAACCTCCGCCGTGTTGCCAAGATCGGTCACGAGCGTCACCGTCGTGGTACCGACACCCACAGCAATCAGCGTACCATCCACGTTCTGCATCACGACGGTCTCGTCGGCAATACGGATTTCCTCAAGCCACTCGTTTTCTGCTATACGGCAATCCGGGAAGAGAGTGTCGCCCACCGTTGCCGCGATCTCCGTATCCAATACGACAATGCCTTCCTCAGGCTGCTCTACCGCCGGATCGTCCGCATCGTCCGGCTCTTCACAAGTTTGCAGGGTCACGTCGAACGCAACCAACTCTTCATCGGCATCGATCGCAACGTAATACACCTCGTCGGCAAAGAGTTCGACGACCAAGGAAAGCGGCTCACCGTTTTCGCTTTCGGCATAACCGATATCCCAAATACCGTCCTCGCCTTGGACAAACAGCACCAATTCCGCATTGCAGCTGCCGTCGGTCGTAAACGCATACCAACCGTCTTCTTCCACCGTCAGGCGATACACCTTTTCGCGGTTGATCGGGTTCAAAATGTTATGCTTCGTACCGACACCGTCCCACACGAGCGGCTCTTTCACCGTCACGGTGACGGTATCGGACGCACCGTTTTCGAGCGTCGCCGTGATGACGGCGACACCGGGTGCCATAGGATACAAATTGCCGCCTTCGTCCACCGTCAGCACCGACTCGTCCGAAGACGTGAAGGTGATCGCGGTCTCCAGTGCGCCTTCCGGCAGCAGTTCATACTCTATCCAGTACCAGTCCGTCAGTTGCATGGAGAAGTCCTCACCCAGCTCGATACCTTCGGCTGCGGGCGTCTTCTCGACGCGCAAGGTGACCGTGTCTTCACCCATAGCACCGAACTCCACCCGATAGGTCACGTCGGCATCCAACCAAACCGTGGAAAGCTTTTCAGAAGTGTTGCAAATAAGCTCTTCTCGCGTCCCGATCACGACCGCACCGTACCACTCATAATCCAGCCACACGTTGTAGTACGCGCTCTCCGCCGGCGTGAAGGTGTAGACCGTATATTGCGCGAACACCGACGTCTCAAAGGTATAATCCGTATCCAACGCGATCTCTTCGACTTCTTGTACCGTCAACTCAAAGGTCGCCTCAAGACCGTTTTCGCTCGTCGCCTTGATCACGGTAACACCGGCTCCGACGATAGAGAACATACCGTATTCGTCCACCGTCGCAACCGTTTCGTCCGAAGACGTCCAGACGATCTCTTCGGGGATGGATGCCATCGGCTCGAAGACGGGGGTAAGCCACGCCTCTTCGAAATAGCCGTAAGATACCGTTGCCGCCTCGCCCTCCGCAAACGACAGCGCGGTCGCAGGGGTCGCTTTGGTGATCGTCACCGTGAACGCGTAGGCATAATCCCGCGCGTCCACCGCCAGGCAATAGGTCACGCCCGCCGTCAGTTCTTCTGTCATGTAGAACTGATAATCCATGTAGTCGTCGTAATACTCAATGGATTCCCCCAAGGAACCCACACTGTCCGCCTCGTACAAATACAACTCCGGATCCAGATCGTTGTCCGAAGACCAGCAAGCATATACCGCCGTCTCCTCCGGTGTAAAGAACAGATAGGCAGGCTCTTCCCGCGTACCCGACACCGTGAGCGGCGTATCAAGCTCCAGTACGGCCTCCATGCTCTCTGCCGCCGCCGTAAACGGCACGAGCCCCAGCAACAGCAGCAAAGCCGTCACCAGTGCCAATACTCTTTGTTTGTAACTGCGTCGTTTCATTTCTTCGCTTCTCCTTTGCTATAGTACGGAAAAGGGTCTCTCTCCCTTTCCACAGCACCAGTATACCTCACTTTTTTGCAATTGGCAAGGGGAAAATGAAAAGAGTAGTAAATTTTTGGGCAGTATGCACAGCAGCAAACCCGATTTTTCGCCGTCTTCCCCCACCGTATCTGTCGTATTCTCTTGACAACACTCCTGTCCGTATGATAATATGAAGTGTAAAATCCGTATTTAAGGGAGGCTCGATTATGTTTTTTCGCTGTTTGGCGCTGCTTTGTGCCGCGATCTGTCTGCTGGCAACGCTCGGCGGCTGTGCCCCGCAACACGAGGCAAACGCCCCCGCCAACGTCACCACCACCGCAGTGACAACGACAAACACCACGACCGCTCCCGACAACACCGCCACCAACGACGATACGACGACCGTCCCAAGCGGTGATCCAACCGGCTCGGCGACCGATAACAACGGTGCCACCACCGTGGAAGGCGGCACCGTCCCGACAAGCGGGAACACCACGACGACGGGATCGCACACCACCACGAACGGTGTGACACCGCCTGTATCGACCACGCAGGGCAGCGGCAGCACGACCGCGACCACTGTTACGACCCGCGGTGACGGCACCGCCTCGACGACCAATACGACGAGCACCACCACCGCGACGGCACCCGACACGGATGCGCCCGTCGTGCCCGCAGGGCTCTTGCCGGGCACACCCGAGGCGGGCAGTTCGTTTGCCACCCTTGCCCGCGCCCCGAAGGACAACGCCGTGACCGTCACGGCGGATACCAAGCAGTTCGGTCGTTTTCTGTTCACCACGTCGGATAACAAGGGCCTGCCTTTTAACGTGGCGTGTCATATCGAAAGCGACCGTATTACGGCACTACTTCCCGCCAACGCCGATCTGACGGCGTTGAAGCCCAATTTTACTTATTACGGTCACAGCGTACTGTATAACGGTGCGGTGCTGACCTCCCGTTCCACCGCGATGGATCTCTCGAAAGACGTTACCCTGACACTGAAAGCGAACAACGGCTCCACCCGCACCGTCACGGTACATATTGAAACGATCGGCAGCGATCTGCCTTCCTTCTCGCTGTCCACTTCGGGTTACGCCGCCATCGACAACACGGTGGATTACAAAGCCGCTACCTTCTCGGTCGGCGATGCCAAAGCCACCGTCAAGGGTGCCGATTGCTCGGTCAAGGGCCGCGGCAACACCACGTGGGGTTATGATAAGAAAGGCTATACCCTGCGGTTTGACACCAAGTACTCTCTGCTCGGCTTGCGCGAAAGCAAAAACTACGTGTTGCTTGCCCTGCACGCCGACCGCACGCTGATGCGATACCGTTTGGGTGAATATTTGAGTAAAGCGATGGGGCTGGAGTTCACGATGGGCTCCGCCTTCGTGGACCTGTGGCTGAACGGCGAATATCAGGGCGTGTACGCACTGGTGGAAAAGATCGAAGTGGAACCCGCCCGTGTGAACATCACCGATTACGTCTCCCCCACCGTCCCCGTGAACGAGATGGGTTATCTTTTGGAGTTTGACAAGCATTTGTACAACAGCACCACCGAAGCCGACCGCAAAAAGTGGACGGTGCTGGGCAACGGCTTTTACGATGCCGCCACCAACGAGGTGTTCTTCTATTCCGAAGCGCTGGGCGGCCACTGGCTGACGGTGCGTACCACCAATGCGAAAAACCTCACCGCCAACCACGTGACCTACATCGCACTGGTGGTGGAAACGGCGGCAAAAGCGCTGAAATCGGGCGATTGGGCAACCGCGTCGAAATGGATAGACGTGGAATCCTTCGTCAACTGGTATCTCATCATGGAATACCTCAATAACACCGATACGGATATGGAAAGCAGCGTCTACATGTACATCGACGTGGGCGGCAAGTTGAAGCTCGGCCCGCTGTGGGACTTGGATAACTGTGCCGGCAACCACACCGAGACCGTCTCGACAACGGCACACCCGCTGTACGACAGTAAAGACGGATGGTTCTCTTATCTCTTCAAAATGCCCGAAGCCAAGAAGATCCTGCGCACCCGTTGGGCGGCGATGAAAAAAGCGGCGGACGGCATCGGCAAAGTGATCGACGACACTGCCGCTGAGTTGAAGGATGCCGCAGCGCTGAATTTCACCCGCTGGGATATTCTCGGCACGACACTGGCAGGGCAACCCGCCGCCGTCGCCAAAGCGGACACGTATGACAAGCAAGTAGCGTATTTGAAGAATTATCTCGCCGAACGGAAAACGGCACTCGACGGTTTCTATTCCGCACTGTAAGAAAGGAGGGCACCATGGGTCAGGTCTTTAACCGATTTGAAAAGAAATATCTGTTGGACGAAGACACCTATCGCCGCGTGCGTGAGCAATTGTACGAATATATGGTGCCCGACAAATACAGTACGGGCGACGGGTTTTATCTCGTAAACAACCTGTATCTCGACACGGAAGACCACTGGTTCATTCGTGACTCCCTGCAAAAACCGCGGTATAAGGAAAAACTTCGTCTGCGTTGTTACGGCGAAGTGGGCAACCAATCCGCCCTGTTCTTCGAGATCAAAAAGAAGATCAACCGTCGCGTAAACAAACGGCGGGTCAAGACGGATTTTGCCTCGGCCATGCAATTCATCGAAACCCACGAATCCCCCGACACCTCGGAGAAAAACCGCCAGATCAACGGGGAGATACAGTATATACTCGACCAAAAATCCCCCACCCCGAAGGTCGCACTGTTTTACGACCGCCAAGCTTTCTTCCTGCCGCAGGACGACGACTTGCGCATTACGTTTGATTACAACCTGCGCGCCCGCCGTACCGAACTGGATTTCGACCACGAGACCTACGGTGCGTACATTCTCCCGCGCGAGAAGTACATCATGGAAGTAAAGGTCAGTACCGCCTATCCACTGTGGCTGGCGGACACCTTTTCCAAATTGGAGTTGTCCCGTATCAGTTATTCCAAATACGGTAACGAGTACCGTCAGTTTTTGCACAACAACTATGCCCACGGAATATACGTTCCGAAATGATTAGGAGGTATCCGCTATGCTGTTTGATCTGATCGCTGAATTGTTTGCCACGTCCCCCACCTCGTCTGCCGACGCCCTTGCCAATATGTTGGTGACGGGGCAATCCAGTGCGGTGGCATCCCACCCGTTTTTGGCATTTATCGTCATTGCCGTGTTCTGCTGTCTGTTCGGCAGTGTGGCGGCGGCGGTGTACGGCTTCACCAAACGGGACGAGCCCCTTTCGTGGAATTTTATGATCGCACTCGCGCTGCTGCCGGGCATCATTGCCATGCTCGTCTACCTCACGCGGGACAGCTTCATCGGCGTTCTCAGTATGGCAGGCATCTTCACGATGGTGCGTTTCCGCAGCATTGCCGCCGACCCGAAAGACCTCGCGTGTGTGGTCTTCACCATGGCGATCGGCCTTGCAGGTGGTTCCAAACTCTTGGCCTATGCCGCGGCGGCAACCGGCGTGTTCGTCGTCTTCTTGGTGGTGGCCTATTGCATCGGCCTCACCCGTCAGACCACCCGCTCGCGTTGCAAACTCAGAATCACCGTCCCCGAAAATATGTGTTGGGACAAAACGTTCGACGATGTATTAAAGACCTATACCCGCCGCGCAACACTCGCCCGTGTAAAGACCATCGAGCTCGGCTCTTTCTTTGAGTTGATGTACGATATCACTTTGAAACAGGGTGCCGATGAAAAAGCGATGATCGACGAGATCCGCACCCGCAACGGCAATTTGACAGTGCTCTTAAACAAACGTCCCGATTCCACCTACGATCCGATGTGAGAAGAACCGAGAAGGCTCCCTAAACAAAGATGCTGAAAATTGCCTCTCCCGTGTAAGGGGAGGCAATTTTTGCTGTCGACCGAAAGCGGGCCTTCCGCTCTTCTCGGTCGGCACTCCGTGTCTTTTCAGGGGATCCGCCCACTCCCGTCCTTTGCATTTCGAAAAATTTTCGATACTTTCGGGATTGCAACCACCGTCCATTCGTGCTATACTGTGCCTTTGGAAAGGGAGTGAACGTATGCACCGTCTTCGCGCTTATCGACATTATCGGCAATATCGTCGTCGCCACAAGGTGGTGCCGGCGTGTACTCGTGATATCTATAAAACCAGCCGCACGCTATATATTATCGAATCGGCACTCGAATATTTCGTATCGTTGCTCGTCAGCGGCGCGTTTTTGGCCAAAGTTTCTACCCATCTCGGCATTTCGGACAGCGTAACCGGTATTGTCACCGCCTTCGTGTCACTCGGTTGCAGTTTTCAAATGCTCTCCATTTTCCTAAACCGTAAAAACGGCGTGAAGCGCATGGTGATCGCCGCCTCTATACTCAATGAACTGCTGTTTGCCGCCATCTATCTCACCCCCTTTGTGCCGCTCTCTACCGGCGGTAAGGCGGCTGTTTTTGTCGTCTGTATGTTGGTTGCCCACATCATCCACCAGATGTTCAACTCCCCGAAGATCGGGTGGTATATGTCGTTGGTGGACGATAAAAAGCGCGGCGTGTTTACCGCCAATAAAGAGATCATTTCGCTTATCGGCGGCATGCTCTTCACCACCGTGATGGGAAACATGATGGACCGTTTTGAGGCGGCCGGCAATCTGCGCGGTGGTTTTATCGTATGCGGTATCACCTTATTCGCACTGATGGTCGGGCACACCCTCACCTTTGTCTTTTCCAAAGAAAAACCGCAGGAATTCTCGTCACAGACCGACGCCTTCTTGCCGAAGGTGCGAACCCTGCTTAAAAACCGCCTGTACCTGAAAGCGGTGGCGGTGGGCGTTCTCTGGAACGTTGCGACCTATTCTTCCACCCCCTTCTACGCCACGTATCAGATCAGCGAACTGGGGTTTTCGCTCTCGCTCGTTGCCATACTCGGGGTCGTTTCCTCCCTCGTGCGCGCCCTTTTCTCCCGCCGTATGGGACGGTTTGCCGATCGCCGCTCTTTTGCCGAAATGATGCTGCTTTGCGTGCTGCTGATGGCGTCGGCTTACGCCGTAATGGTCTTTACCGTGCCGTCAAACGGTCTCGTGCTGTTCATGATATACACCGTGATCTGTGCGATCGCCAACGCGGGACTGAACAGCGCACTCATCAATCTGGTGTTCGACTATGCCCCCCGTGACCTGCGCAGTGAAGCGCTCGCTTTGCAACGCACGGTATACGGTCTCGGCGGGTTCTTCGCCACGTTGGCGGTCAGCCCGTTGGTTGCCCATATTCAAAACAGCGGCAACCGCTTCCTCGGTCTTTCGGTCTATGCCCAACAAGTTACCTCCGCCCTGGCCTTAGCACTCACAATAGGTGTCGCGCTCTTCCTCTATTTCGGGATGATTCGCAACAAAAAGGAGGGAACGGTATGACGCTAAAAGATGTAGCCAAACACGCAAACGTCTCGGTCTCCACCGCCTCCAAAGCGTTGCGCCACTCCTTCGACGTGTCGGATTCCACCCGTCGGCGGGTGCTCGAAGCGGCACAGAAGCTCGGCTATTTTTACGAAAAGAAAAAAGTGGCGGCGGGCAATCACCGCCCCGACGGATGGACGTTTGCCGTACTCTGCCCCGAAATCATCAGCCCGCGCTATTCCGCGGCGGTACAAGCCATTGCGGCCGCCGCCAAAGCCGTCGGCTGCCACACCGTCATCTATAACGTCGGATTTGATTGCGCCGAGGTAAATGCCGTTGCACAGACCTGTACCGACGATCCGCGCATCGACGCCATTCTGTCACTGGCATCGTTACGGGACTTCACCCCCGCGCCCACCGTACCCGTCGTGTCGTTTGTCGAACAGGACCCCCCTTCGCATTCGGTCGTACAGATCGATTTTGACGGCGCGCTGTCTGCCGTTCGCGAAAAGTACCGCCATGCCGTCATTACGGTAGCAGGCGAAGAATTGACCCGCAACTACCGCCGTCAACTGCAAGAGTGGTTCCCCTGCGACGAGGTGATCGGTCGCGGCCGTTACGACGAAGCGGGTGCCAACGCCGCCGCACAGTTGCTGGCGCGCCCCGCCTTGCCCGACCTTATCGTCTGCACCTACGACGAGATCGCCTATGGACTGATCGCCCATCTGACCGCCCACGGCATATCCATTCCTGCGGACACCGAGGTGATCGCCATCAACAACAGTTACGCTTCCGAATGGGTACACGGCGGTGTCTCCGCCATCGCGTTTGATTACGGCAATGTGTTTGCCGAGGTGTTGCACGACGTGGTAAGCGACCTGCAACGAAAGCAGTCCGTCCCCCGGCATTACCGCGTAACTACCCGTTTTGTGGAACGCCACACGACGAAATAACAAAAGAAGGTCGGCAAAAGCCGACCTTCTTTTATTCCTTATAGCCGAGTGTACCGTTGGCAGATGCCTTCAGATACGCGTTAACAAACCCATCCAAGTCGCCGTCCATCACCGCGTTGATGTTCCCCATTTCGAAACCGGTGCGATGATCTTTCGCCAGAGTATACGGCATAAAGACGTAGGAGCGGATCTGACTGCCCCATTCGATCTGTGCCTGTGTGCCCTTGATATCGTCGATCTTGTCGAGATGCTCACGCTCTTTGATCTCCAGCAATTTCGCCTTCAACATATTCATCGCCGTATCACGGTTTTGGAACTGACTGCGCTCGGTCTGACAGGCGACCACGATACCCGTCGGAATATGGGTCAAACGCACAGCCGACGAGGTCTTGTTGATGTGCTGACCGCCCGCGCCCGACGAACGGAACACGTCCATCTTCACATCTTCGGGGCGGATGTCCACCTGAATGGTATCGTCCAATTCGGGCATTACTTCCACCGCCGCAAAGGAGGTGTGACGACGTCCCGATGCGTCAAACGGAGACACACGCACCAGACGGTGCACCCCCGCTTCGCCTTTGAGGAAACCGTAGACGTTTTCGCCCTCGATCATAATGCTCGCACTCTTTAACCCGGCGGGATCGCCGTCCACATAGTCGAGCAATTTGTAATTGTACCCGTGGCTTTCCGCCCAACGGGTATACATACGGTACAACATCGACGCCCAATCCTGCGCCTCGGTGCCGCCCGCCCCCGCGTGGAACGACAATATCGCATTGCGGCTGTCATATTCCCCCGTAAGCAGTGTGGCCAGGCGCTGTTGTTCGAGCGACGCGGCAATGCCGTCCACCGCCGCCGCACATTCGTTGAGCAACGACTCATCCTCTTCCTCGTTGGCCAGTTCGATCAAGGTGACGGTATCGTGATACGAAGCCACCAGTGCTTCATACGCCGCGATCTTATCTTTCAGTCGCGCCGCGCGCTGAGTCACTTCCTGCGCGCGATCCATATTATCCCAAAAGCCGTCCTCCGCCGCGCGCATATCCAGTTCTTCCACTTCGGTACGCATCTGGCGAAGCCCGATCGCATTTTGCAGATCGTCAATATCCGGCCACAGGGCCTCCAGTTTCAAATTCAATTCTTCAAATGCCAGCATAGTATGCTCCTTTGCATTGGTATCCTTAATAGTATACCGAAAAACGTTCAATTTGTAAAGTGTTTTTTGCAAAAGAGAAGGTTTGGCGTATTCTTTATTTCAACATATCGATCAATTCGCCCAACACCGGTTCAAACGCTGCACCGTACCAGTGGTTATCGAGCTCGGCGGTCGCGTCGATGCACGCCACCGTGTAGTCCGCCGCAATGCGGGCGGCATCCACCGCCGTTTTGCCGCGCACCAGCGCCCCCACGAACGCCGAGGCGTAGATATCCCCCGTGCCGTGGCAACTGTTTTGACGTTTCGGATGCTCGTAGTAATGCGCAACACCGTTTTCGCTCACCAACACGCCCGTCGTCCCTTCGGCAAACGACACGCCCGTGAACACCACCGTTTTCGCACCCAGCGCGTGCAGTTTCGCCACCACGTCGTCGATATACGCGCGGTCATACTGCTCGGTATACGGCGTATCGGTCAAGAAACAGGCTTCGGTGAGGTTCGGCACCACCACGTCCGCCGCGCCGCACAAGCCTTTCATCGCCTCCACGAACGCCATATCGAACAGCGGATAGAGTTTGCCGTTGTCCGCCATCGCGGGGTCAACCACCCGCACGCCGTCCGCTTTCAGAACGGTCGAAAACAGCGCTTTCACATAGTCGATCTGCTCGGTACTGCCGAGATACCCCGTATAGATCGCATCAAACGTGATAGCCTCCTTTTGCCAATGGGCGGCAATGGCGGGCATGTCCTCCGTCAGGTCACGGAAGGTAAACCCGCTGAAACCCGCCGTATGGGTGGACAGCACCGCCGACGGGAGCACAGCCGTCTCCACCCCGCACGCCGAGATAATGGGCAACGCCACCGTAAGCGAACACTGCCCCACGCAGGAGATATCCTGCACCGTTAATACGCGTTTGTAATCCATACAATCACATCCTTCGCATCGTACTATACCTCTATTTTGGTAATAAGTAAATGTTCAGAATGATATATTTTTATATAACCAGTTCCCGCGAGATACGCCCCTTTCCTTGACAACCCCTCGGACAATGTGTTATCCTTTTATTGGAAGATCGTTACCGAATCGACCGTGGGAGGTGTGCTTGTGAAATCCGTACTCTTACTGTTCAAACTGTGGCGGGCGGGATACCGCGCCGCACGCGGTCTGTGGTGGCTCACCACCGTGACCGTTCTCAGTTGCTTTTTGCTTTTATTATATGCCTACCTAACACCGTTTGTCGAAGCACGCAACTCCATCTATTACAATCTTGCCTACCGCCACACGGCGGTCGAACGGCTCGGCGCACCCGATGCCGCCCAGTGGGAGGCGGTGTGCACGCTGTTGGAGGAAAGCCACATCGTCGATTACTACATACTGAAAAAGCCACTGAAACAGCCGGCGGGCGGCACGCTGAACAGTATATCCACCGTAATACCGACCAATGCGAACCCGTATGCATGGCAAAAACTGAACCGTGATCTGCTGTGTGACAGCCAATACGGCGAGCCCCTCCCCGGCTGTGCGTACATAAACAGAGAGCACACCTTTGCAGGTACGCTGAATTTAAGCGATGGCGATGTCTTCTCTGCGGACGAATTGTCCTTGACCTACGTTGTGGGCATTTGGGGAGACGACCTATTCGATATTTTAATCAGCGAAAAGGATTTTGCCGTCCTTGAGCAAACGCCGAGCAGTTTTATCTACGGCATCTCTCCCTTTGCAACCCGCAGTGCGGTGGAACGGTTGAACCGTGAGTTGGCGAAAATTTTACCGCAAGCGCGTTTTTCCGTTACATTTGACCGTTCACTCGGTGTGAAGGCTGCGGGCGGTCTGTTCTACGACCCACAGTTTATTGGCATGGTGTGTGCCGCACTGCTCGCCTGGTTCCTTTTGTACCGCCATTGGATCGACCTGCGCGCCCGTCAACTGGCGATCACCCGCTTGCTGGGTTGTCGCCGGCGCACGCTGTTCTTGACATTGACAGGAGAGGCGATGTTTAACACCCTCCTAACCTTTGCGATCACCCTCAGCGGTTACGCACTGTGGTGGGCGGTGGTGGAAAAAGTGCCCCGCAACGCGCTGTTGTTGTGCGGGGATGCGCTTCCCTTACTCGGCGCGTTGCTCTTGGTCGGCGCCGCCATCGGTGCTGCCGCCGCGCGGCGGGTCACCTGCCGCGTGCTGTCCGACGCCGGGAAAGGAGGCGGACGATGAGACGGTTTTTGAAGTGCCTGTGCCTTAACGCACGCCACACCCTAAAAAAGCAATGGCCGCTCTTTTTGGCACTGCTGTTTTTGCTCACCCTGCTCGCGTATTCGGTAGATTTGGTCGTTGCCTTGTCACTGGAACATTACGATTATATTGACCACTATTTTGACCGCACCGAAAAGCCTTACGTCGCCTTGTCGTTAAACTCACGGTACGACACCATACTTTCCGACTCGCTATGGCAAGAAGTATACGATGCGTGTGGGGAGCGGCCGCTTGTCGGTTCGTTCACTCAAACTTATGACGGTGCTGTTTCCTACTGCGAATACGATCCCGGCCTGTTGGGCATCACCCCCTCACTGCAAAGCGGGCGGTGGCTCACCCCCGCCGATGCCGACGAAAGCACGCTTGCCTGCGTTGTAAGCAGCGGTTTGGCAACGACCTATCCACTCGGTTCCACCTTCTCACGTCCAGCATACGTTGAAGACGAGAGTGCTCCCAACGGGATGCGGGAAACGAGCATTTCGTATCAAGTGGTAGGGATACTGGACGAAGACGAACACCCGATGGCATTCCACCTTTCCCGCGGTACGCCAATCACCTTCGACCGTTGCGTAGATCTGACGTATGAAGGCGACTTTGTGATAACAACGTCCCCCGTTACCTCACCTGCTTCCACCATATGGTTTCAAACCGAGATACCCGTGGAGGAGATGCAAATCCGCCTTAAACAATACGGTATGGTCATGAGCGCGAAGCAATTAACGAAAGCATACACAAAAAACAAACTTCGCAGCATATTTGACGATGGTGAGATACAACTGTATTTTATGTTGCTGGCGATACTCATTACCATCAGCACCGCTGTTATTCATTTCGGGCGCACACGACGGGATTACGCCGTAATGTATTTGTTGGGACAATCGCGGCGTATGCTCACCGCCACCACCGTCACGCTGTATTGCCTCACGGTAGCGATCAGCGTCCCGCTCGGAGTGCTGTGGTCGTTTTTGCAACACGGTGTAGCCATTTCGGTGGCACGGTGGTGCGTGGTCGGCGTTGCGGCGGTCGCCATGCTCTGTATCAGCATCGTGATTGCCGGTTTCTTCCACCGCAGTCCCATGCAGTTGTTTACCGAAAATCGATAAGAGGGGTGACAATATGTTGATCGAACTTACAGGTGTCGGCAAACGCTATACCATCGACAAGACCACCTTTTGCGACGCGCTGACCGACGTTACGCTTTCCATCGACGAAGGCGAGATCACCGCCATCGTCGGGCGGTCGGGTGCGGGCAAATCCACGCTTTTGCATATTTTGGGTGCTATGGAACCGCCCACCGTCGGCACGTATATGCTGAACGGTACCGACGTCACCCAATGCCGCGACAGCGAATTGGCGGCACTGCGCAACCGCTATATGGGCTTCGTGTTGCAGGAATTTGCACTGATCAACGATCTGAGCGTAGCGGACAACGTGCTGTTGCCTGCGTACTTTAACGACCGCCCCTTGCGCACAGCGCGCGCCGCGGTCACACCGTTGCTCGAGCAGGTCGGCATCGCACATTTGAAACACAAAAAAGCCCGCCATCTTTCGGGCGGTGAGCGGCAACGTGTGGCGATCGCCCGCGCCTTGCTGAACGACCCCGCACTGATCTTAGCGGACGAGCCGACAGGCAACTTAGACAGCGAGACCGCCGCCGACATCTTCTCGCTGTTTCAATCCTTGCGCGACCGCGGAAAAACCATCATCATGGTGACACACGACAACGACTTAGCCGCCCGTTGCGACCGCATCATCCGTATTTCGGACGGACGCGTAATATGAAAAAAAGGTTGTTCACATCAAGGCGTGAACAACCCTTTTTTTATGTCTTCTCCCGTCGCCTTGCACGGCGGACACGGTGAATGTGGCGCTCAAAATCACCGCTGTTTACGAGTGCGGCCAACACGTATTGTTCAAACATCGGCACGGTGCAGGAATAAAACCCCACCGTTTCTTCAAACCGCGGGAGCAACGAGGGGGGTAACACCATATACCCCACCCGCATCGACGGCGCAACCGTGCGGGAAAAGGTGTTCAGATAGATCACCCGCTCGTCGCCGCACAGCGAAAACAGCGGGTCTTCGTTTTTGGTGGACACGGTGAGTTCCGAATCGTAGTTATCCTCCACGATATAGCCATCACGGCGGGTCGCCCATCGCAGGTATTCCGCCCGCTTGGAGGCACTCGCCGTCACCCCACTCGGGTAACTGTTAAAAGGGGTCACGTGCAACACCCGCGCCTGCGTCGCCGTAAGTGCGGCGGAGGCAATGCCGTCCGCCTCCATGCGAAGCGGGTCACACGGAATGCCGCTTGCTTCGTACACCCGCCGAATCTTGTCGTAGGACGGGTCTTCCAGTGCAAACGTACACCCGCGAAACATCTGCGAGAGCAAACTGTAGAGATACTCCGCACCCGAGCCGATGATGACCTGATGCGCGCCCACCGCCATACCGTGCCGCCGCACGAGATAGTCCGCCACCGCCGACCGCAGTTCGGCGCACCCGTGGTTGGGGGATTTTTGCAAGATCGCCTCCCCCTGTTCGGTCAATACCCGTCGCATGGTGCGTGCCAATACCGAAAAAGGAAAGGTCGCCGCCTTGTGCATCTGCGGCGAAACCGCAGCCGTCTTGGCCACCGACCGTATCGGCAGAAAATCGTCCGCGCGGTAGATGACGAAAAAACCCGAGCGTTCCCGCGCTTCGACATATCCTTCCTCCGCCAACAACGCATAGGCGTGCTCCGCCGTCACCACACTGACCCCCGCCTCCTCCGCCAACAGACGTTTGGAAGGCATCTTTTTGCCGTAGGGGTACACCCCGGCCGTAATATCCTGCCTAAGCTGCTCGTACAGTTGCATATACGCGCTTTTTTTTACCGTATTATCCAAACGATACGCCATCTGGTATTACCAACTTTCGAAATTTTGTTCAAAGTCAGTATACCAGATGGCGTAGGATTTGTAAAGATTATTCCGTAATTTCGATCTGCACCGCGCGCATGGCGGCAAGCGCGGTGCGGTGACTTTCCTCGCTGACCCCTGCCGAACAGGCGGCATCCACCGTCACGATCGCCTCGGGAAATGCGGCTTTCAACAGCATTGCGTTGGAGATCACGCAGATATCGGTGCACAGTCCGCACAGCGTAACCGCCTCCACCTCACCGTATTCCGCTAAAATACACGGCAAGTCCACCGAACCGAAGGTGGGTTTATCCACCGCCCGCGTAACGTAGGGCGCGAGTTCTTCGCAGATCTGCCACCCTGCCGTATCCTTGATACAGTGCGGGACGGGCAGTTTGCGCCCCTCTTGTGTCTGCATATAGTCTTCTCCGTGTGTGTCACGCGTAAACAGTACCGTGCCGTCGAAGGTCTTCACCTTTTCGACTACGCGCGGCAAAATCGCCTCTGCCGCCGCACTGCCCAACGCACCGCGCACGAAATCCTCTTGCATATCCACAACGATCAAAAATCTCATAGGTTTCGCTCCTTTAAAACGCGAAGGCACACGCCCCAACGGACGCGTGCCTTCGTTAGATTACAGATTCAGGAAATCCTTGCGATAGTCAAGACCGAACGCATCCGCAACCGCTTTGAGTTCGGGGTCGAGAATGGTGTTAACGTGCGGCATATGCGCCGTCAGCATATAGAGCTGAGCCGCCTTTTCCACCGTTTCGATCAAACCGAAGGTCTCGTCCATATCCTTGCCCGCGCCGTAGATGCCGTGCAAGCCCCAGACCACCAAACGGTACTCTTCCATCTTCTTCGCGGTGGCTTCACCGATCTCGTTGTTGCCGCAGACCATCCACGGCAGCACGCCGATACCGTCGGGGAACACCACGATGCACTCGGTGCACATTTCCCAAATAGTGTGGGTGAACTTCTTATCATCGAGTTCGTGAATGTGGGTCATCGCGAGGGTATAGGTCGGGTGGGTGTGCATCACCACGCGGTGGTTCGGGTCTTTCTTCAAACGCACCATATGGCTCATCAAGTGGGCGGGCAGTTCGCTGGTGAAGCGGCCGCCGTCCTTGTAACCCCACAGCAGTTCCGCCGTGGTGCC
Source organism: Acutalibacteraceae bacterium (assembly GCA_045591985.1). Taxonomy (GTDB): domain Bacteria; phylum Bacillota; class Clostridia; order Oscillospirales; family Acutalibacteraceae; genus SIG588. The sequence continues at coordinate 31,348 of JAZNTV010000103.1, forward strand.
GTCCTTCGCAATGCGGATGATGCCGAGGTTGGTCTCGGGATCCACTTCCACGTTCTTGAAGTACTTGCCTGTGCCGGTCACGATGAAGATCTTGCCGATCAGGTCGGTCGCATCAAAGCCGGTCGGGATCGTGCGGATCACATGGTCGAGATCCAAATATTCCGCCACTTCAGCCTCTTCCAGCATATAGCTGATGTTGCCGCCGTTGCGCTCGTCCCAACCCTGGCGGTACATATTCGCGGTGGTACGTTTCATCTCCTCCACAAAGGGAGCGGTCAAAATGTCTTTCATGCTCTTGCCTCCAACACAGTTTTTTCATACTCGCGCACAGCGGTGATGTAATCCGCCGTCATACCTTCACGACGCAGGAATTCCTCCCACACATCGCCGAACGGCGCGGTCTTCAGTTCTTCCTGCAGGACCATCAATTCGGTCATATTGCCCGCATCCTGCAACGCCTTCAACCGAGCGTTCGGCTGCAACAGCGCAAACAACAGCGCCTTCGACACGTTACGCACACCCGTCACCCAGGCGGAGATGCGGTTGATGGACGCATCGAAATAGTCGGTCGCAATAAACACACGGTCAAGAGCATCGTTACGCACGATCTCCTTCGCAATCTCGCGGGTCTCGTCATCAAACAACACCACATGGTCCGAGTCCCAACGCACGGGACGGGTCACGTGAAGCGCGATCTTGTCGTTAAACAGCAAAAGCGAAGAGATCTTGTCCGACACCACTTCGGTGGGATGATAGTGGCCGTTATCCATCAGCGGCGTCAATCCGTTCGCCGTGGAATAGGACAGGGTAAATTCCGCCGAACCGACGGTGTAGGATTCCACGCCGATGCCGAACACTTTGGATTCGAGCGTGATATACACCTTCGACTTGTCATAGGGGATCGCAAGGATCTCGTCGAGCGACTTCTTAAAGCGCGCACGCGGCCCCAAGCGATCAGCCGGAATATCCTTGTAGCCGTCGGGGATCCAAATGTTCATAACAGTGGGGATGCCCGTCTCCTCGGCAAAGTATTCCGCAATGCGGATACAAGCACGGCCGTGCTCCACCCAGAACGCACGCACTTCCTCATCGGGAGAAGACAAGGTCAGGCCGTCCTTCACCATCGGATGCGAGAAGTAGGTGGGGTTAAAATCGATACCCATACCGCGCTCTTTCGCAAACGCCACCCATTTGGCAAAGTGCTTCGGCGCGATCTTATCGCGATCGGCATACTCGCCGTCTTCAAAGATCGCATAACACGCATGCAAGTTAAGTTTCTTCTTACCGGGCATCAGCGACAACGCCTTGTCAAAGTCCGCCATCAACTCTTCGGGGGTGGTTGCCTTGCCGGGATAGTTACCGGTGGTCTGGATACCGCCCGACAGCGCCTCCTTGCTGTCGAAACCGACCACGTCGTCACCCTGCCAGCAATGCACCGACACGGTAATGTCTTTCAAGGTGTTCAGCGCCGCTTCGGTGTCCACACCCAGCGCCTCATACAGTTTCATAGCCTCCATGTATCTGCTCATAACGAAACTCCTTTCAAACTTCTTGAATATCCAAGGTACGGATCACAATGTTCCGTGCATCTTGCAATGTAAGTGCGTCATCCATCGCCATCAACTGCGAAAGGATGTTGCCGGTCGCGGTTCCTTCCACAGGACCCGCCGTCACGCGGCGACCGGTATACTCTTTTGTCAAACGATTGAGGTAACGGTCCTTACAACCGCCGCCCACAATGGCGACCTTGTCCACCGTTTTGCCGGCCACCCGTTCGATCTCCTCCACCGTCTTCCTATAGCTTGCCGCGAGCGAGTGGTAAACACTGCTCAGCACATCGCCGAGCGGCAGGTCGGGTTTTCCGAGATAGGTACGAATGGCTTCGATCATATTCTCAGGTGCCAAGAACGCCTCGTTCGTCGGGTCGATAGTTTCGGTAAAATCGCTTGCCATTGCCATTTCCATCATCTCGTCGTATGTATACTTCTTATCCAGATTACGGCGAATATTCTGGAACAGCCACATACCCATAATGTTCTTAAGAAAACGGAAACGGTATTCAATGCCGCCCTCGTTGGCAAGGTTTGCTTCCATCGCGGCGGGAGTGGTTACGGGATACAGATTTTCGGTACCCACCAAACTCCACGTGCCCGAAGAGATGAACACGCTCTTTTCGTCAATGGGACACGCCGCCACCGCCGACGCGGTATCGTGCGAAGGACACAAGCGGACGGTGCAATCGAAACCGACCTTCTCCCGAATCGCGGGCAGGAAGTTACCCACCACCGTGCCGGGCACCGACGGGCTCTCGAAAATGGAGGCGGGAATTCCCAGTTTCTCCAAAATCACGGTATCCCACTGCTTGGTCTCGGCGTTCAAAAGATTGGTGGTGGTCGCGTTGGTATATTCGTTACGACGCACACCCGTCAGTTTATACGCAAGATAATCGGGCATCATCAAAAAATGCGCGGCGTCATCCAGCTTACCGCTCTTCTTATCGCAGTACAACTGGTAGATCGTGTTGAAATCCTGCTGTTGGATACCCGTGCGGGAATACAACTCTTCGCGGCTCACGATATCGAACACTTCGGAAGGGATACCGGCCGTGCGGCTGTCACGATACGCCATGCAAGGACGGATCTCCTGCCCCTCGGCATCCAGCAATACATAGTCCACACCCCAGGTGTCGATCGCCATCGAATCGGGGATCTTCCCGAGTTCTTTGCAGCGGGCAATACCCGCCACCACGTCCGCGAACAGGGCATCGATATCCCAAACGAGCATCCCGTCCTGCGGTTTCATACCGTTTTCAAAACGGTAAATCTCTTCGGTCACCAGACGGCCGTCTACGATCTCACCCAACAGGTGACGTCCGCTTGAAGCACCGATGTCAATTGCCAAACAACAAGGCATAGGTGAAAACCTCCTGTATTCCACAATATTCCTTTTTATAGCATATCATAATTTACAGACGGTTGCAATACCTCTTTTTCGAAAAAACGGCTTAAATTCGCGAAAAAATTGCAGTCACTGCGGAAATACCGTTTATCTTCGCAAATCAGTCCGTGTCGCACCCCCATAGCCGTCTTCCTCCTCTTGTCGGTGGGGTGAGCGATGTCCCCGACGTATATCAGATGCCGTTACCTTTTCAAGGCACTCGCCGAAATCACTGGAAATATACGTATTTTTTCGTATTTTCTATTGACTTTTCATAATTGATTGTGGTACGCTAACCTCGCGTAACGGATTACGCGAAAGTATGCCTCTCCGGCACTAAAGGAGGTCGTTTGCTATGAGCAACCAAGGTAAATGTCCGTATATTTTAGAGCCCGTCTTCGACACGGGGGATCTGTGCATCGTCGCGGTCAACGCCGCCGAGTACGCACCCGATGCCACGGGTGCGGAAGACGCCGCCCCCGCTATCCAAGAGGCTCTGGACCACTGCCATGAAATCGGCGGCGGCACGGTGTATCTGCCCGAAGGCCGTTATGCCCTGCACAGCAACCTGACCATTCCGCCCGCGGTCACCCTGCGCGGCGAGTGGGTGCCGAACGCCGCCCCCAACCAAGGACGCGGCACCATCCTTTGCGCGTATCACGGCAAAAACGATCCCAACGGCGAGGAGCAGATCACCATGCTCGTCGGTTCGGGTCTTAAGAATTTGTATGTGTTCTATCCCGAGCAAAACCTCACGGCACGCATTCCCTATTCCCCCACCTTCCGTCAGCGCAATCCGCGCGGCACGGATAACATCACCGTGGAAAACGTCACCCTTGTCAACCCCTGGCGCGGCGGCCAGTGCGGTCCCGAAGGAAACGAACTGCACACCCTCAAAAATGTGTATATCACCCCGTTGAACGTGGGTTTCTTTATGGATCGCACCACCGATATCGGCCGTCTGATCGACGTGCACATCGGCCCGAAATACTGGGCGGAATTCACCCTCACCCCCGAAAGCCGTCCGATGAACGACCGCGCACAGCGCGGACTGCGCGGGCATATGCTGAATCACGTGACGGGCGTGTTGATGGCGCGTTCCGACTGGGAATACGTCTATAACGTGTTTATCGAATACTGTCACAACGGCTTTGCCGTGGTAGACTCCCCCTCCGGCGCCGCCAACGCGCAGTTCAGTTCCCTGTATCTGCACAACTGCTTCATCGGCTTGCGTTTGCACAAAATGAACGGCGTGGGCCTTGCCATGTCGGATTGCAAGATCACGGCCGATATCAAAGGCTTGTATGCCGCCATCCATGCAGAAACACGATTCGACACGGTGGCAATGTTCAACGGTGTGGATATCGAAGGTCCCTATCCGTTCGACGTGGTACTGGACGGCCCCGGTTGGCTGTCCTTCACCAACTGTACGTTTGACGGATGGACCGACACCGCCGTTTTCCAGCGCAACGGCGGTATTACGCTGATGCAATGCGCACTCGGCGAAGGGGATCATATAACGATGACCGACGAGATCCTCTCGGCACAGATCCTCGGCAACACGTTTAAAGGCGGTGCGAAGATCGCAACACCCGATGCGGTCGCGCATCAGGTACAGTTTGCGGACGAACCGTTAAACCTGCCCGTTGCCCCCCGCGGCGGCCACCGAACAAAGCCCACCCCCTGCCGTCCGACAACAGAGAAGCTCTATCTTGCCGCCGAGTACGGCGTTACCACCAATCCCGATGCCGACAACACGGCCGCCCTGCAGGCGGCGCTCGACGCCGCAGGGCAGACGGGCGGCGTGGTATATCTTGCGGGCGGTTGGTATCGTGTGGACGGTACCCTTCACATCCCCGACGGTGTGGAACTGCGCGGCGTATTCGAAGTGCCCGCCCATACACAAGCCGGCGGCGCCGTGCTCCGCACCACCCACGGCCACGGCAATGAAGACGCCGCACCGTTTATCACGATGGGCGAAGGCGCGGGCATTCGCGGTCTTGTCATTCAGCATCCGAACCAGAATTTCAACGAACCCGTCCCCTACCCGTGGGCGGTGCAAAGCCGCGGCAAACACGTTTACGCCATCGACGTGGTGTTTGTGAACTCGTGGTTGGGCCTGGATTTCGGCACCTATCCGTCCGACGGGCATTATATCTCCTATCTCGGCGGCGCCCCCATTCGCTGCGGTGTGTTCGTGGGCAACTGCGCCACCGAAGGCTGGGTAGAAAATATTCAATACAACACCCACTACTGGCCGCGTTCCAACTTTGAAGGCCGTCCGAAAGGGGACGAATGGCGCATCCACTGGCACAACCAGATCGACCTGCTCGATGCGTTGGTATTCGGGTATTGTGCCGACGAACACGTGCTCGGCACCTTCGTCTTCGGTTCAAAGGTCGGTATCAAATTCACGTTGCAGGACGGCCGCGGCACCCGCGGCAAGATCATCGGCCACGGCACCGACGGTGCGGAGATCAGCCTGCACTACATCGGCTGTGACGACGTGGACCTTGTGAACACCGAACTGGTGGCGATGGAATCCCCGAAAGACCGTATGTACATTCTGTCCGAGCCGAACGCCGCGGGCAAGATGCGTATTTACAACTCGCTGATGTGGGGTCCCACCGATTACGGTTATATTTTGAAGGGCGGCGACCTGCACGTACAGCAGACCAACCTGGTGCGCGGCAACAAAAGGTTCTTCACCGTGGAAGGCGGCAACAACGAGTTGGTCGGCAACTTCTTCTTTGAGCGCGTACCCCACGTGACGATGCGCGGCGGCAAACTCGACCTTATCGGCAACTTCCAGCGTTACGACACCAACGCCGTGGGGATCGACCGCACGCCGGATCTGATCGAAGATGTCACCGGCGGCGACTACACCGCAAAATACAACTGGAACTTATTCTGATAAAACAGCCAAACACCGCGGAGCCGACATGACTTGCACCGCGGTGTTTGTGTTTGTTGCGTCGTATACAACTGTCGGTTGTATAAATTACTATTCGCGGTTTGTTGACATTTTTACGTCGTCACACTACAATATCTTGGTAAGGAGGGATACATTATGACAATAGGAAACGCGATCCGCCAATTGCGAAACGAAAGCCACCTTTCGCAAGAGCAATTGGCCGCCCTGTTCGGTGTATCGCAACAGTCGGTACAAAAATGGGAAAACGGCGATACCGTGCCTGAACTCGGTAAACTTGTTAAGATATCCAAGTATTTCGGTGTCTCACTCGATGCGCTGATCCTGGGAAACGACAATCGCATGGTGGAAGAGATGCAAGGCACCGTCAAAATCAAACCGCAATATGCCAACATACACGATTGGGAGTTCTATTCCTCCAACCTGATGATCGAATACGCGCAGTGTCTTGAAGAGGGGTTGGATATCGAACCTTACAAAGACGTTTTTCTTTCCGTATCGAAGTTACCGAAAGACGAGCAGAAAAAGAAACTCGGCGACGTTCTTTTTGAGATCGTCTGCCACGCGAAACGACGTGCGGACTACCCGCATGTCGAGCCGTCCGATCTCGAGGCTATCCGAGAGCTGCGCAAACCGTATTCCTACCAAACGCGTACCGTCGGACGTTTGGAGAGTCAGATCCGCGGTGCGTGGTTCGGGCGTGTTTGCGGTTGCATGCTCGGCAAGACGGTGGAAGGCGTTCGCACAAACGATCTGATCCCGTTTTTAAAAGCAACCGACAACTACCCGTTGTCCCGTTACATAGTACGCAGTGATTTGGATAAGACCGATCTGAACCGCTATACCTTCGGTTTTGCCAACCGCCTCTATGCCGACGAGATCGACGGCATGCCGCCGGACGACGACACCAATTACACCGTCTTGTATCAACAGGTTATCGAAACATACGGCAAAGATTTCACGCCGTTTGACGTGTCACGCGCGTGGTTGCGCCTGTTGCCGAAAGACTCCTACTGTACCGCCGAACGCGTTGCCTTTTGCAATTTTGTGAAAGGTTACGTCCCGCCGGAATCCGCCATATACAAAAATCCGTATCGCGAATGGATCGGCGCCCAGATACGCGCCGACTATTTCGGGTATATCAACCCCGGCCGCCCCGCACTCGCCGCCGAAATGGCGTGGCGGGACGCTTCGATCTCGCACACCAAAAACGGTATCTACGGCGAAATGTTTGTGGCTGCTATGTTGGCGGTCGCCGCCCAAACGAACGACATAAAAGACATCCTCCGCGGCGGTCTCGCCGAAATACCGCACACCTCACGTCTGTATGCAGCGGTCACATCGGTCATACACGACTTTGAAAACGGCGTTTCACAAGTGGATTGCTTCCGCCGTATTCACGAAGCCTACGATGAATACAGCGGTCACGACTGGTGCCACACCATCTCGAACGCTATGATCGTTGCGGCGGCACTGCTGTACGGCGAGGGAGATTACGGAAAGTCCGTCTGTATGGCGGTGGAAACCGGTTTTGATACCGATTGCAACGCGGCCACCGTCGGTTCGATTCTCGGCATGGCCAACGGCATCGAAAGCATTCCTGCCTGCTGGACGGAACCGATAAACGACACCTTATATACGACTATCTTCGGCATCAACAAAGTCAAGATCAGCGACTGTGCCGCCCTCACGATGAAACATATCCATACGTAACAACAAAAGAACCGCACGGAAAATCCGTGCGGTTTATTTTTAAACATATTTCAGCATAACAGACGTTCCCCTTCGTTATACAAAGCATCGGTGTGCAAATGACGTATTTCGCCGTGATTTTCCAACCAAGGAATACACGGTGCGTCGGTATGATTCTCCACCGTGACATTTTGAAGCATCATATCCTCCACAACGCTGCCCGCCTCCACCGCCACGGTGTGACAGGCAATACGGTATTCCCGTCGATGCAAATTGACGATGCGCAACCCGCGTACTCGCAGGCCATCCTGAATATAGATCAGCGGATACACGTAGGGGGCGTAATCGTCCCCTTTGTTGTATTCAGGGCGGCGCGCGGCCTTGGAGGCATACACGTTCGTGATGGCGATACCGTCAAACTCCCCCGCATCCGCCGTCGGATAATACCGTGTAATACCGATACAATACTGGTAATACGTGCCGTACACGTTGGTGATATGCACATTCTTCACCGGATGATCGGCCGACAGCAACCGCACGGCACTGTGGCAATCTTCGGCATACAGTCCATCGATGGTTATGTTGCCGATCGGCCCTTTTGTCCCCTCATCGGCATTCAGCGCCACCATATCATCGTAGCAAGCGCCCTTTAGATCCGTAATATGGCCAAAAGAACAGTTCCCGTTCAAATGAATGCCGTCCATATTGGTGGCCAACGGATGGCCGTAATTGAAATCGAAACGGATGTGATCCACCGTAAAATAGGAAACCGTATCCAGCGTCACGGCAAAGGTCACGGGATCTTTCAAGGTCATAGACGACAACCGCAAGCCGCGAACAGCGAAAAACAGCATACCGACCCCGAGATATCCGTCCGTCGCCCCTTACTGTTCAGTATACATCGATACGCGAAGGAGTGCAACCTTTTTTGATGCCAATACGATCGGCTGTTCTTGTACATCACTCTTTCATTAGGGGTTGCAATCCCACCCTATAATGTGTTATAATATAGTATCTGTGAATTCTAATTTTCAACCGTGAGGTGTTCCTATGTCTTTCCCCCGTGACCATATTCGCAACTTCTGCATCATCGCCCATATCGATCACGGCAAGTCTACCCTTGCCGACCGTCTGCTTGAAAAGACCAATACGGTCGCCCTGCGCGATATGGAAGATCAGTTGCTCGACAGTATGGATCTCGAGCGTGAACGCGGCATTACCATCAAGGCCCACGCCATTACCCTGTCCTATAAAGCGCAAGACGGGGAGACCTATCTGTTCAACCTGATCGACACTCCCGGTCACGTGGACTTCAACTACGAAGTATCCCGCTCGCTCGCCGCGTGCGAAGGCGCGATCCTGATCGTGGACGCATCGCAGGGGGTGGAAGCGCAGACGCTCGCCAACACCTATCTGGCGCTCGAACACGATCTGGAGATCGTGCCGGTCATCAACAAGATCGATCTGCCCGCCGCCGATCCCGATCGTGCCGCCCGCGAAGTGGAGGATATCATCGGCATCGAAGCGGAAGACGCACCCCGTATCTCAGCCAAAAACGGCATCAATATCGAAGCGGTACTCGAAGCGATCGTACAAAAGATGCCCTCGCCCGCAGGCGACGACGACGCCCCGTTACAAGCGCTCATCTTCGACAGTTATTACGACAGTTACAAAGGCGTTATCGTCTATCTGCGTATCAAAGAAGGCACCGTGAAGACCGGCGACACCATTCGCATGATGGCCACGGGCGCGGAATTTTTAGTGGTGGAAACGGGCATTATGCGTCCCGGCAAACTCGAACCGACCGGCGTTTTGCGTGCAGGCGAAGTCGGCTACATCGCCGCTTCCATTAAAACAGTAAACGACGCCCGTGTGGGCGACACCGTAACTCTTGCCGCCCGCCCTGCCGCCGAACCGCTTCCCGGTTACCGCAAGGTCAACCCCATGGTGTTCAGCGGCATCTTCCCCGCCGACTCGGCGCGTTATCCTGATCTGCGTGAAGCACTCGAACGTTTGCAGTTGAACGATGCGTCGTTGACTTTCGAGCCCGAAACGTCGGTGGCGCTTGGTTTCGGTTTCCGTTGCGGCTTCTTAGGGCTTTTGCACATGGAGATCATTCAAGAGCGTCTGGAACGCGAGTACGATCTGGACATCATCACCACCGCACCGTCGGTCATCTATCGTCTCACAATGAGCGACGGCAGCGTGCAATATATCGACAACCCGACGAACTACCCCGACCCCGGCAGCATCACCGCGGCGGAGGAGCCGATCGCGGATGCCCACATCTTCTCCCCCACCGATTACGTCGGCAATATTATGGAACTCTGTCAAGAGCGCCGCGGCATTTTCAAAGGTATGACCTATCTCGATCAATCCCGCGTAGATATCCACTATGAATTGCCGCTGGGCGAGATCATTTACGACTTTTTCGATGCATTGAAATCCCGCACGAAAGGCTACGCCAGTTTCGACTACGAAATGAAGGGCTACGTCCCTTCGAAGCTTGTGAAGTTGGATGTGTTACTCAACGGCGACATTGTGGACGCCCTCTCCTTTATCGTGTTTGAAGAGAATGCCTATTCCCGCGCCCGTCGCCTGTGTGAACGGTTGAAGGATAACATCCCGCGCCAGATGTTTGAAGTGCCGATCCAAGCGGCCATCGGCGGTAAGGTCATCGCCCGCGAAACGGTGCGCGCCATGCGTAAAGACGTGCTTGCGAAGTGTTACGGCGGTGATATCACCCGTAAGAAGAAACTGCTCGAAAAGCAGAAGGAAGGCAAAAAACGCATGCGTCAGCTCGGCTCGGTGGAAGTGCCGCAGGAGGCGTTTATGTCGGTCTTAAAACTGGGGGACGATTAAGCGCGCCCTCGCCGAATGTAAAGGAATACGCCTATGTTAGGTCTTTATCTGCACACCCCGTTTTGCCTGGCCAAATGCCCGTATTGCGATTTTTATTCCACCGCCGTCTTCGACAGTGACCTGCTCGACCGCTATGTCGCGGCACTGTGCGCGGCGATGGATCGTGCCGAAAGCGGCACAGCAGATACACTGTATTTCGGGGGCGGCACGCCATCGTTGCTCGGCGGAAAACGACTCGCGCAGTTGATCGAGCACGCGGCGAGGCGTTTCGGCTTGCAAGGCGCCGAGATCACGCTGGAAGCCAATCCCGCCGACGACCTCGCCGACACGCTGCGCGCCTTTGCGGCGGCGGGCGGCAACCGTCTGTCGCTCGGCATGCAAGCGGCAAACGACAACGAGCTGGCGGCGCTCGGCCGCCGTCACCGCATGCGCGACCTGTATCGCACAGCCGAGGACGCCGCACGAGCGGGTATCACCAATCTCTCGTTCGACTTAATGCTTGCGACCCCCGGGCAGACCGACCGTTCGGTCGCCGATGCCATAGATGTGTGCCGCGCTCTTAATGCCAAACACGTATCGGCCTATCTTTTAAAGATCGAGCAAGGCACCCCGTTTTTTGCACAGCAAGCCTCGCTGTCACTGCCCGACGAGGATACCGCCGCCGATCGCTATCTCTTCGCATGTGCCCGTCTGGAAGCGGCGGGTTATTCACAATATGAGATTTCCAACTTCGCCCGGGCGGGATACGAAAGCCGTCACAATCGGAAATACTGGGACGGCGACGACTACCTGGGACTCGGTCCCGCCGCCCACTCGTTTTTAAACGGCGTACGGTGGGAATATCCGCGCGACCTCGCTGCTTTTTTGCGCGGCGAACCGCCGATAGCGGAGCAAAACCCCACCGCCGTGGGGGACGCCTCCCCCGCGGAATATGCCATGTTGCGCCTGCGCTTGACCGTTGGCTTGCGCGAAAAGGACTTCCGCGCTCGTTTCGGCACGTCAATTCCCGTCGCCTGGCGCAAAGCCGCCGCTACCTTGCCCGCCCACCTCGTTCGGTGCGAAGCGGACGGTATCCGCCTTACACGAGAAGGCTTTTTGTTGGAAAACCCACTGATCGCACACATATTGCAGGAAGGAGGAGAGTATGTCGGATCGTCTGGAACGTGAAAAGAACACGTCACTTGCCAAAAACGTTATGATGCTGATGGCCGCCCAATTCATCACCAAAATAATGGGCCTCATCTATCGCATCGTCATCATCAATATCGACGGCTTCGGCAACGAGGGAAACGGCTACTACTCCATCGGTTACACCATCTATTCGGTGTTGCTCACTCTTTCGTCCATCGGGGTACCGAACGTCATTGCCAAACTGATCTCCGAACGGTTGGCAGCGGGTGACCATCGCGGTTCACAACGCATACTCAAGGTATGTTTCGGGCTGTTTTTATCCATCAGTTTCGCCTCGGCCTGCCTTTTGTATTTCGGGGCAGACTTCATCGCCTCGGTTATTTTGGACGTGCCGGATGTGGCCTACACCATGAAAGCCCTCGCACCCGCTGTCTTTTTCGCTTCGGCGGCGGCGGTGTTGCGCGGCTACTTTTCAGGGCGTGGCTCGCTCAAAGCCACCAGCACGTCACAAGTGGTGGAGCAATTCTTCAATTGTGTGCTCTCCATCGTGTTCGTGTATCTGTGCATCGGACGCGGCTCGGCGGTAATGGCGGCGGCCGGCAACGTATCCACCAGCGCCTCGGTAGCGGTCGCCTTTTTGTATCTCGTGTTCTTCTATCTGCGCCGTCGGCGGGATATTCGCCGCGGATGCGAAGAACAAACTGTTCCCACCGAAACCCATTCCACCCGTGACCTGTTACGCATCGTGCTGGCACTGTCCATCCCCATGGCGGTCGGTTCGCTCATTTCGGCGCTGAACGACTTCATCGATTCCTTCACCATCACCAACTGCATCCAGACCGCCTATGCCGCGATCGCCCGAAGCGAGAAGGAACTCGAAGCGATGGCGGCCTCGGCCGCCGGTCTGCTCAGCAAAGTAAGCACCATTATCAATCTCCCGCTCGCACTCAACACCGCATTCTCCACCGCGTTGGTACCCGCCATTTCGGCGGCGGTCGCCAAACGCGACCGTAAACTTGCGGGCGAAAAGATCACCTTCTCGTTGTTTGCTTCGTTGGTCATTGTCCTGCCTTGTGCCGTCGGCCTCGCCGTGCTCTCCGCCCCTGTGTTGCAACTGCTGTATCCCACCGTGTCGGACGGCGCCGGTCTGCTGGCCCTTTCCACCATCCCGCTCATTTTCTTGGCGCTCACCTGCATTGTCAACGGCGGCCTTTACGGCCTCGGGGAAGTGCGGTTGCCCGCCGCTTCGCTGGCGGTCGGTGCGGTCATCAAGTTGGCACTCAACTGGGTGCTCATTCGTGAACCTTCCATCAACGTCTACGGTGCAGTTATCAGTTCGACCGTATGCGATATTGTGGTGTTCGCCCTGGTGTTTAACGCACTGCGTCACCGACTGCCGCTCCGTCTCCGGCTGTGGAAACACCTGTTAAAACCGCTCCTTTGCAGCGGCATTATGGGTGTTGCCGTGTTCGGCACCCACCACCTCTTGTATGCCGTCGCCGGCAATGCGGTCGCCACCGTCGCCGCCGTGGTCGTCGGTGTATCGGTATACGCGGCCGCCCTGTTGCTCACGCATGTGTTCACCAAAGACGAAATGGCGGCTTTGCCAATGGGCGGGAAGATCGTCCGATTGCTCGAAAAATTGCATATTTCATAACCAAAAGCCCCAAGTGTCACTTGGGGCTTACTTTTACACTGTATCGCCCCGTTCAAACCGCGCATGCAATTTTCCCAGCGCGCGTTTTTCGATACGCGATACATAGGAACGCGAAATATCCAGTTTTTTGGCCACCTCGCGTTGCGGGAGTGGATCCGACACCAACCCATACCGTAGCACGATGATCTCCCGCTCGCGCTCGTCCAGCTCCTCATATAAATAGCGATGGATCTTCTCCCCGTTGATTTTGGTCTCCAGTTCCTCGGCCAGGGAGTCCTCCCCCGCCACCACATCCATCAAGGTAAGTTCGTTGCCGTCGCGATCGGTCTCGATCGGATCGGAAAATGAAACATCCCCCGCGCGTCGACGTTTCGCGCGGAAATGCATTAGGATCTCATTTGCTATCCTCACGCAAATGGGTTTTCATCCCTATTTCCCCGTCCTCATCGTCATTTTCATCACCAAAAGGCACCAAATCCTCGTATTCATCGTTTTCGGCAACAGAATTTTCCGTTAGAGACGAAATATCGGGATACTCGATCTCTCCGTCCTGAGCACCAAACAGAACGATGTGGGCATTCTCCCCATCCCAGATGATTCGACGTACGATGGTACGGATGGCAGCACGCTTCTGTTCATAGGTCATATCGTCAAATCCGTTTCGGATGGTAGCCAGAAGCTGACGCATCACATCAAATTCAATGTCACTGAGGGCATGCTCAGCGGCAATGCTCACCATCTCATCGATACTTTCAGAAAGGTTGCCAATTTCCGCATTGATCTCTTCCATTCGGGTAAGAATCGACCGCTTAACTGTGCTTTCCTCGGTCTCGGCCAGGGTGTCCACCAAGGAGCTGACCTTCTTTTCCAGGTCGGCTTTTTCTTTTCGCATGGCGGCAAGGCGCTGTTCGTACTGTTCCCGGTTGCCGGAGTAGAACATCTTGCTCTTTTCCAGATGCTGAACGAAATCGCTCTGTTCGTCTGCGATCCGCTTCAACTGTTCCACCACTGCTGCGTCCAGGGTGTTGCCGTTGGCATTTCGCCGCTTGCAAAATTCCTTTTTGCTTCGCTCCTTCATCCGGCAAACATAGGTGTAGATGATGTCGCCGTCAGCGGTAGTGCGCTTGGACAGCCGGGGGTACATCCGGTGACCGCAGGCGCAAAACAGCAGGCCTGTGAGAAGCGCCGTGTTTTTCCGTGGACGGCGGTAGGATTTGCTCTTGTTTTGCTCCAGGTTGTCCTGCACTGCCACCCACAGCTTGCCTGGAATAATACCAGGATGCTTGCCAACAGACACGATCCATTCGCTTACGGGTTTGTAAACCGTGGGTTTGCCCTTTACCTGATCGGTACGGTTGTAGGCCATCAGGCCATGAATGCCGTCAAACTCCTCCCGGGACGAAAACAGATCAGCATCCTTCCGCTGAAAATACTGATAGGCATCCTCGTCGGCGATCATATAAACCGGATTCATCAGGATCGTCTTGATGGAAAAACGGGTGAACTGCTTGCCATTTTTGGTCATCATTCTCCGCTTCAGAAGCTCCGCTTCAGTCATAGTCAGAGAGCCGGTCTGGGAGAACAGATCATAGATAGTCTTGACGATCTCTGCCTCTTCGGGAAACAGCTTCAGCTTGCAGGCCTTCTTTGCCTTGCCGTCCACAGTCACGCTCTTGACGCTTTCGCTTTGGTAGCCGGTGGGGGTGTTGCCGCCCAACCAGCGGCCCGTCTTGGCAAGCTCATGCATATTGTCCCGGATACGCTCGGCGATGGTCTCACGTTCCAACTGGGAGAACACCGATGCGATGTACATCATAGCTCTGCCCATAGGTGAAGAGGTGTCGAATTGCTCGCGGATGGATACAAAGGTAATGTCCTTGTGCTTCAGGTTCTCGATCATCCCGGAAAAGTCGCTGACATTGCGGCTCACACGGTCCAGGCGGTAAACCACTAATGCCTTGATCTCACCCTTTTCGATCTGTTCCATCATCCGCTGAAACGCCGGACGGTTCATATTGCCGCCGGAAAAACCCTCATCCTCAAACACGATGGCTTTCTCCGCATCCTTTTCGCTAAAATGGAGACGAATATACTCCCGGCACAGCTCCACTTGATTTCCGATGCTCTCGCCCTTTCCTGTGTACTTGGATTTCCGTGAATAAATTGCAATCACACCGTTTTCATTTTTCATGACGAAAATTCCTCCTTCATTTGTGTTATGTATATGTAGGTAGTATACCATAAAGTAACCACCCGTACAATAGATCAATTTTCGTCCGCAAGATTTTCTGTGAACTTTTTGTAAACAATTGCAAAAATAGCGGTTCTGCTCCGGAAAAATCCGAAACAGATCCGCATTTCTCTTATTATGATAGTACGGTGACACTATCAGACAGCATCTTCATTAATTATCTCTATCTTATATTGATCATTTTTTAACCGAGTCCTATGTATCGGAACGCCTTTACTTTTTGCGATTTCAGCAGCTATATTGTAATTATCGTCCGAGATGTTAATTCCGGTTATAATTCTACTGATAATCGGGAGTTTTGCCGATCTTTCAGCATCATCTTTAATTGGAAAAGATATTAATCTCCACTCTTTTTCTCGTTCCCACTCTAAGCTTTTGGTAATCCAAGACCACATAAGACCTGGGAAAGCTTCCACCACTCTGTCATTACATACTTGTTTCGTCTCTGGATTATAAATGGCTTCAAGATTCAGCAATGGCCGACTTTCGGAATAGTATACCGGAAACAAAAAAGCATTCGGAAGTGAAAAAAACAGTTTCGAGAAATCATATTCAACACAAATACCCGTATGCTTGTCCGCATAATAAGACCACATCAAAATATCAGTTGGAGATTGAGTAAAGCATTCAATACCAACCTGCTTCCCAAGACCGATTCTAATTTGTTTAATGCCATCGTCTAATAGCGAATACACCCTTGCTATTTCACTTCTAGGGATATCAACACCTGAGAATGTCGCAATAGACTCAATCTTTGCAAAAAAGTCATCTTTAGAGGCCAAAAGTTCAAGCAACTGTTTTTCTTTCGTATCTTTTTGATCTCCAAAACTCATAATCACACTCTTGACTAGTTGCGGAGAACGCAGAACTTGTTGCATAGCAATATCATCAAATGATATGGGCTCTCCATTCGATACAATCCTTAGATAGGTTTTAATCATCTCTGAGATCGTATCAGGATCCTCAATCAAGGCAGACAACACCTCTTGGTCAGAAATAACCTCGCCATTTTTAGATCTGTTAATTAACTTCACAATTGCAGAGCTATTCGCACAAATGGATAGTAAGCGTTCTTTGGAGCCTTCTTCTAACTCAGAAGTCGTATTACCCAGCAACCATGAACCAAGTACATCTCGAACCTCATTGCTTGTATTAGGAAGAATTTTGTCAAAGAAATTCGGCATAAGCACACGAATCAATTGATTCACTGATATACCAATATTGCAATCAAACGGATCATTGAAGAGCACTGGATTTTGGAGATATATTACATTGTTTTGCAAATTGGGAATAGTGTATTCAGACGAGAAGGAATAATATTTGTATAGTTTTTTGTTTTCCAAATGGTCAATACCTGTTTGGATGCGGCGCTTGAATTGCTTTCCCGCAACAGAATCCTCTATTACTTTATTTACCCATCCATAATTCAACGCAACACACTCCTCTCTGTAATTTAATTCTCTTTTTACGCTACACTTCCAACCCAGCCATAGCCTTGAACTGCCATATCAATGAAGTGATTAAGTAGCAGTTCAGTTTTAACAATAAACACTTCTTTGTCGTAGCTATCGGGAAGGTCAGCGTCCAGTGTTTCCATAATAGCATTTTTGACCCGAGCCTTAGGTTGTTCACCTCGATACCAATCCACAACGAAAAGGCTGCTTCTATTCTCGTTTAGCTTCTTGAACAGATTCTTAGCCGAAAGAATAACCTTTTGTTCCTCGGCCTTGGTCAAGCTCTTGCCCTTTATGAGCAAATCAAAAATTTCAAGTTCTTCCTCGGAGAGACCCATCAAATTCGGTCTTTCCGATTCTTTTTTGAGGTCCTCAATCAACTGCAGCAACTGCTCATAATAGTCCTCGTTCTCAGAGCCGCCGGCATTGTAACGATCAACGATGTTCTTAAACCGAACCGAGAATTTATCACGAGTACAGTTCTTGTCCATCATCTGCTTCAATGCTTCGTCGATAAACGTCTTCAGATCGTCGATTTCTACAGCCTTATAGGGTGCCACCTTAATTTCGTGCTTTAACTGATCAACGTCAATCTTAGACAGGTCAATAACCTTCGTACCGTGAATAACATACCCTTCATCGTTATCTTCGGCTTTCTGAGAAATGATACTATTATCCAGAACTTGTCCCATCCTCAGCCGTGCACGCTTGATCTTTTCGTCGTCGATCTGATTATAAAGCAGTCCGTGCAGGTAAGCGATAGGTGAAAACTTCTTGTTATGCCAACCAAGTTCAAATACTTCAGGCTTTGAAGCGTCATAAAGATTCATCAACGTGTTGGAAAGCACCTTAAACTTTTCCTTATCGTCATCGTTGGCAACGATAATATTGTACGCTTTACGCAGTTCTTCCATCTTATCGAAGGTGTCATCACCGGCAATAATAGCATCCAAATCTACCGACAAGGACTTCAGGAACAAGTCAGTTTCAGCAATCGTCTGATCGATCAATTCAAGCAGTCTGTCGATATCCTTTGCAGGGAATTCCTGCCCGTCATCTCCTGTTGCATACTGGCTGAGGGCCTTCTGCATATACTTAAACACGTTGACATAGTCGACGATAATGCCGCAGGGCTTGTCGGGGTAAACACGATTTGCGCGGGCAATCGCCTGCATCAGGGTATGCCCCTTCATAGGCTTGTCCAAATACAAGGTGGAAAGGTTCTTCACATCAAAGCCGGTCAGCCACATGGCGCATACAAAGACGAGTTTCAGCGGGTCGTCGGGGTCTTTATATCTATCCTCGATATCTCTGCCGTCTTTGATTTCGTTCATCTTAGCGCGATGTGCGGAAATACTAAGGCCCTGAGCAGTAAACTTGGTCTCTTCGTCAGCATCCTCGGAGATAATGACAGCCATCTCCACCGAATCCATAAAATTGATAATACCGGTGATGCGGTCGCGTTCTTCCTTGGTTTTGGCAGTGTTGCGTTCTGCAACCAACGCTTTCTTTTCCTCTGCCCAATAGTGCTGCACCTTATCGTACATTTTGACAGCGGTAAACTTATCTACCGATACCACCATACCCTTACCAAGGAAACCTCTGCGGGGGAAGTGATGGGCGATATCACGGGCAATCTTATCCAAGCGGTCTTCGCGCTTGATAACTTCCAAAATGCGAGAAGAAGAGTTTTCAAGCAGGCGTGTTTCGGCTTCGTTCAGATTTTCGTTCTCAATAATATCGACTACATCGTCATCGAGGAAATCGTTCTGCAGGCCTACTTCCGGCACACGTCGAGAGTAGAACAACGGCACAGTAGAGCCGTCCTCTACGGACTGCGCGAAGTTATATTCAGATACATAGTCACCGAACCACTGGTTTGTCAGACGCTTGGAACCCAGCAAAGGAGTACCCGTAAATGCAATAAAGTTCGCATTGGGCAGAGCGGTTCTCATATTCTCTGCCAAATCCTTATACTGCGTACGGTGTGCCTCGTCGACCATTACGATGATATCATCACGCTCGGTAAGAACGGGATATTTCTTGGTCTTATCGTAGCGGAACTTATGTATCAGCGTAAAGACAAAGGATTTATTTGTCTGCAGAAATTCACGGAGCTGCGTGCCGTTTTTCGGTTGACATTCTTCCTTGTTGCCGATAACCTCGGTGCGCATAAAGTTCTTGTAGATCTGCGTATCGAGATCGTCACGGTCGGTGATCACCAGGAAAGTAAAGTTGCCCTCTACCTTGCGGCGCACTTTTCGGGCAAACATAACCATTGAGTAGCTTTTACCGGATCCCTGTGTATGCCAAAAGACGCCCAGCTTGCCCTTGAGCTCTTTGCGGTTCTTTACAGACTCCATCAGATTATTGACTCCCAGGAACTGGTGGTTCTTGGCAATAATCTTGATGGACTTGTTTTCAAACAGGATGAAGTTCTCAATATAGTCGATAAGCGTTTCTTTGTGCATAAGGCCGTCAACGAAATAGTCAGCAGAAACGCCACTTTCGCTGATTGCTTTGCGGTCGATTCTCTCGCCCTCTTTTTGTTTCAGCCACTCAAAGAAATAGTCAAAGGTAGCGTTGAACGCACCAAGGCGGGTTTCAAAACCGTTGGAAAGCACACAAATCTGATTGAACGCAAAGAGGTTGGGAATGTCCTTAATATAGCTTTTTAGGTTCTTGCGGTAGGCTTCCTCCACTTTAACGATACCGTTTTTCAGTTCAATGAACACAAGGGGTAAACCATTCACAAATACGATAATATCCGGTCTGCGCCAGTTGTACCGGCCCTTGATCCACATCTGGGAAACGGCAGTAAAGGTATTGTTTTCGGGATTGTCAAAGTCGATCAGCTTTACAAAGGCAAAATCCTCTTTGCCGTTTTTGAGAACGGGGATCTTTATGTAGTTGCGAATCTTGTTATAGAGCTCATAGTTCTTGGAAACAAGGTCAGAATCGGAGAAGTCGGAAGTCAGGTCATTGATTACGGAAGTCAGTTTTTCGGCAGGGATTTCGGGGTTGATACGGCAGAGAGATTCCTCAAGAACGCATGGCAAAATGCACTCTGTTTTCGCAGAGCGTCCCGTGCCGTCATTCAAATCCTCCTTTTTGTCGGGTGAAGCATCGCAAACCACGATATCATACCCGAATGCAGGCTCTCCTAACTTTTTTAGTATTGCCTGCTCGATCATATCTTCCGTAATAAAATTAGCCATAATAGACCTCCGTGTTTAACCGTTTCCGTTACTATGAGTTGATGAATGTTGTGTTTCACCTATCCACGCTAACCATTTTTTCAACATTATACGTGTGCTCGGCAGGGAGCGGTTCTCCT
>JAZNTV010000104.1:0-1799 GCA_045591985.1 Acutalibacteraceae bacterium
TTTTTTTGAAGTGTTGCACTTCAAATGATAATCTGTCCACCTCCCTTTAGGTGGGGGGGAGGCGGTTTTTGTAAAATATTAGGGAAATAGTTGACAAATATGGAAAATAGTGGTATACTTGGGTTGTCATTAGGGGAAAACGGGTTTTCCCCTTTGGATGAAATTTATCTTGCAGGAGGTTTTTTTATGAAACGACACATGTCAAAACGCTTCGTGCGGCAAGGTCTTGCCGTGCTTTGCACCGTGGCGCTTCTCTCCCAAGGCGTGACCGGCAGTGTGCTTGCCCATGCCGAGGGAACGGAAGAATATGTTCCGTTTGAGAAGTTCCCTGCCCCCACCATCGTCGAAGAGATCGTGGAACAACGCGAGCCGTCGGCGAAATATTTCCGCCGCTCGGACGGTTCGATCACGGCGGTGTACTACAACGACGTCGTCCACTACGAGGAAGACGGCGCACTCAAAGACGTTGACAACACGCTGATCGCCGCCATCGATCAAAACGGCGACCTCGTGTATACCAATACCGATAACGCACTGTCGGTCGCATTTCCGAGCGCACTGACCGCCGATTCTCCCGTCACCGTCACGCATGACGGCTACACCGTCAGCTGGGTGATGGAAGGACAAGCGGCGCTTTCCGCCGCGCGCGCATCCGACCGCGCCGCCATCGTCCCCCGTGCGAAACAACCGAAAACGAAGGCACAGCAACAAGCGGCGCTTTCTGCGCGGTTGGAAAAGGTCACCGACCGCGACGAGCGCACGAAACTCGAAAACGAGGAGAAGACCACGCTTCACAAGTTCGGCTCGTCGGTGTCGTACGACGAGGCGGCGGGTGTCGGTGCGACCATTCAGTACGATGTGCAGGGCACGAAACTGAAAGAGAGCATCGTGTTTGAATCGTTGCCGCGCAGCCGCAGCTACTCGTACCTGCTGACGGTGGGTGAGCTGACCCCCGTCCTGAACGCAGACAAATCGGTGGACCTGTACGCAAGCGGTGAGACCGAGCCGGTGTTGCGGATCGCCGCGCCCGTGATGTGGGATGCGGCGTACGAGTCGAGCAACAATATCGAGGTATTCCTGCGCCCCGTGCAGGGACAAGAGGGCGTGTACCGCTATATGCTCCGCCCCGACTGGGCGTGGCTGTCCTCTGCCGACCGCGAGTACCCCGTCACCCTCGACCCGACGGTGGATGCGACGACTAGTTTGGTCACAAATTTCTATGATACGTACGTTTCGTCGGATGGGGCAAACTCTGCCGCCGTATCCGGATATACCACACTTTCCGTCGGTAAATATACGGCAACCGGTGCGGAATATAATACGTATATCAAACCGAATCTCAACCAGTTGGCATTAAACCCCAGCCACTTGATTCTTGAGGCGACGTTGACGCTGCAATATCTTATTGATATGAACGACGACAACGGCTACGCCGCACCGCTTTTGAGTATTGCTGCGAACAACACGACCATTAATCAAAATTTCACTTGGGCGACACGACCCGCAAATACTCAGATCGCTTCGAACGTTGCTCCCGTTTTGGATAGAAACGGCCATCCGTCTCATTATAATTTTGACGTGAGACAAACGTTGGGTGAATGGATCTCGGGTAAACGTGAAAATCACGGGTTTAGGATTTTTCATAAAAACGATTGCCAAGACGGAATTATGTTTCTTTCTTCGGAATACAGTGTTCGGTATCCCACTTTGACCATTAGTTATATGGAACCGTCTACTAATTTAGATAATGATCTGTATTATATTAGAGGCGTAAATGATAAATATATGGACATTGATGG
>JAZNTV010000105.1:0-42317 GCA_045591985.1 Acutalibacteraceae bacterium
CATACTGAGATGGCTCATATTTTTAAAAAAACCGCTGACGGACTTTTTCTCATAAGCCGTTTCTGGTTAGGAAAAACAATGAAAAATCATATTCTCAGAAAGATTGTTATTAACGAGAATATGGCAAGGGATATGGCAAAGCATTGCTGTGTCGAATACAGAAATTTGTGTGAAATACTTCCTTTGCTTTATAATGAAAACAAATAAAGATATGTTTTTGCAATTCTTTTACGGGACGGTTGCTTATACAGCCGTTCTTTTTTTTGTTGTTGTGCAAAAAATATCCAACCGTCAATTCAATGTTTGACGGTTGGAGTAATATATCTTACTTAATAGCTGCAGTCTTTTCCTTCTGGATAACGTCGTGAGCACCGCCCTCAATGATACTGGTCGCAGACACCAGCGTGAGTTTGGCCTTCTTTTGCAGTTCGGGAATGCTGAGCGCGCCGCAGTTGCACATGGTGGACTTCACCTTGCTGAGCGAGAGTGCCACATTGTCTTTCAGCGTACCCGCATACGGCACATAGGAATCCACACCCTCTTCAAACGACAGTTTCTTATCGCCGCCGAGGTCGTAACGCTGCCAGTTACGTGCACGGTTGGAACCTTCACCCCAATATTCCTTATAATAGGTGCCGTTGATATTCACCTTGTTGGTGGGGCTTTCGTCGAAACGGGCGAAATAACGGCCGAGCATGATGAAGTCGGCACCCATGGCAAGCGCCAGCGTCAGATGATGGTCGTATACGATGCCGCCGTCGGAACAAACCGGCACGTAGATGCCCGTCTCTTCATAGTATTCGTCGCGCGCTTTGCACACTTCGATCAACGCCGTAGCCTGGCCGCGGCCGATGCCCTTGGTCTCGCGGGTGATACAGATGGAACCGCCGCCGATACCGACTTTAATGAAGTCGGCGCCGCTTTCCGCAAGGAAACGGAAACCGTCGGCATCCACCACGTTACCCGCACCGACCTTCACGCTGTCGCCGTAACGTGCGCGGATCCAATCGATGGTGAGTTTCTGCCACTCAGAAAACCCTTCGGACGAGTCGATGCACAACACATCGGCGCCCGCTTCCACCAGCGCGGGAACGCGCTCGGCATAGTCGCGGGTGTTGATACCGGCGCCCACAACGTAACGCTTGGAAGCATCGAGCAGTTCGTTCGGATTCTGCTTATGGGTGTCGTAGTCCTTACGGAACACGAAATACAAAAGCTGACCGTCCTCATTCAAAATGGGCAACGAGTTCAACTTGTTATCCCAAATGATATCGTTTGCCTCTTTCAGCGTGGTGCCTTCCTTGGCACAAACGAGTTTTTCAAGCGGTGTCATAAACTCGGACACCTTGGTGGCGGGATCCATGCGGCTGACACGATAGTCGCGGCCGGTGACGATGCCCACCAATTTACCGTTCGGCGTACCGTCGTCGGTCACCGCCACGGTGGAGTGACCCGTCGTCTCTTTCAGTGCAACGACGTCTGCCATCGTCGCGTCGGGCGAGACGTTGGAATCGCTCGTAACAAAACCCGCTTTGTAACTTTTCGCACGTTTTACCATCGCCGCTTCGTCTTCGATCGACTGCGAACCGTAGATGAACGAAACGCCGCCTTCGGTCGCAAGCGCGACTGCGAGGCGATCCCCCGACACCGACTGCATAATGGCGGAGACCAGCGGGATGTTCATCGTAATAGCGGGTTCTTCGCCCTTCTTAAACTTCACCAGCGGCGTCTTGAGCGACACGTTTGCCGGCACACACTCGCTCGACGAGTAGCCGGGAATCAGCAGATATTCGTTAAAAGTGTGGGAGGGTTCATTGATAAAAATAGCCATGATGCAACATCCTTTCTTATGCTTTGGTCTCACAATACAAACAGCGATACACACTGTTTTCACGGTCGGTCAATTTAAAGATATGATCGAGTTCCTGTTCGGTAGAAGTGATACACCGCGGATTGCGGCAACGGATCACATTTACGAGGCGTTCGGGCTTGTCGATACGTTTTTTCTCAACCAGTTCCCCGTTTTGAATGATGTTCACCGTCACGTTCGGGTCAACATAACCGATCACATCAAAATTCAGCGGAATATCCGCATCTACCTTGATGATGTCCTTCTTGCCGAGTTTACGGCTTCCGGCATTTTTGATGATCGCCACCGGACACTCCGCCTCTTCCAAATGAAGCAACTCATAAAGACGCATGCCGCGCCCGGCGCTGATATGATCGATCACCACGCCGTTCACAATGGAATCAATGTTCATGACGTCGCCTCCTCGAGCAGTTTCAAGATCAGTGCCATACGCATATATTTGCCGTTGAGCACTTGTTTGAAGTAGCACGCACGCGGATCTTTATCCACCGCCACGCTGATCTCGTTTACACGCGGCAGCGGGTGCATAATGCACAAGTCGCTCTTGGCATTTTGCAGTTTGCGCGGCTCTAAAATGTAACTGTCTTTCAATCGGAGATAATCCTCCTCGTTGAAGAAGCGTTCGCGCTGTACGCGCGTCATATACAGAATATCCAGGTTGGGCATCACCGACGAAAGATCGGTGGTCTGCTCATAGGGAATGTTGTTCTTTTGCAGAACTTCCTTCTTTACGTAACTCGGCAGCTTCAACTCTTCGGGAGAGATGAGCACCACCTTAATACCCGTATACCGCGACAGCGCACCGATCAGCGAATGTACCGTACGCCCGAATTTCAAATCGCCGCAGAAACCGACGGTAAGATCCGAAAGGCGACCTTTTTCGCGGTAAATCGTAAGCAGGTCGGCAAGCGTTTGGGTGGGATGACAGTGACCGCCGTCGCCGGCGTTGATGACCGGCACCGACGCGTTCATTGCCGCAACCAGCGGCGCCCCCTCCTTGGGGTGGCGCATCGCAATGATATCGGCGTAACAACTGATGGTCTTCGCCGTATCGGCAATGCTCTCCCCTTTCGCGGCGGAAGAACTGTTTGCTTCCGAAAAACCGATCACACTGCCCCCGAGTTCCAACATAGCAGCCTCGAAACTCAGCCGCGTGCGCGTGGACGGTTCAAAAAACAGGGTGGCCAATTTCTTGCCGCGGCAACGCTCTGCATAATCCGCGGGGTGTTCCATAATATTGCAAGCGGTGGCAATGAGTTCGTCCAGTTCCGCGGGCGTAAAGTCCACGATATCAATAAGGCTTCTCATGCTTTTGCTCCGTTCACAGCCAGATAGTTTTTAATGCGCTGTACGTTTTCGGCGTTGGCGTCGTCTTCTTCCAAATACTCAATAATATCGTACACGTCTACCACCGAATATACGGGGAACCCGTATTCTTCACCGACTTCTGCCATGGCGGATTTTTCGGTCTGCCCCTTTTCCTTGCGGTCCACCATAACGAAGGTCGCGGCTACCTTCACGCCCTCAAGACCCGAAAGGATCGCCATACTTTCGCGGATCGCGGTTCCGGCCGTGATCACGTCTTCTACGATGACCACCTCTTCACCCGCCTGCGGCTTGTAGCCGACAAACACGCCGCCCTCGCCGTGGTCCTTTTCTTCCTTACGGTTGAAAAAGAACGGCACGTCGAGTCCTTCCTTCGACAGTGCACAGGCAACCGACACCGCGATCGGAATCCCCTTGTATGCGGGGCCGTACAACACGGTGCGGCGGTTGCCGACCTTTTCGAAGTAGGCTTTCGCATAGAATTCGCCGAGTTTCGCGATCTGATCGCCCGTTTTGATGTCGCCCGCATTGATAAAATACGGGATCTTACGGCCGCTCTTCGCTGTGAAGTCGCCGAACTTCAACACACCGGCACTTTCCAAAAATTCGATAAATTCTCTCTTATAGGCTTCCATCGTCTTTATCTCCTTTTCAAAAATCAATCACAAAATTCCGCCACACAGCGCTCGTACGCCGCCACCGGATCTGCCGCCGCTGTGATGGGACGGCCGACCACAATGTAGTCCGAACCGATCTTCTTCGCTTCGGCAGGAGTCATCACGCGCTTTTGATCGCCGATCTCACCGTCGGCAAACCGCACGCCGGGCGTGATGGTAAGGAAGTCGTTGCCGCAGGTGTCGTGCACCTTGCCGGCCTCGAGCGGCGAACAGACCACACCGTCCAGCCCCGCCTTTTTGGCGTTGGCGGCATAGTGCATAACCACCTTGTCGATCGGCTCATGGATAAGCAGATCGTTTTCCATGCTCTCTTGATCGGTGGAGGTGAGCTGGGTCACCGCGATGAGCAACGGGCGCGTACCGTCGGGACGCGTCAAACCTTCCACGGCGGCTTCCATCATGCGTACCGTGCCGCCGGCATGCAGGTTGGTGATATCCACATCCAGGCCCGACAACACGCTCATCGACTTCTTCACCGTGTTCGGAATATCGTGCAGTTTCAGGTCCAAAAAGATCTTATGACCGCGCTTTTTGATTTCCCGCACGATGGACGGGCCTTCGGCATAGAACAGTTCCATGCCGATCTTCACGAACGGCTTGCGCCCCGTGAACTTATCTAAAAATGCAAATACCTGTTCGGCGCTCGCAAAATCGCACGCCACAATAACGTCCTTTCCCATCGTTCTCTCTCCTTATTATATAAATTATTGTTTGCAGAACCGTTCTGCCCACAGGACAGCGTGTTCGACCCATTTGGCAAACGCGCGGTCGTTCCACTCGGCGTTTCCGCTGTCGGTAACGGCATTGGCCAGCGCCATACCGTGTGGGCCGAAAGGATAGATATGTGTTTCAAACGGAATGCCCGCTTCGGCACATGCCCGTGCCATCACCAGGGTGTTACCGACATTCACGGCCGGATCGTCTGCCGTATGCACCAAAAACATCGGCGCACTATCGGCATCGACGTGTTTTTCCAGACTTGTCGCAAGCAATTGCTCTTCACGCGGCGTATCGGTACACCACAGATTTTCGAAAGTCTTCACGCGCCATTCCGCCGAGATCACGGGATAGATAAGCATCACACCCGTCGGCTTATTGTAACCGTGCGGACGACCCAACGCCGCTTCCACTGCGGGGAGTTTCCAACACGTTGCCGCCGAAGCCGCCAGATGACCGCCTGCCGAAAATCCGACGACAAACAGCGCTTCGGGATCGATACCGTAGCGTACAGCGTTGTCCCGTATATACGCGATCGCTGTCGATACTTCGATCAATTGCGCGGGGAACGGCTTTTGGCGCCCTACCGTGTAATGCAATACAAATGCATTATAGCCATACGGCATAAACGCCAACGCGATCGGCTCACCTTCACGGTCGGAGCAGATACAGCCGTAACCGCCGCCCGGAAGCACCAACATCGCTTTGCGCGGTTTCGGTCCCAACGGGTCGGCAATATAGCTTTCGAGATACACGTTGTCGTCCTCGGCGGACAACGGAATTCGTTCAAACAACATAGTTTATGCCTTCCCGATGATGTCCGAAAGATTTTCGATGCCGTACTGCGCCATCACATGCGGCAGATCGGCAATGATGTCGCGGCAAGCGTAGGGATTCACCAGATTGGCGGCTCCGACTTCCACCGCTGTAGCACCCGCAAGCATCATTTCGATCGCGTCTTCCGCCGAACTGACACCGCCCATGCCCACCACCGGGATGTTCACGGCATGAGCCACTTGATATACCATTCTCACCGCAACAGGGAAAATGGCAGGCCCCGAAAAACCGCCCATTTTGTTGGCGATAACCGGCTTCTTCGTGCGCAGATCGATACGCATGCCGAGCAACGTGTTGATCAGGCTGATGCCATCGGCTCCCGCCGCTTCGCACGCTTTGGCGATCGACACGATGTCGGTCACGTTGGGCGACAGTTTTACAATAACAGGCTTGGTGGTTACCGCTTTTACCGCACGCACCACTTCGGCCGCCGCTTCGGGCGATGTGCCGAAGCTCATACCGCCGCCGTGTACGTTCGGGCAACTGACATTCACTTCGAGCCAACCGACCTGTGCCTCTTTATCGAGTTGCGCGCAGGTATAGGCGTAATCGTCAATCGCAAACCCGCTGACATTGGCCATTACGGGTTTGTGAAAACACTGCGCGAGGCGCGGCAATTCCTGCGAGATAACCTTTTCCACACCGGGATTTTGCAGTCCCACCGCATTGATCATACCCGCTTCACACTCCGCAATACGCGGGGTGGGGTTACCGAATCGGGGATCTTTTGTCGTGCCCTTGAAGGAAAACGTACCGAGTACGTTGATGTCATACAGTTCGGCAAATTCGTAACCGAAACCAAACGTGCCACTGGCGGGGATCACGGGGTTATCCAGCGTGATACCGCACAAATTTACCTTCATGCTTCCCACAGAATATCCCCCTTTCGGAGCACAGGGCCTTCTTTACAGATACGCTTATAGCCCGTGATGGTCTTGCAGGAGCAACCCATACACGCACCGAAGCCACATCCCATGCGCTCTTCAAAACTAAACTGACCGTCGGTGACGGTGGCTTTGAACACCGCTTTGAGCATCGGCTCGGGACCGCAGGTGTAAAAGTGGGTATACTCCACACCGGCCATACCGTCGGTCACAAAGCCCTTGACACCGCCACTGCCGTCGGCCGTCGCAACGATGACATCGGCGCCGAGCGCTTTGAATTCTTCTTCGTAAAACACTTCGCTTGCCGTGTTAAAACCGAGAATGACCGTAACCTTCTTGCCTTCGGCGATCAAGCGGCGCGCCAAAAGATAGAGAGGCGGCACGCCGACACCGCCGCCGAGCAACAACGGGCGGTCACCCGCAGCGGTAAGATCATAGCCGTTGCCGAGACCTGTCAACACATCCAGCGTCTCGCCCGGTTGCATATCCCGCATTTGCGCGGTGCCGTGTCCAACCACTTTGTAGACCAGCGTGAGCACGTCACCTTCGCAATCGCACACCGAAATGGGGCGACGCAGGTATTTCCCCTGCAACTGCACATTCACAAACTGCCCCGCCGCCGTGATGTCCGACGTGTCGCCGCGAAGGCGCATACGGAACACCGTTGCGGTGAGAGGGGTGTTTTCAACAATTGTAAAAATACTCTGTTTCATAGTTTCCTCTTATGCGTCGATCGTCGAGATGGTAAGGGTGGTCTCCTCAAGCACATCGAGCAACACGCGTACCGTATCCAACGCGGTAAAGATGGTTACGTTGTTATCGGTCGCCAAACGGCGGATCTCATAGCCGTCACTCGCCTGACCGGCCGAGCCGATGTCGCGGGTGTTGATCACATAGGCAATGTGCCCCTGACGGATCGCCTCGGGAATCTCCTCGCTGCCGTCGCCGATCTTTTGCAATGTGTGGGTGCGAATCCCGTTCTTCTTCAAAAATTCCGCCGTGCCGCTTGTTGCCTGAATGCTGAAACCGAGGTTGTAGAAACGGCGGATCAACGGCAAGGCTTCTTCCTTATCTTTGTCCGCAATGGTTGCAAACACGGTGCCGTAGTTCTGTACACGCATACCCGATGCCTGCAACGCCTTATAGAGCGCGCGATTCAACTTATCGTCGTAACCGATGGCTTCACCGGTAGATTTCATTTCGGGCGAGAGATACGCATCGAGACCGCGGATCTTGTTAAAGGAGAACACCGGCACCTTCACATACCAACGATCCTTTTCCTTCGGATAAATATCGAAGATCCCCTGCTCTTTAAGGCTCTTGCCGAGAATGACTTCGGTTGCGATATCCGCCAAACTGTAGCCCGTCGCCTTCGAGAGGAACGGCACCGTGCGCGAGGAACGGGGGTTCACTTCGATGATATACACATCGTCGTTCTTATCCACGATAAACTGGATGTTATAAAGGCCGACAATGCCGATGCCGAGACCGAGTTTGATAGCATACTGCAGGATGGTGCCTTTTACCTTGTCTGAAATGCTGAAGGTAGGATACACGCTGATGGAGTCGCCCGAGTGGATGCCCGTACGCTCAACCAGTTCCATAATGCCGGGAACAAACACATCACGGCCGTCGCAGATGGCGTCGATCTCCACTTCTTTACCTTGGATATACTTATCGACCAACACCGGCTTGTCTTCGTCAATTTCCACCGCCGTCTTCAGATAGTGACGCAACTGCTCTTCGTTCGCCACGATCTGCATGGCGCGGCCGCCGAGCACGAAACTCGGACGAACCAACACGGGATAGCCGATGGTCTTTGCCGCTTCGATACCGTCTTCGATCTTGGTGACGGCACGCCCCTGCGGTTGGGGAATGCCGAGTTCTTCGAGCACCTTTTCGAAGCTGTCACGGTTTTCCGCACGCTCGATCGCGGCGCAGTCGGTACCAATCAGTTTCACACCGCGCTCCATCAACGGCTGTGCAAGGTTGATCGCCGTCTGACCGCCGAGCGAAGCAATAACACCTTCGGGTTTCTCGAATTCGAGAATGTTCATCACATCTTCGGTGGTAAGCGGTTCGAAATACAGCTTGTCCGCCGTGGTATAGTCGGTAGTCACCGTTTGGGGGTTGTTGTTGATGATAATGGCTTCGTAACCCGACTTTTTGATGGTGGTCACCGCGTGCACGGTGGAATAGTCGAATTCCACACCCTGGCCGATACGGATGGGGCCGGCACCGAGCACCACGATCTTTTTCTTATCCGTCAATACCGAAGCGTTTTCGTCGGAATACGAGGAATAGAAATACGGGATATATGCGTTGGTATGGCAGGTATCCACCATCTTATAGACGGGGAAGAGATTCTTTTCTTTGCGCAGATTGAAGACAGCCAGTTCGGTGGTATCCCACAGTTTGGCAATGAAACGGTCACCGAATCCCATCTTCTTCGCTTCACACAAGACATCGAAGTTGCCCTTATTCGCCGCAAGTTTTTCCTCCATCTTCACGATACGCAGGAAAGATTCGAGGAAATAGGGGGTGATTTTCGTCAATTCATGCAAACGCTCCACCGTCACACCGCGACGGAGCAGTTCGGTCACCGCAAAGACGGTATCGTCTTTGAATTCGTTGATATAGTCGAACAACTGCTCTTCGGTCATACCATCGAACTTCGGCAGGTGGAAATGACACGCACCGATCTCGAGTGAACGCACCGATTTGAGCAAGCATTCTTCCAGGTTAGAGCCGATACCCATCACTTCGCCCGTCGCCTTCATTTGGGTACCGAGCGTGTTGGGCGCACTGGCAAATTTATCAAACGGGAATCGCGGCAGTTTGGCCACCACATAGTCGAGGCGCGGCTCGAACGCCGCGTTGGTGTTCGCGATCGCGATTTCTTCGAGCAACATGCCGACCGCAATCTTCGCTGTCACGCGGGCAATGGGATAGCCGCTCGCCTTGGAGGCCAGTGCGGAAGAACGCGACACACGGGGATTCACTTCGATAAGATAGTATTCGCTGGAATAGGGATTGAGTGCAAACTGCACGTTACAGCCGCCTTCGATCTCGAGTTCACGGATGATCTTGATGGCGCTGTCGTTGAGCATCTTCAAATCGTGATCGTTCAGGGTAAGGATCGGCGCTACCACGTTGGAGTCGCCCGTGTGCACACCGACAGGATCAATATTTTCCATGCCGCAGATGGTGATGGCGTGATCTGCCGAGTCGCGCATCACTTCAAACTCGATCTCTTTATAACCCTTCACGCTCTTTTCGATCAGCACCTGATGAACAGGCGAAAGTTTGAACGCATTCAAACCGACGTCGATCAATTCCTCTTCATTGTAGGCGAAGCCGCCGCCCGTACCGCCGAGAGTAAACGCGGGACGAAGCACGACGGGATAACCGATACGCGCCGCCGCCTCTTTGGCCTCTTCAAGCGAATAGGTGATCTCGGAAGGAATGGTCGGTTCACCGATCGACTCACACAATTCTTTGAACATCTCGCGGTCTTCCGCACGTTCGATACTGCGGCTGCTGGTGCCGAGCAATTCTACACCACATTCCTTCAAGATGCCCTTCTTCTCCAGTTGCATGGCAAGGTTCAATCCGGTCTGACCGCCGATACCGGGCACAATGGCATCGGGACGTTCATAACGCAGGATCTTCGCCACGTATTCGAGGGTGAGCGGTTCCATATACACCTTGTCCGCAATGGTGGTGTCGGTCATGATCGTGGCCGGGTTGGAGTTACAGAGAATGACCTCGTACCCCTCCTCTTTCAGTGCCAGGCACGCCTGTGTACCGGCGTAGTCAAACTCCGCCGCCTGACCGATAACGATCGGGCCGGAGCCGATGATGAGGATCTTTTTGATGTCGGTTCGTTTTGCCATGTTACTTTCCTCCCAAGAATATCTGAAAACTTATTTAGAATACACTACTTTGCCGTCACATACCGTGAGCACACATTGGCCGTACAGCCGCTCTCCCGCAAACGGGGTCGCACGCCCCTGCGACAGGAATGCCGCGGGATCCACCGTAAATTCCGTGTTCAAATCCCAGACGGTGAAATCGTTGCCGAGCGGAATGCCGAAACGTCGCCGCGGAGCCAGCGCCAACGTTTCTGTCAAGCGGTCGAGGGTGAGCACGCCGGTTTTGACAAGGCGGGTATACATTACGGGGAACGCCGTCTCGAGACCGACAATACCGAACGCACTGCCCGCGAGTCCTTTCCCCTTTTCTTCGGCAGAATGCGGCGCGTGGTCGGTCGCGATCATGTCGATCGTGCCGTCGAGCAGACCTTCCACCAAGGCTTCACGATCCGCCGCACTGCGCAACGGCGGGTTCATTTTAAAGCGCCCGTCCTCCTGCAGATCGCCGTCATCCATCACAAGATAATGCGGTGCCGTCTCACAGGTGACATCCACGCCTTCGGCTTTCGCGCGGCGAATGATCTCTACACTTTCTTTGGCAGAGATGTGACATACGTGATAAGCGCATCCCGTTTCTTTCGCCAGTTTCATATCCCGCGCGATGGGGCCCCATTCGCTTTCACTGCAGATACCGCGGTGGCCGTGTGCCGCCGCATAGTCGCCTGCATGAATGTATCCGCCGTGCAAAAGAGAATTGTCTTCGCAATGGGCGACGATCATTTTGCCGAGCGCTTTGGCGCGGAGCATTGCCTCACGCATCATGGATTCGCTTTGCACACCGCGCCCGTCGTCCGAAAAGGCAATGGCTTCGGCGCTCATCGCTTCGAAATCCGACAAGGTCTCCCCTTTCTGCCCCACTGTAATGGCGGCATACGGATACACCCGCACAGCGGCGTCCCGACGAATGATGTCGGTCTGCTGTGCCAAATGAGCGGCACTGTCGGGTACGGGATCCAAATTCGGCATGGTGCACACCGCGGTATATCCGCCGCGTGCCGCCGCACGTGAACCCGAAGCAATCGTCTCTTTATAAGAAAAGCCCGGCTCGCGAAAATGCACATGCACATCACAAAAGCCGGGAAAAAATACCACGTCGGGGGAAACGACGAGGCCGTTCAACGACAAAAAATCCGCTACCACACCTTCAAAAGCCGAAGCAGTCATTTTGTCGGGATATTGCAGGTTGAACGTCTTCATCATGGCCGTTTCCTTTCCGCTGAAAATCAACACGTTTATATTAGGGTTATGATACCACAAACTGCGTTTTATGTCAACCCGAAAATAGTGTAGAAGAGGATGGATTTTTTGGCAAAAAGGTTGTAGCATTTGCCGAAAAATGACGGTTGCATTTGCCAAAAAAAGAGGGTATAATGAAGAAAATGCAGAACTGGCTAAAGCGAGGGGTTCACAATGAAACGTCGCACCGTAGATATGCTGAACGGCACATTATTGCCAAACATCATATGGTATGCTTTGCCGCTGATCGCCTCGGGGTTGTTGCAGCTGTTATATAACGCCGCCGACCTGATCGTGGTCGCACGATTCACGGGCGGTACGGCGTTGGCGGCTGTCGGCTCCACCGGGCCGCTCGTCAACCTGATCGTCAACGTATTCATCGGTGTATCGGTCGGTGCCGGTGTCGCGATCGCACGGGCGTTCGGCGCCGGCAACCGCAAAGATATCCACGAATCGGTGCACACAGCAATGGGTATCAGCGTCATAAGCGGCATCGTCACAATGTTGATCGGTCTTGTTATCGCACCGTATGCGCTGCAGTGGATGGGTTCCCCCGCCGAAGTCATCGACCAATCCACGTTGTATTTGCGCATCTACTTTCTCGGTATGCCTGCCATGATGGTATACAACTTCGGCGCCGCCATTCTGCGTTCGGTGGGAGACACCAAGCGACCGCTGTATATCCTGGCGTTTTCCGGGTTGATCAACGTAGCGCTCAATCTCGTGTTGGTCATCGTATTTGAACTCGGTGTGGCAGGTGTAGCCATTGCCACCACCGTGTCACAGATCATCTCTGCCGCCTTGGTCGTGCTTTGTCTCACACGCGCCGACGGGATATACCGCTATCATATCCGCCGAACGCGCATCTATAAGGATAAACTGCTCGAAATGCTCCGTCTCGGTATTCCGGCGGGGTTGCAAGGGTCTATCTTCAGTGTATCCAATATTATCATACAATCTTCCATCAACTCGTTCGGCGCCGCCGCTGTAGCGGGCAGTGCCGCTGCCGGTAATATCGAAGGTTTCGTCTATGTGGCGATGAATGCGATGTATCAGACCTGTATGGCTTTTACGGCACAAAATGTCGGCGCCCGACAACCCGCTCGTTTGAAAAAGGTCCTGTTCGCCTGTTTGGGACTTGTCACCGTTATAGGACTGGCGCTCGGTATACTTGTTTACGTCTGCGGCGAACCGTTGCTCACACTGTACACCTCCGCCTCGGCCAACACCGGCTCCGTTTCGAATGCCGATATTTTGGCCCGCGGAACGGAGCGTCTGTCTATCATCGCCACCACCTATTTCCTGTGCGGTATCATGGAAGTGCTGGTCGGTTCCATGCGCGGCATGGGGTCTTCGTGGACGCCGATGCTCGTATCAATCGGCGGTGTGTGCGGCATCCGTATCGTATACATCTACACCGTCTTTGCGTTTTGGTATCACAGTCTGTTGTCTCTCTATGTATCCTATACCGTATCGTGGGCCGTCACAGCCGCCATTCATGCGATATGTCTCTTCTGCAAGCACCGTAAAACGGTGCGGGAATTGACCGCGGTCGAATAGGAGATCACTATGGTTTCTTTACTATTGGCACTGATCTATCTCGCTTTCATCGGTTTGGGGTTGCCCGACGGCCTGCTCGGTGCAGCGTGGCCGTTGATGAATGCGGAATTGGCCGTACCGCTTTCCTATGCGGGCATCATTTCCACCATCATATCGATCGGCACCATCGTGTCGAGTTTGCTTTCGGACAGACTGACACGCCGTTTTAAAGCCGGCCTTATCACTGCCGTGAGCGTATTGCTGACCGCTGTGGCACTTTTCGGATTCGCGCTCTCCCCTTCGTTTCTTTGGCTGTGTGTGTGCCGTGCCGTACGGTCTCGGTGCGGGCAGCGTGGATGCCGCGCTGAACAATTACGTAGCCCTCCACTACACCTCCCGCCATATGAGTTGGCTCCACTGTTTTTGGGGTGTCGGCGCCGCCGTCGGGCCGTATATCATGGGATGAGCAATCGGCACACCCCACGGTTGGCGCGGCGGATACGGTGCGGTGGCCGTTATGCAAGCGGTGTTAACGGCGGTGTTGTTTCTTGCGTTGCCGCTGTGGCGGCGCACGGCCGCACAGCACGAGGACGCGATCGCGGAAAAACCGCTCACCATGCGACAGGCCGTGTCGTTGCGCGGCGTGAAAGCGATGTTGCTTTTATGTATGACCGAACGGGTCAACCGCTTGTGTAAATAAACTACCGAAACAGTAAGAGAGCCGTACCTGCAATGGAGCAGGTACGGCTCTCTTTGGTTTGCTTATTCACTTAATTCGCGAATCTTGGCCTCTTTTTCCTCTTTGGTGATCAATCCCATTTCCGCTTGTTGTTCCACCTTGCGAATCGCTTCAAAATTGTCCACTTTCTTCCTTGCGACAGCCAGTTTCACATCGTAATCCTCTTGTGAAAGAATATCCATCGCCAACGCTTTATCCAATTTGTCTTTTTCTGCCAAATAGAGTTCTTCGGCATGTTGTTTTTCGCGAAGGACCGTCTTTTCTTTGATCTCTTTCTCCAATTTGATGATCTCCGCTTCCAATTCCTGTTTCTTAGAAAGCTTGGGATCGATCAATTTCAAAACGTCCGATACATCAATGCCGGGCATCTCGCCGGTTGCAAGCACATGATTCACATACTTACGTCCGATCTGAGCATATGCCGCGGTCAATTCCTGCTCAATTACATTGATCTGTGACTTTAAAGAAACCAACTCCGCCTGCTCTTGTGCCGCCACGGCCGCACCCGCTCCCACTTTTGTTGCCGTGTTCATTACACTGCTTCCGAGATTGCTTGCCGTCTTGGTAATTTTGTCAAATAATGCCATGTCCTTTTCCTCCGTCAGATTTAAAATTTACAGCCGCAAGTATCACATTGCCTACCACCCCTGTTTCCTCCTTAAGGTGAGCAGTGAAACCCCGTATTGAATTGTAGCACAACTTTTGTAACGTGTTAAGTGTCAAATACAACATCGCACGTTGCCGCACATTACAAAGGAAACGGGTATACTGTAAAGGGGTGATATTATGCAACAAAACAACAAAACGCTGTATCAGTGTTTGGGACTGAATATCGCATATTATCGCAAAAAAATGAAGCTTTCCCAAAGTCAACTTGCGGAAAAGATCAACATCAGCCGCACACATATGAGTCGCATCGAAACGGCGGATTGTGCCGTTTCACTGGATGTGGTTTTCGATATTTGTCGCATAATGGACATCAATCCAAAAGATATGTTCGATTTTCGCAGGTAAACAGCAAAACAGGCCCGTTACTCCAAAGCAGAGTAACGGACCTGTTTTTGTTATGCATATGTCTCCCCCGCGGTATCCAGCAAACCGAGGCGAAGCACCTGCGAAGATATTTCACGACCGAGGAACGAAGAAAGCGCGATCAACATCAGTGAAGGATTGACCGTTTCGGTATTGTTACACGGCAGGGTAAGTGTCAGCACGGTGTGACCGTCCGCGGTTTTCACCTGCACGTCACTAAGCAACGGTTTCAACTCTACCGTCTTGAACGTTTTCTTTTTCGTGCGCTTTTCCACCGTGATGGACGGTTGCGCTAAAAACGCTTCCGCCTCCGCGGCGGTACACGCCACCGTCACCTGCCAGACAGCCGCCGCCAAGTCGGCCGGTTTACACACCGCTTCGGCTGCATGGGTAAACACAAGACCTTCGGGCATCGCCGCGTTCAACGCGGCAAGCACCTCCTCTGTCGGGCGATCGTCCGTAAGGCGTATATCCATATATTCCGCCAATCCTTCATACCCCAGCGACAAGGGCGAAGCAAACGTGAGGTACGGGTGTTTGTTGAACCCTTCGGTATACCAGATCGGGAGTTTGGCACGACGCAGCGCACGCGTCATGGTGCGGTTCAAATCGAGGTGGGAGATGAACTTAGCGCGCCCTGTTTTGGAAAACCGCAGGCGGATCACCCGAAAGGTCACACCGGACGGTGTCCGAATCCAACCGTTATCGTCCATCGACACACACCCCCTGTTTCCAACAGGCCGCCCCGCAACCCGCACATTTTTCGCGGCAATGCGGCGTAGTCGCCGCCGCTTTGGCCTGTTCGTTTTCCCTCATCAGGAAAGATTTGGTTACCCCGTAGTCCAAGTGATCCCACGGCAATATCTCGTCGTACTCGCGGCGGCGGTTGGCGTAAAACGCGGGATCAAGTCCGCAATCCGCCAATACCGACAGCCAGCCTTCCAGGCTGAAATGCTCCGACCACGAATCCAGATTAAATCCGCGACGGAAGCCCTCTTCCAACGCCGCACCCAAACGGCGGTCGCCGCGGGCAAGTACCGCTTCGAGGAAGCTTACCTGTGCATCGTGCCAACTGAGCGATATCTTCTTGCTGTGTACACTTTCCACAAGCAACCGCTGTTTGCGTTCGAGTTCTTCCATCGTATCCTGCGGTTCCCACTGGAAAGGGGTGTGCGGTTTCGGAACAAAACAGGATACGCTGACCGACACATTCACTCCGTTTTTACCGCGAGTACGGTTCGGCGTGGCAAAATAGGTCTCCACCACTTTTTGCGCGAGTTCGGCAATACCGACGATATCCTCATCCCGCTCGCAGGGCAAACCGTTCATAAAATAGAGTTTCACCGATGTCCAACCGCCGCTGAACGCTTTGCCGGCCGTAGTGAGAATCTCTTCTTCGGTGAGGTTTTTGTTGATGACATCGCGCAGACGCTGCGTACCCGCTTCGGGGGCAAAGGTCAGTCCGCTGCGGCGAAGCACATTCAGTTTGTTGGCAAGTTCTTCCGAAAAGCCGTCCACACGAAGGGATGGCAAACTGATATTGGTCTGTTCCTTTTCGGTCCATGTCAGCAACCGTTCGAGCAGTTCTTCCAACCGGGTGTAATCGCTTGTCGAAAGCGAGGACAGCGAAAACTCTTCGTACCCTGTCGATTCACACAACGCATGGCTTTGGCGATCGATGGTCTCGGGGGACTTTTCGCGCACGGGACGGTAGATAAACCCCGCCTGACAAAAGCGGCAACCGCGAATACAGCCGCGGAAGATCTCGCTCACTGCACGGTCGTGTACGATATCGATGTACGGCACGACGAACGACGTGGGATAAAACACCGTATCCAGATCGTCGATGATACGTTTTTTCACGCGGGCGGGCACACCCTCCTGCGGCGTTACGGCGGCAACCGTGCCGTCCGCGTTATAGGTCACGTCGTAGAGCGCGGGAACATATACCCCCTCGATCTGTGCCGCCGCTTTCAAAAATGCTGCTTTGTTATAGGTGCCGTCCTGTTTCATCTGACGATAAAGGTCGATCACTTCGAGATCCACCTCTTCCCCTTCGCCGAGGAAAAACAGGTCGATAAAATCGGCAAGCGGTTCGGGATTACAGGCACACGGGCCACCCGCCACTACCAACGGAAAACGCTCGTCACGCTCGGACGACCGCAGCGGCAAGCCCGCCAGATCCAACATATGTAACAGAGCAGGATAGCTCATTTCATATTGCAACGTGAAACCGATAAAATCAAACGTGTCGATAGGGTCACGGCTTTCCAGACCGAACAAGCGTACGCCGTTCGCCTTCATTTCCGCTTCCATATCGAGATCGGGTGCAAACACCCGCTCACACCACACGTCATCCACGCTGTTAAACTGGCTGTACAGTATCTTCATACCTAAGTGGGACATGCCCACCTCATACAGATCGGGAAAACAGAAGGCAAACCGCACCGCAATGTTGGCCGGGTCTTTCACCACACTGTTCAACTCGCCGCCCGCATACCGCCCCGGTTTTTGTACCCGCAGCAAGATATCGTCCAATTGATAAGTCATACATTGTTCCTCGCTTTTTCACATCTTTTGACATCTTACCACAGATGTCACATTTTTTCAAGTCAAATCCGCTCGTGTGAGAATAAACGTGCGACCAAATAGATACAGACCGACAAAAGCGAGGGATTCCCGTATTGCAAAAGCAGACAAAACCCCAGTGTCGCCAACGGCAACAACACCGCGACCGACACCCATCGTACCGCCCGTAGCGGCAAAAAACAACCGAGCACCTGGCCACCGTCGAGTGCTTCGATCGGCAACAGATTGAATATACCGAGCACCGCGTGTGCCGTTACCGCTGTGGGAGCACATCGCAGCACCGCAAGGATACCCGCCAGCACAAGATTGACAAGCGGTCCCGCCAACAACACCGTCGCTTGGCGCTTCGCGTTCAACGGATACGGATGGGGCACCAAACGAATACCGCACGCTCCTATCGCCACCTCTTTCGGCGGACGCCCCATCATCAGCAAAGCGGCAATATGTCCGCCTTCATGTAAAAACGACGCAAGCAGACAAAGCAGTGCCGTCCCGCTTTTATCCACCGTCAAGAGCAACGTCAAAAGCAGTAAAAACGGCACCCGAACGCTCCAACGGGTGCCGCCGTATACTTTACTGAACATCCGTTTCCTCGAAGGAGAGTTTCTCTTCCCACAATGCGTGGATCGCGGTGGCAAGGGTATTCTCCTGCATGGCCTCGCGGAAATAGTCGGCAAGCACTGCAAACAGATTGCCGCTCACCAGCCGCACGATCAACACAGCGAGTATCACCACCGCACACGACACGCTCTGTACGGCGAGCAACCCGACGCCCGACGCCAAGCGCAGGCGCCCCTTTTCCTTCTTCTCCTCGCGTTTCTTCACACCAAGATGCATATCAATCCACTGCATCCTTCATTGATAATACGCTCTACCGTCTCTTTCATTTTTTGGCGGGCATCATCGGGCATACGCGCCAATTTATTGTGCAACCCTTCGTTTACAAGGCCGTAGAGTGATGTGCCGAAGATATTGGAATCCCAAATGCGCGAGGGGTCTTCTTCAAATTCGCGCAGAAGATAACTCACCAGTTCTTCCGACTGCTTTTCCGAACCGACAATGGGCGATACCTCCGTATGAATATCCGCTCTCATTAAGTGGATCGACGGTGCGGAGGCGCGCAGACGCACCCCGTATCGCCCGCTTTGCCGAATAATTTCCGGCTCCTCCAACGTCATTTCCGTCATATCGGGCATCACAATGCCATAGCCTGTCGCCTCCACAGCTTCGAGCGCACCGCGGAATTTGTCGAAACGCTCTTTTACGGCCGCCAACTCACGCATGGTGGTCATCAGCGCCGCTTCGTCTGCCACATGAATCCCCGTCACCTCACCGAGGACGCGATAGAACAACTCGGGTTTTACTGCCGCCGTCACCGTAGCGGCCCCTTCGCCGAGTGCGCGTGCCGCAACGTGCGCATATTCCACATATTCACTTTCGGCCAACGCCTCGGTAAGCAACGGCAGATCTCGCAAGCAGCGGAGGTTACCCGCGGCTGTGCGTGCACGGTCGAACAGCGCCCGCCGAACCGGATGCGCCGCGGGCAAGGCGGTCAGCCAGCGTGGAAGCTCCACCCCGATCTCCCGCACGGGAAAAGCAAGCAACACGGTTTCCAACACGTGTGCCAATTCCTCTTCGGTCATATGCATACAGTCCACCGCACAGATCGGCACACCGTATCGTTCGCTCAGCTCGCGGCATAGCGCTTCGGTTTCCGCGTTATGCGGATGGGTCGAGTTGAGCAACACCGCAAACGGCTTTTGAAGTTCCTGCAACTCACGTATCACCCGCGCTTCCGCTTCGGCATATTCCTCCCGCGGGATATCGGTAATACTGCCGTCGGTGGTAATGACCAGACCGATGGTAGAGTGCTCACTTATCACTTTTTGCGTACCGAGTTCCGCCGCCATATTAAAAGGGATCTCCTCGTCAAACCACGGCGTCTTCACCATACGCGGTGCATTATCTTCGATATACCCTTTCGCCGACGGTACCACATACCCCACGCAGTCGATCATTCGTACCGACAAAGCGGCATCACCATCCAACGTGATGCCCACCGCCTCCTCGGGAATAAATTTCGGCTCGGTGGTCATAATGGTGCGCCCCGCGGCCGATTGCGGCAGTTCGTCGGTTGCCCGCTCACGCTTGTGTTCATCGGCAATGTGCGGCAACACCAACGTATCCATAAACCGTTTGATAAAGGTGGATTTGCCGGTACGCACGGGGCCGACACACCCCACATATACACTGCCGCCCGTACGTGTCGCGATATCCCTGTAAATTTCGGTATTGTTCATCCCCGATTCCTCCGCTTTCCCAAAGTATGTTTGTACCATCGTATGTGGGCGCGTGAGAAAATATACCATAAACAAAGGGCGGTTTTCACCGCCCCTGTTACCATATTTCATTCAGATCTACATCCGCCATAAACAAGACGGCACCCTGCGACGCGTCGCACCGAAAGGTTTTGCGAAACAGAACATGGCGGTTACGGTGCTCGTCACACGGCAGTTTACGAAAATCCAGTTGACGGTGGAACACGTCGCGCAGAGACGGAGCCGCAAAATTCTTCATCGGTGATCCATACGCCCTTAAAATTATGGTTCATCACACTCTCTCCTCGAAAAGACGCATCCGCAGTAATCCTGCCGATACATGCCGTACTCCCGCGACAATTCGACCGAGCGTTTGTAGCCGTTCTTCTTTTTAAAATCCGACGGCAGATACCGCACCCCATATTCCGCCGCCAACCGCTCCCCGATCTCGTTCAGTTTTTCCGCATTTTTCAGCGGACTGATGGAAAGGGTGGTACAAAAATAGTCCGCCCCCATCGTCCGTGCGTATTCCGCCGCTTCGCGCAGTCGAAGTTCGTAACACCGAAAACAGCGCTCGCCCCCTTCGGGTTCCGCTTCAAGACCTTTCACCGTTTCGTAAAACCGCTCTTTGTCAAACGCACCCTCCACAAAACGAATGGGATTTTCAGCGGGAAAACGGCGGATAAACGCCTCTTGTTCCCGCACCCGATGAGCGTATTCTTCATCGGGATAGATATTTGGGTTGTAATAGAGCACCGTCACGGCAAAATGTTTGGATAAATACTCCAACACATAACTGCTGCACGGTGCACAACAACTGTGAAGCAACAGTGAAGGCGTCTCTCCCGCCGCTGTGTGCGCCGCAATGACGGCGTCGGTCTTCGCCTGATAGTTTATTTTCATGCTTTATTCACCACATTTTGCGGCGTACCGTCTTCGAAAGCGAGAATGTTCCGCACCGTGGTCTCGGCAATGTTGTCGAGCGCCTCTTCGGTGAGAAACGCCTGGTGAGAGGTTACAATGACGTTTGGCATCGAAATCAGACGGGTAAGCACATCGTCTTCCACGATATGATTGGAAAAATCTTCAAAGAAAAATTCCGATTCTTCTTCATATACGTCAAGGCAGGCACCACCGATACGACGCTCTTTGATCGCCGCAAGCAACGCCGCCGCATCAATGAGTGCACCGCGGGAAGTGTTGATAAGCATCGCACGGCGCTTCATCTTCTGAATGGCCGCCTCGTCGATCATGTGATAGGTTTCTTTCGTCAGCGGACAGTGGAGCGAGATCACGTCACTTTCCCGAAACAGCGTGTCGGTATCTACGTATTCCACCCCTTCGATGGCAACCGGATACTTATCGTATGCCAATACCCGCATACCGAAACCGCGGCAGATATCGATAAAACACCGTCCGATCTTGCCCGTGCCGACCACACCGACAGTTTTTCCGTGGAGATCAAAGCCGGTCATACCGTTCAAACTGAAGTTGAAATCACGAGTACGGATATAGGCCTTGTGGATGCGACGAATGGACGTGAGCAACATCGCCATCGCATGTTCCGCTACCGAGTGCGGAGAATAGGCGGGTACGTGAAACACCGGAATGCGCCCGTTCAAATAGGCGAGATCGACATTGTTATATCCCGCGCAGCGCAACGCGATGAAACGGCACCCCGCTTCCAACAAACGATCGATCACCGGGGCAGACACTTCATCGTTCACGAAAACACAGATTCCTTCACACCCGTGTGCCAACGCCACGGTGTCTTCGGTCAGTTTGGTTTCAAAAAATTTAAAACGGATCCCTGCCTGTTCACCGTACGCCTCAAACGACGGTTTATCATACGGTTTGGCATCAAAAAATGCGACCTTCATAACAAGTCCCCTATCTTCGTATTACTCTGCGCGGTACATCGTGCTTTCAGACGACGCCGCTTCCATATGACCGACTATCGTGTCAAACAACATTTGTGCAAACAACTCGTGCATCTCGCGGGTGGGATGGTTGATACGGTTGGCAAGCATCATGGTGGTATCTTCCGTTTCGGCCATTCGTTTCCACGCGGCATAACAATCGCACACCGTAATACCCATTTCCTGCGCCAGCGCCACCGCGGCGGTCATATAGCGATCCATTCGCCCGCTGTTTTGCACTTCGGCCGTGATATGCGCATAATTCCAATGCTGTTTCGGCGTATCTTCCGCTACGTAGGTATTGAGCATATTCGGAGTCATAAACACCGTATCGATACCGCGTGCCGTCGCTCGGCGGAAGATCTCTCTCAGCGCGGAAAGATACGTATCCAGTTCGCCGTTCACATCGTTCAACCCAAAACAAACGATCAACAGATCCGGCTCGTGTTGAAACACCTGCGCGTCCATTCGTGCAAGCGACGCTTCCGCCGTGATACCGCCGATTCCCGCGTTGATCATATTTACGGGAACGTAATCCCGCACCGCATTCAGTTTTTGCCGCAAACGGTTCCAATATACCGTTTCATAATTGATTTCTCCTTCGGCCACCGCGCCATGAGTAACGCTGTCGCCGAACACCGCAATGGTAATAGGGCCGTGTTCGACCAACCCTTCATAATCCAACTGCAGTTTTTCACGCACCTTCATTTCGGTCACCTCCATAATTCATCCGGTCGGTCAAATTGACTGACATTGTATACACTGTTTGATAGCTTTTTCGGATTGGTAAGCGCAATATACGCCCCCTTCGCACCGCATTCCATCGGCTTTTCCGCCACACGGCACGGAATACCGGTTTCCGCGGTAATGCGTGTGGGAAGACCGCCGAGCAACGCTGTTCCGCCGACAAGCAGCATTCCCTCACGCAACACGTCGCCTGCCAGATCGGGCAACGTCTCTTCCATTGTGCGGGCGATGGCAAAGAGCATACGGCCGATCGGCTCTTCGATCGCACGGCGTATGTCCCCCGCCGTAACCCGCACGACCGCCGGCAGACCTGTATAGGCTGCACGGCCTTTTACCTCGCGCCATTCGTCATCGGCCGTCGGCAACACACAGCCGATCTCCCGTTTTAGCTGTTCGGCAGTGGAAAGCCCGATA
Organism: Acutalibacteraceae bacterium; assembly: GCA_045591985.1. Taxonomy (GTDB): domain Bacteria; phylum Bacillota; class Clostridia; order Oscillospirales; family Acutalibacteraceae; genus SIG588. The sequence goes on from JAZNTV010000105.1 coordinate 22,780, forward strand.
ACGTGGTTGTATTTTCCGCGCACATAGCGCACGATCGCCTCATCCAAATCATCGCCGCCGACACGCAACGAATGAGACGCCGCCACACCCGACAGAGAAACCACCGCCACATCGGTCGTACCCGCCCCCATATCCACCACCATGCGTCCTTCGGGGGTGGTGATATCGGTGCCTGTGCCAATGAGTGCCGCCACGGCTTTTTCCATCAACATGACACGACGCACACCCGCGGCCGACACCGCCTCGACGAGGGAGCGTTCTTCCACCTCGGTTACGGCAGACGGTTGTGTCACCGCCGTATTCGGTTTGATCACCTTATAACTGCACACACGACGAACGAAGTGACGGAGCATCGTTTCGGCATAGCCGTAATCCGAAATGACACCTTTACGAATGGGACGGACCACAACGACCGATTCGGGATTACGCCCGAGCATGGCGTGTGCCTTGGCACCGCAAGCGAGCACCCGCCCGTTTGCGCGGCTGACGGCAATGACCGACGGTTCACACAACACGACCTCGCCCGCCGAGGTGGCGATCGTCACCTGCGCCGTACCCATATCGATCCCGAGTCCCATCGCCATGTCTGTTTCACTCCTTTTCTTTTCGCGTTGAGGTAACCGTTGCGGCATACACCGCCTCGGCTCCGTGTATTTTCAGCATTTTAGCGCATTCATCCAACGTTGAACCCGTTGTCACCACATCGTCGATCAGCAACAGTGTCTTGCCTTCTACCGCACCGACGACATCAAACACACCGAGCAGGTTTCCCGAACGCCGTTCGGCCGGAAGAGTCTTCTGCGGCGGGGTATCTATCAACTTGGTAAGACACGGTAATATCGGCAATCCCAACAACGCCGCTGTGGCGCGAGCCACCAATTCACCGGGGTTATACCCGCGCCTTCGCTTTTCGCGGCGGGTGGACGGCACAAACACCACGCCGTCAAACGTGATCTCTTCATAGTATTGCCGCACCGTATCCGCCAATTCCTCGGCCATATACGCGACAGCCACAGGGTCGCCGCGCCGCTTCATACGCAAGACCGCCTCGGCCGCCTTGCCGTCGTAATACCACGGCGCCACCACCCGTTCGTAATGGCGACGGCGCTGTCGACAACGGCACCACTCCTTTTCGTGCCCACACAAGGGGCATACGGGCACACCGATGCGCGGCATCGTATCGCCGCAATCGGGACACACCCCTTCCCCTACCGCAACGACCTCGCCGCAAGCGGCACAACGTTCGGGAAAGAAAACGGCAATCAGCCGTCGTTTGAATGTCACGCCCACGGCACGGCTACCTCCGTATGTGAAAGGAAATGTCGCAAGCCGGTATAGCGCAACGTTTTGCGGTCGTTTTCCACCATACGGTGCACCGTTTCGGCACTGCCGACCAGGATCAGCAACGATTTAGCGCGGGTCACCGCCGTATACAAAAGATTGCGATAGGTCAGTTGCGGCACACTCGAAAACACAGGCATCACCACGGCATCGAATTCACTGCCTTGACTTTTGTGTACCGTTACGGCATAAGCCGGTTCCAGATCGGCGGCGTCCTTACGATTATAGAGTGCCTCGCGGTCGTCATATCGCACCGTAAGCGTCCCTTCGGCGGTATCTACGGAAATCAACCGACCGATATCCCCGTTGAACACGCCGGTGGCCATTTCGCCGTCGTCTCGTGTCCAGGGAATATCGTAGTTGTTTTTGACCTGCATCACCTTATCTCCCTCGCGCAGGGTGACCCCTTCGATCACGATCTCGCGCTTATCGTCGGCGGCGGGATTGAGCAGTGCTTGCAGATGGGCATTGAGTTCCCGCGTACCGAGCGCGCCCTTACGCCCGGGACACAAGATCTGTATATTATCCCAAATAGTGTAATTGTATTTCATCGGCAAGCGGCGAGCACACAGATCCAACACGGTTTCTACCGAATCCACCGCCGTGGGACGCGAAAGAAAGAAGAAATCGCCCTCCCGCTCGCCCAAAGCGGGCATCTGCCCTTTCACAATGCGGTGTGCGTTTTGCACAATGCGGCTTTCCATCGCCTGGCGAAACACCTCGGTCAGTTGTACGACCGGCAACACATCGCTTGCTATCAGATCCTGTAACACGCACCCCGCCCCCACCGCAGGCAACTGGTCGGTATCGCCCACCAACACCAGGCGACATCCGCTTTTCAGGGCACGCAAGGTGCTTTCAAACAACGGCACATCCACCATCGACAACTCGTCGATGACCAGTGCCTCCACGTCCAGCGGATCCTTTTCATTGCGGGAAAACACGGGTTCATCGTCGTCCGTCCACTGCACTTCCAACAAACGGTGCAAAGTCTTGGCATCCCGCCCCGTGAGCTCGCCGATGCGTTTGGCGGCGCGTCCCGTCGGCGCCGCCACCGCCACCGTATGCCCCATCTGCTCGAGCAACGTTATGATCGCTTTCAACACGGTCGTCTTACCCGTGCCCGGCCCGCCCGTCAGGATCAGTGATCCGCGGGAAATGGCGTGACGAATGGCCACGCGTTGTTTGGTTTCATACCGTATACCGTATCGCTTTTCCAAGCGGTCGATGCGGGTATCCACATCGCTGTCGGTCTCCTGCGGGAAGGTGGACATCAAGCGCATACGTGCGGCAATATAGCGCTCTGCACGGTGATAATGCGGCAAAAACAAAAACCGCTGATCACCGATCCTCTCTTCTTTCAGTTGCGCCCGTGCCGTAAGACATTCCACCGCCTCCCGCACGTATTCCTCCTCCACACCGAGCAGGGACGCCGAAACGGTGACCGTTTTTTCAAACGGCAAGCAGGTGTGTCCGTTTCCGCTGTTGTGGCGAAGCACATATAGAACGCCCGCCTCCACTCGGCGGGGGTCCTCCGCGGCGATATCCATACGTGCAGCGATCTCGTTGGCACGCTCGAAACCGATATACAACGAAGATTCACACAAATTATATGGATTTTCGCGTATGGTATCCACTGTCATACGCCCCCATTTTTTCCAACAGCGCATGGCTTCGTTAGCGGTTAGTCCATAATCCGAAAAGGCCAATATCACTTCGCGCAAACCAAACTGGGCGGCAAATTCCTTGCCGATGGTCGCGGCACGCGCGGCAGTGATTCCGCGTATTTCTTTCAGCCGCATCGGCTCCTGCTCCAACACGCGCATGGTGTCGTCCCCGAACTTTTTCACAATAGCGGCCGCTGTGGCAACACCGACCCCTTTGATCGCACCCGAAGACAAATAGCGAAGCACCCCGTCCGCATCTCGCGGCAGGGAGTGCTCATAGCTATCGACACGAAACTGCACGCCGAATTGCGGGTGATCCACCCATTCGCCCTGCAGTTTTATCGACTCACCCGTCTGTACGTCGGGCATCACGCCCACGACTTTATGTAGACCGCCGGCGGCGCTGACATCCAGCACCGTCCATCCGTTTTGGTCGTTACGAAACACGACCCGCGCCACGGTCCCTTCCATTGTGCGCCCGTGTTGTTCGTCCATACGATCCTACCTCAAAGAACATATATTCGCCCTTTTATTATACCACCGTTTTGGTCTGTTGTAAACGGAATTTTTGCGGTTTTTCAAAAAAATCGCTCACAAAATGTCGTCGGTGTGAAGAGTTCGACGCCGCGTACCGTGCGACAGGTCCTTTCCAGTATCGTGTGTGTCTCTTCGTCGGTATCCATCTCCACCGCACACAGCGGCATACGCCCGCGGCAACGCGCCGCCGCGCAACGCACGGTGAACTCCGCATCCTCGCGATGTCCCGTGAACCACAACACACACATCCCCCGCTCACCGCACGGCGGATACAAAAGGAGTGTCGTAAGTCGGCGTATCCCCTCCATCAAACCGTACACCGCCAAAAGTAACACCGCTACCGTTCCGATCGTTTCTGCCATTCGCTACGCCCCTTTCACACGGCGATCCCGCCTCGCCCTCCCTCGCCGCGTATTCCATACTATGTACACAGAAAGAATTGGTGCATCAGGGGTATACTGTACACGGGAGGTGTCGATATGAAACGAAGCATCACGACACGGCAATTACAAGCCTTTCGGCGTTATTTGCAAAGCGAAGAAAAAAGTCCGGCTACACAGGAAAAATACCGACGGGATGTCGCGGCTTTCGCCCGCTTTGCGGCAGACAAAACGATCGACAAGTCACTGACCGTACGGTATAAAGCGTCCCTTTCCTCTCGATACACCGTAACGAGCGCTAACTCTATGCTGGCGGCGGTGAATGCTTTTCTGCGGTTTGTAGGTTGGGAGGATTGTTGCGTCAAACAGTTCAAGGTACAAAAGAAGGCATTTTGTTCCGCGGAGAAGGAATTGACCAAAGCGGAGTATTGTCGCCTGGTGGATACCGCAAAGAGAAAGGGCAACGAGCGATTAAACCTGATTCTACAGACGATCTGCGGAACAGGTATTCGCGTCAGCGAATTGTCGTTTATTACGGTCGAGGCCATACGCAAGGGGGAAGCGGTGGTGTCCTGTAAAAGTAAATATCCACCGGCATAGCCGGTGGATATTTACTCTTTTACAGTGCGGCTTCCAGTGCCGCAGAGAGTTCGTCGAACGGGCGCACGCCGATAAACTCCTTTGCCACTTCGCCGTCTTTGAATAACAGAAGGGCGGGAATACTCTGAATGCCGTATTTCACCGCGAGTTCCTGTTCGTCGTCCACATTGATCTTCGCCACTGTGAGACGCCCCTTGAAAGCCTCCGCCACTTTGTCCAGCACAGGTGCCATCATTTTGCAGGGCATACACCAGTCGGCGTAAAAATCCACCAACAAGGCGCCGCCTTTCTCTAAGTTTTCCGCCATATCGGCGGCTGTCCATACCATTGCCATAACATATTCTCCTTTCCGATCTCAACACTTACTCCGACGGCGGTGCCACCGTAAACATCAGTTGCCCGCCGACGACCGTTGCCGCATACACCGCCGTTGCCACCGCCATGGCCACGCACGAGACCGTGCGTTCCCGCCGCGTGAAACGGGCGGTACACGCAAGGATCCACCCGCGCACCAAAAACGGCAGCGGAAGCACGCTTGCCGCCCCGACGTTCAAATTGAGTGCGGCGTTGGCGGCGGCGTTAAAATACTCTTCCGTTATACCGCCGAAACGACAGATCACAACAACCGTAAATACCAACAGGATCGCACCCACGGTCATAAAAAACCAACTGTCAACGCGATGGATCGGATGACGGCGAGTATACCCCACAAAAGAGTAAACGCCGATACCGAGCACACTGCAAGCGGTAAGAAACAGCAAAATATCCGACCGCCAATAGGCTGTCACGTAATCCACCGAATTATGCAGCGGCGCAACTGTCCACACGGCCAGTGCCGTTAGACACACCGCCAGCAGTGCATACCCCACCGCTTTTACACATTTTGTGATCTTCACAGAGCCGCCTCCTGCGGGAACGGCAATCGCTCCACAACGATACGATCGAGCAAACCGAACGCCAGATCCCGCGTGGCCAGCGCCGTTCCGTCTTGCATTACACAGGCACTGCCGCAAGCGGAAGCAAGCCGTACACATTCTTCCACACCATATTCCTTGACCGTGCCGATAAGGAACCCTGCCAGCGCACTGTCCCCCGCACCGACAGTAGATTTTGCCTCTACCTCCGGGGCGGTGGCCTTTACCGCCAAACGATCGTTTACACACAAAATACCGTCGGCTCCGCGGGAGACCAACACATTTTCGACCCCTGCCTGTTGCACACGACGGGCGGCGCGGAGCACCGCTTCATCCGAATCGTCATCCACCGGCAGAATCCGCCGCAACTCGTGAATGTTCGGTTTGATAAGCCACGGGGAAATGCGGCGATAATCTTCGAGAGTGAACAGATCGCTGTCGATCACCACGCGCGCACCCGCTTGCTTTACCGCCATGATAAGTTCCGCATAATCGCTCACCGCCACGTTTTCAGGCAACGAGCCGCCGAACATTACGATGTCCCCCTCGTTCATGCGGCTTTGGATCAGCGCCATCAGTGCGCCGATCATCACCACCGACAAAAACGGGCCTTTGCGGTTGATCTTCATCGTGCAATCGGCGTGACGGAGGGTGAGGTTTTCACGCACCGCGCCCTGTACTTTTAAGAGTTCGTAATGAATACTCTCCTCTTCCAAATACCCTGCAAACTCGTCGCTGTTATCTTCGCCCACCACCGAAAGACAAAGGTTCGGCATACCAAACGTCTGCACCACGCGGGAGACATTGATCCCCTTACCGCCCGCTTCGCGTGTCTCTTCCAACACACGGTTGGTGGCATCACGATCCATGCCGTCGGTCCACAACGTCACATCGATGGACGGATTCAGCGTGACACTGATAATGTTGCAATGCATGCTTTTCACCTCACACGCGATGCCACTTGGCACCTTCTTTGGTATCTTCGATCACAATGCCGCGCTCTTTCAAAAGATCACGGATACGGTCGGATTCCGCCCAGTCTTTCGCCGCGCGTGCCGCCGTGCGCTTTGCGACCAAAGCGTCGATCTCGGCATCTTCGGGCGAGGTGGCGGCGGCTTCTTCCGTCTCGGTCAACCCAAGCGAGAGCACCTCGTCAAACTCTTTGAGCAACGCCAGTTTGGTGGTTGCGTTCAGCGGCGCTTTCAGCACGTCGTATATCGTCGTGACCGCCAGCGACGTGTTCAGATCATTATCCATCGCCTCGCGGAAGGCGGCGCGATAGGTCTCCGCACCCGTTTCGATCTCTTCGCCGTCCTGCGGTTTGAGATTGGCGATCTTCTTTTTCAATTGCGTATATGCTTTGGCCGCGTTATCTAAGCCTTCCCACGAAAAAGTAAGCGACTTGCGGTAATGAGATTGCAGACAGAAGAACCGATAGGCCAACGGGTCATACCCTTTTTCCTCGAGTAACGAAACCGTCAAGAATTCCCCCTTCGACTTGCTCATTTTGCCGCCCGTCGTATTGAGGTGTAACACATGGAACCAATGGCGGCACCAGGCGTGACCGAGATACGCTTCGCTCTGTGCGATCTCGTTGGTATGGTGCGGGAAGATGTTGTCCACACCGCCGCAATGCAGATCGAGATATTCGCCCAAATATTTGATAGCGATGCCCGAGCATTCAATGTGCCAACCGGGGTATCCGATGCCCCACGGGCTGTCCCATTTCAGTTCCTGATCGTCAAATTTCGATTTGGTGAACCACAACACAAAGTCGGCTTTGTTGCGCTTGTTGTTATCTTCTTCCACACCGTCGCGCACACCGACGGCGAGATCTTCGCTGTCGTGCTTGTTGAACACGTAATATTCGTTCGGGCAGGAAGTGTCGAAATAGATGTTGCCGCCCGCTTCATAGGCCACGCCTTTTTCGAGCAACGTCTCCACCAAATGGATGAACTCCGCAATGCAACCCGTTGCAGGCTGCACCACGTCGGGACGGCGAATGTGCAGTTTTTCGCAATCGGCAAAGAACGCGTCGGTATAGAATTGCGCGATCTCCATCACCGTCTTCTTCTCGCGACGGGCGCCTTTCAGCATCTTGTCTTCCCCCGTATCCGCATCGCTCGAAAGGTGACCCACATCGGTGATGTTCATCACGCGGCGCACGTCATAGCCGATATAACGCAGATACTTTTCCAGCACATCCTCCATCATATAGGTGCGCAGATTGCCGATGTGGGCATAATGATACACGGTCGGGCCGCAGGTATACATCTTTACGCGGCCTTCCTCGTGCGGAATAAATTCTTCTTTTTCGCGGGTCAGTGTGTTGTATAATTTCATGGTTCAGTCCTCCTTGATTTGCTTTTCAATACGATCGAGACGGCCGTCGATGCGGCAAAGCGCCTGCGACACGGGATCGGGAATGTGGATCTGATCGAGATCCGGCACTTTCAGCCCGTCGCGACGGGCAATGCGGGCAGGCACACCCACAGCGGTGCAGTTGTCGGGAATATCCATAAGCACCACCGCGCCCGCGGCAATACGCACGTTGTTACCGATACGAATGGGACCAAGCACTTTCGCCCCCGCCCCCACCATTACGTTGTTGCCGAGGGTAGGGTGACGTTTGCCGCGATCCTTACCCGTACCGCCGAGCGTCACACCCTGGTAAATGGTGCAATCGTCACCGATCTCGGTCGTTTCGCCGATGACCACACCGGTACCGTGGTCGATAAACAACCGCCGGCCGATGGTAGCTCCGGGGTGAATCTCGATGCCGGTGCGGCGCAGACAGCGTTGAGAGACCCAACGGGCCAAAAACGGATGACCGTGCCGCAACAGGCGGTTGGCACGGCGATGGGCGCGCACTGCTTTAAAACTGTTATATAACAGCGCGACTTCCCATGTGGAGCCGGCGGCGGGGTCGCGTTCGCGAATCGCCGCCACATCCTCCCGAAATCGTTCAAACATACTGCTCTCTCCAATCCAAAAAACAAGCGCCTCCGTTGTACCGAACGGCACAACAGAGGCGCACAACAATCGTACGCGGTTCCACTCCTGTTTATCGCTTACAGCCCCGTTAACGAGGGGCAACCGCGACATCCTACCTCCCCCCACGGGTATCGGATGCCGTGCTCACGGGTGCATTTCGCCGCCGCCACTCCGAAAATGCTTACAGCCGATGACATTTTCTCTCTGTTGAGTCGCCAAACGGGTACTTCTCCCGATCGTCGCATTTTGATCTTTACACTATCAGTATACTGATTTTTTGTAAAATGTCCAGTACTATTTTGAAAATTTTCTTATTTTTCGCCCGCAAAATACCGACGGTTGGCCCATACGTATTCCACACCGGACAGCAACGTCAACACCACCGACACCCACACCAACACTTCACCGATGACAAGCGGCACGGAAAACACCGCCGCCGGAAGAGAAAACGCCGAAAGCACACTCCCCTGCCAAGTGGAGAACTCCAACGCGGCAACCGAGAAGAGAATGGCCACAAACTGCATCACTGTTTTCAGTTTTCCCCAAAAATTGGCGGCGATCACGTTGCCGTCGGTTGCGGCAAGCAACCGCACCGATGTCACGGCAAACTCCCGCGTCATAATGATCAAAAGCGCCCACGGGCTCATCTTTCCGATAGCACACAGACCGATAAACGCCGCCGTAGTCAGCATTTTATCCGCAATCGGATCGACAAATTTGCCGAAATTGGTCACAAGATTCCGCTCGCGCGCGATCTTACCGTCGAAGAAGTCGGTCAGCGCCGCCGCACCGAACACCAACCCCGACAATACGTAGTGAAACGGAAAGTTCCACAAAAACAACATCATAAACAGCGGCACCATCACAATGCGCGCTAACGTCAAACGATTCGGCAGATTCATATCTCCATCTCTCCCATCAGATCCCAATCCATCGTATCGGTAATGTGTACCTTTACAAAATCCCCCACCATCGGGCGCACGCTCGCAGGGCAGGTAAAGAACACCTTGCCGTCGATATCGGGGGCATCGGCGGCACTGCGACCGAACCAGCATTCCGCATAGCGGTCGTAACTTTCCACCAACACGGTAAGCGTGCGGCCGACCTGCGCCGCGTTATACACATCGGTCACCAACGCCTGTTCCTGCATCACGATATCGCGGCGACGCTGTTTTATCTTATCCGAGATCTGCCCGTCCATCGTTGCGGCCGGCGTTCCCTCCTCGGGAGAATAGGCAAAGCAACCGAGGCGTTCGATCTTCATCTCTTTCACAAATTCACACAAAGCGGCAAAATCGGCTTTGCTCTCGCCGGGGAACCCCACCATCACCGTCGTGCGCAATACAATATTCGGCACCTCTTCGCGGATATGGGAAACCAGCGTTTTCAGCGACTCGGCATCTCCGCGCCGATTCATGGCACGCAACACCGACCCGCTTACGTGTTGGATCGGCATATCGAGATACTTAACGATCTTCTCTTCCTCACGCATGACCGTGAGCAACTCGTCGGTAATGTGCTCGGGATAGCAATAGAGCAGGCGGATCCAGCGAAGCCCTTCTACACGGCACAAGGCGCGCAACAGTTGCGGCAACCGCGGCTCACCGTAGAGATCTTCCCCCCACGCGGTCACGTCCTGCGCGATCAAAATAAGTTCTTTCACACCGTTTCGGGCAAGCGTTTCCGCCTCCGCCAGAATGGCTTCCTCCGTACGGCTGCGCAGTCCGCCGCGAATCAGCGGAATAGCACAATAGGTGCAACGGTTGTCGCAACCGTCGGCAATGCGCAAATAGGCAAAAAAGGACGGTGTTGTCTGCAATCGGTCGCCGTCCAGTTCCCAAAAAGACGTATCCGGGAAAGAACATACCATACCGCCGGCGGTCACCTCGCGTACCACCTCTACGATATCGCGGTTAGCACCGAGACCGATAACCGCATCGCATTCGGGCAATTCGCGCGCCACTTCTTCGCGATAGCGCTCCGCCATACACCCCGTCACAATGATCTTCTTTACGCGCCCCTCGTTTTTGAGCGCAGCAAACTCCAGAATATGTTCGATCGACTCGCGTTTGGCATCTTCAATAAACCCACAGGTATTGACAATGACCACATCCGCCAGTCCACTGTCTGCCGTAATGCGAAATCCCGCTTTTTCCAGTTTCGCAAGCATCAGTTCGGCATCCATTTGATTCTTGGGACATCCGAGCGATGCCATGCCCACCTTGACCGACATAAGCACTTACTCCTCAAACTCTATGTAATCGTCCTCGGCGCTGTTGCCAAGAGCGCGCCACGCCTCCCGCACCGTACCGCTGTCATAGCCGTAACGCATCAACAGTGCCGTGCCTTTCTGCCGTTCGGCAGGGGTAGCAGATATAGTATACCTCTTTTTTTCCAGTAAAGCAAGTGCTTGTTGCAAATCGTTCAAATTTTCGGTTTCGTCCACCGCTTCAACAGCATATTGCGCCGTTTCGCGCAGGATACCGTGGGTCATGATCTCCTGCACCGTGCGGCGGCGCGCATAGAGTTTGCGCAAACGGCAATCCCGCGCAAGACGACGGGCATACACCTCGTCGTTCACCAAACCGAGTTCGCTCATACGCGCCGCGGTAGCAGCCGCCTCTGCGGCATACCCCTTTTCCCGCAGTTTGCGACAGAGTTCTTTTTCGCCGTAATCCCGCACGCTGAGCAAATAGAGGGCGTATTCCCTTGCGCGACGGGTTTGCGAAGCGACAAGCAACGCTTCTAATGCCTTCTCGTCGAGTTCACTGCCGACGGTATATACCGACTCCTCCATAGTCTGCTTATCCACTGTATATTCCCGCCCATCGTCCAACGTCATAGCAAACTGCCGCCCGCGGCGACGTTCCAATCTTTCGATACGCATTACGTTTTCCTCTTTCAAAAAGCGGCGGGACACGCCCGCCGCTTTGTTATCAGTCGTCTACCGTGATGTCAATACGTGCCTTCGCTGTGCTTGCCGTAACCTGTACCGCCGCTTCGATCGGGATCTCGAGCGGTTCTTGCTCGTTCACCACCGCCGTCTTCGGGCGATTTTGACGCGCCAGTTCGTCGCGGATCTGCCCTTCAAGCTGTGCCGACAGATCGGGGTTATCGCGCAGAAAATCACGCGCGTTATCGCGTCCTTGCCCGATACGCATATCGTTATAATAGAACCACGCACCCGAACGCTGTACCAATCCCAGTTTCATGCCGAGATCGATCAACTCACTGTCGCGAGAGATGCCCTTACCGTACAACACATCAAATTCCGCCTCTTTAAAGGGGGGCGCTACTTTGTTCTTCACCACACGCACACGCGTATGCGAACCGATCGGTTCACCGCCGTTTTTGATGGTTTCCACACGGCGCACATCCAGGCGCACCGAAGCGTAATATTTCAGCGCATTACCGCCCGCCGTAACTTCGGGATTACCATACATCACGCCGACCTTCAAACGCAACTGGTTAATAAACACGGCAATACAGTTGGACTTGGATACCACGCCTGCGAGTTTACGCATAGCCTGCGACATCAGACGTGCCTGCAGACCGACGTGGGAATCCCCCATCTCGCCTTCGATTTCGGCACGAGGCACCAAGGCGGCAACCGAATCCACCACCACGATATCGATAGCGCCCGAACGAATCAGCGCTTCGGCAATTTCGAGCGCCTGTTCACCGGTATCGGGTTGCGAAACCAACAACGAATCCACATTCACGCCGAGTGCCGCCGCATAAACGGGATCGAGTGCATGCTCCACGTCGATGAATGCAGCTTCGCCGCCGCGCTTTTGCGCTTCCGCCACCGCGTGCAAAGCGAGCGTCGTCTTACCCGAGGATTCGGGACCGTAGATCTCCACAATGCGCCCGCGCGGTAGGCCGCCGATCCCCAGCGCAGCGTCCAGCGCAAGAGACCCTGTCGGGATAGTTTCCACATTCAAGTTCGCGTTTTGTCCCAAACGCATAACGGCTCCTTTGCCGTAACTCTTTTCAATCTGTTGCAATGCAATTTCAAGCGCTTTCTGACGATCTTCCGTCTTGTTCGGCACCGTTTTGGCCGCCTTCTTTTCTGCCATGTCTTCTGTCTCCTTACCATCATCTTACGCCATCCATTATATCAAATATTTTTCGGATTGCAAGGGATTTTCGACAAAAATCGAACATTTGTTCATTTTCGTGAGAGTGCACAAAGAACCACTGCTCGAATTAGGCAAATTCGCCCATAAATTTGTAAACTCTTTTCTTTTCACTGGACAAACGACGGAATATGGCGTATACTGATTTTACTGCAATTTCCATTCATACTTCCCTTCTCCTTCACACACGATAGGAATAGGAGATGATGGTATGAACGAGAAACAGGAATTTTGGAATGTGTTTGCCGCGACAGGGCGTGTGGAAGACTATCTGCGCTATTGTCGGGCAACCGAGAGCGAGGAGGAAGACGCGGGTGAAGATACAGACCGACGGACTGATCATTCGGGAAACGCCGGTGGGCGAAGCCGATAAATTCGTCACGATCCTCACCCGCTCACACGGCATTGTGCGTGCCGCCGCCCGTGGGGCGCGCAAAACAAACAGCCGCCATCTTACCGCTACTCGCCTTCTGACACACGGGCAGTTTCTGTTGCAAGAAGGTAAAAACAACTGGTATCTGGACGATGCCCACCCGCTTACGGTGTTTTTTTCGTTGCGGGATGATTTGGAAAAGCTGACACTCGGCCAGTATTTTTGTGAACTTGCCGGGGCGATCGCGCCGCGGGAAGAGCCGGCCGAAGAAGCGCTCCGCTTGCTTCTTAACGCCTTGCATTTTTTGTCGAACGGCGAACGGGCACCCTATCTTTTGAAAGCAGTAACCGAATTGCGCCTATTGGCAGGCGCGGGGTATGCACCCGACCTTTCGGTCTGTTGCCGTTGCGGCAAGGAGGGAGCCGACTACGGTTTCTTGCCGCTTGAAGGACGGCTTGTCTGCACGGCCTGCGATGAAGGGGCCCTCTCGCTCTCTCCCGCCGTACTGTCGGCGTTGCGCCGTATCCAAGAACAAGGGCTCGGGCAATGCTTCAGCATCGCCCTGTCTCCCGCCGATTGCGCATCTCTCGCTACCGTAAGCGAAGCATTTATGAAAGCACAATTGGGGCGCAGTTTTTCAACATTGGATTTTTATAATACTTTACATAATTAACGAGGACACAGTATGGATCGAGATTATTTGGCATTGGAACTGGATAAAGTATTGGAGTTGCTTGCGGCCGAAACAACCTGTGCGGATGCCGCCGAAGCGGCGCGTGCACTTACCCCTTCGCCGTATTTGGCTGAAGTACAGGTGTTGCTCGCCGAAACGGATGCCGCCGTCCGCCTGATGGCGGGTTTCGGTGCTCCGTCGTTCGGACAATTGCGTAACGCCGACAATGCGTTGCGTCGCGCCGAAGCGGGGGCGGTTCTTGCGCCGCGCGATCTTTTACAGATCGCGGAAAATTTGCGGGTCATTCGTTCATTGTATGAGTGGCGCGGACATTGCGCCGGCATCGAAACGGCGCTTGACGATCGTTTTGAAACGCTGACTCCCAATAAGTATTTGGAAGATAAGATCACCGCCACCCTCACTTCGGAGGACACGCTGGCAGACAACGCCTCACCCCTGCTTGCGGATATCCGCCGCAAGATGCGAGCGGCCGCCGCGCGTGTGCGTGAACAACTCGACAAATTGGTGCGTTCACCGCAATGCCAAAAATTCCTGCAAGATCCCATCGTTACCATTCGCAACGGCCGTTTTGTGGTGCCCGTGAAAGCAGAAAGTCGTGCAGAGATTCCCGGTCTGGTCCACGACACCTCCGCCTCGGGATCCACCGTGTTTGTGGAACCGATGGGTTCGGTGGAAGCCAATAACGAGATCCGTGTATTGGAAGCGAAGGAGAAGGCCGAGATCGAACGCATTTTGGCGGAACTGTCGGCCGAGGCGGGCACCTTTGCGGACGCTATCATTGCGAACTACGCCCTCCTTACGGAACTTAACTTGATTTTTGCCAAAGCGCGTCTTTCCTACAATATGAAGGCCACCATGCCTCGTTTAAACGATCGCGGACACGTGCTGTTGCGCCATGCGCGACACCCGCTGATCGATCCTAAAAAAGTGGTACCCATCGACGTGGAACTCGGCGGGGCGTTTGATACGTTGGTTATCACCGGTCCGAACACGGGCGGCAAAACGGTATCGCTCAAGACCATCGGCCTTCTCTCGCTGATGGCCATGTGCGGCTTGATGCCCCCGGCCGACGACGGTACGGTCTTGTCGGTCTTCACCCACGTTTTGGCGGATATCGGCGACGAGCAATCCATTGAGCAATCGCTATCGACCTTTTCGGCCCACATGACCAACATCGTACGCATCTTGAAAGTGACCGACCGCCGCAGTTTGGTTCTTTTGGATGAACTGGGCGCGGGTACCGACCCTGTGGAAGGCGCGGCACTCGCCATCGCCATATTGGAGCAGTTACGTAAACAAGGGGCACGCCTGGCGGCCACCACCCATTATGCCGTACTGAAAGCCTATGCCATTCGCACCGACGGGGTGGAAAACGGCAGTTGTGAATTTGACGTTGCCACCCTGCAACCCACCTATCGTTTGTTGGTGGGGGTGCCCGGCCGTTCGAATGCATTTGCCATTTCCCGCAAACTCGGCATCAGCGAGGAATTGGTGAACACGGCACAAGATATGGTTTCGGCCGAAAACCGTCGGTTGGAAGACGTGGTCTCCAACTTGGAAGAACGGCGCCAGGATCTTGAAACCGCTTTGCAAAAAGCACAAGCGGAAAAAACACGTGCCGAAGCGGCGGCTGCCGAAGCGGAACACCGCGCGGGTGTGTTGGTTCAAAAGCAGGAAAAGACGTTGGAAGAGGCGCGTGAGCAGGCGCGGCGTCTGGTGGACAAAGCGCGCAACGAAGCCGCCGCTTTGATCGACGAACTCGACGACCTGCGCCGCCAAAAAGATGCCGCCGATTTTGCCGCCCGCACGGGCGAGGCTAAAAGTCGCCTGAAATCCCGTTTGGGCAAATTGGAAGACGAGATCGACCCCGTCACCGCCCGCCGCCGTGAAGGCTATACGCTTCCTCGCCCGCTGAAGGTCGGCGACGATGTCTTGATCATCGATATCGACAAAAAAGGCGTCGTACTCTCCCCTGTCGATAACAGCGGTCAGGTGGAAGTGCAAGCGGGCATTATCAAAACGCGTGTCTCCGTCGACAACGTAAAGTTGCTCGACAAGGACGGGCGAACCATGAAGGCGGGCGACAACAAGCGCCGGTCTCCCTCGGTAGTGCTTCCTTCCCGCTTGGAACGCGCCGCTTCGTTGGAAGTGGATCTGCGCGGTAAAACGGTGGACGAGGCGTTGCTCGATCTCGATCAATTCATTGACGGCGCGGTCATGATGAACCGCGAACACATCACCATCATTCACGGCAAGGGCACCGGTGCGCTGCGCAATGCGGTGCATCAACACTTAAAACGTCATCCCTCCATCAAGAGTTTTCGGCTCGGTGTGTACGGCGAGGGCGAAATGGGTGTCACGATCGCCGCGTTAAAATAAGGAGGTATTTCTATGAAAAAATCATTAACCATTGCCTTGGAAGTGTTGGCTTCTCTGCTCTTTCTGTTCCTGTATTACTGGTTTGCACTGCCGCCGTTGCATTGGCGTTCCCCCGCTTTTTGGACGTTTGCCGTTATCAGCGCAGTGGTTATCACCGCCATCTTTTCAATCGGCAGTCTGTTCCGTATATTACGGGGTATCGAAGCGATAAAAGAACGCAAAGACAACACCGCCGGCCGGCGACTCGCCTTCATTCCGCGCACGTGGAAGATCGTGGGAGGCATTGCCATCGGCGTGTTTGCCGTATTTGTGGTGAGCGGGGTGATCTTCTCGCCCGTATTCTGTGCTTCGCAATACAAGGATCTTATCCAAAGCGAAACGGGCGACTTCACCAATGACGTATCGGAAATCTCGTGGTCGCAGATCCCCGTTGTGGATCGCGACAGCGCCGCTCGTCTCGGGTCACGCAAACTCGGCGAGATCGACGAACTGGTCTCCCAGTTTGAAGTGGCAGAAAACTACACCCAGATCAATTTCCAAGATAAGCCTGTGCGTGTAACGCCGTTGGTCTACGGCGATATCTTCAAATGGTTCCGCAATCAAAAAGAGGGCATTCCCGCGTATATTAAGGTGGATATGGTGACCCAGTCGGTGGATCTGGTAAACCTGTCCGCCGGCATAAAATATTCCGAGAGCGAATATTTCATGCGTAACATCAATCGTTATCTGCGTTTCAAATTCCCCACCTTGTTGTATGACAACCTGAGTTTTGAGGTGGACGAAGAAGGCACGCCCTATTGGGTAGCCTCCACCTATACCTATCGCATCGGTCTGGCAAGCGGACAGGATGCCAACGGCGCGGTATTGGTCAATGCCATTACGGGTGAAGCAACCCGCTATGCACTCGCGGACGTGCCCGCGTGGGTAGATCAGGTGTTTGATTCGGATATGATCTTAACACAACTTGAATACTACGGCGCCTATCAATCGGGCTTTTGGAACTCGGTTTTCGGGCAGGCAGGGGTGAAATATCCCACCGACGGCTATAACTACTTGGCGATCGACGACGATGTGTGGCTGTATACGGGCATGACCTCGGCGGGCGGCGACGAATCGAACGTCGGCTTCGTACTCGTCAACCTGCGCACCAAGGAAACGAAATACTACACCGTACCCGGCGCGGAAGAATATTCCGCTATGAGTTCCGCCGAAGGGCAGGAACAACACCTCGGCTATACCGCCACCTTCCCGATCCTGTTGAACGTGGAAGGGCGTCCCACCTACTTCATGTCGCTGAAAGACGATGCCGGTCTGGTGAAGAAGTATGCCTTTGTCGACGTGGAACAATATCAGATCGTCGGTACGGGAGACAAATTAGAGGCGGCCCGCGCGGCATATATTGACAAACTGGCGGCCAATGATCTCATTGGTGAACAAACACCCGACGAAGAAGAAACGCTCGTAAAACAGATCTGCGGCACGATTGCGGAGATCCACCCGGTAGTACAAGGCGGCAACACCGTCTACTACTTCCGCCTGGAAGGTAACGACGACGTCTATACGGCCGAGGTCGAGCTCAGCACCGGCCTTCCGTTCCTGAAAAAAGGTACGACCGTCATCCTTACCTGTAAAGAAGATTCCTTCGCGGTAGACACGTTGACTGTTGTAAAATAAAAAAGCACGCCCGCACTCCCGAAAACCGTTCCCGGAGTGCGGGCGTTTTTTCTTTCTTTCGCAAATTACATCTTGACGAACAGGAAAAAATATGGTATTATCCCATTTGTGGCAAACACGCTGGTTTAGCTCAGTTGGTAGAGCAGCTGATTTGTAATCAGCAGGTCGGGGGTTCAAGTCCGTCAACCAGCTCCAAAACAGGAAGGCATCCATCAGGATGCCTTCTTGTTTTCAGTTATGACGGACTTGAAACGAACTCCAAGGGTGAGCGAACAATGTTCGCGAAACCTTGGCAGCAACAGTCCGGCGGACTGTTGCGCTCGTGAGAAGAAAGTCCGTTACACCCTGACATTGTCGCTTGAAAACAGCGGCAAGACATGCTATACTACATAATGACTACTGCTGACAAGGGTGAACAAGCCGCCCTGTGTCTTATCCTATTCTGCATGCGAGGCGATGATCATGTTCTGGCTTTTTCTGCTACTCGGCGTACTTCTATTGCTACTGCTCGTCGCGGCGCGATGGGCCTTTCACTACACCTTCGTGCGGGGACACGATGACGTGTTGGCGTTACTCGAGAGTACCGACCATTTTCTGTATCCGTATGCCGACAGGATCCGTTCCAACATGGAACGGATCGAGGCCGCACCGCACACGGTACACACCGTAAAAAGCTTTGACGGGCTGACCCTTTCTGCTCGTCTCTACCCCGCCGAAAACGCCTGCGGGACGGTGTTGGTGTTTCACGGATACCGCTCGACCGCCTTGCGGGATTACGCCTGTGCGGTGGACATGTATCGCGGATTCGGGTTCGATGTGCTGATGGTGGAGCAACGTTGCAGCGGCAACAGCGAGGGGCAGGTCATCACCTTCGGCATTCGCGAACGACGGGACGTACTTTCGTGGGTAACCTATTTAAACGAACGCTTCGGAACCGACCGCCCCTTGTTTTTAAGTGGGCTTTCAATGGGCGCCGCCACCGTTATGATGGCGACCGCCCTGTCGCTCCCCCCGAATGTGCGCGGTATTGTGGCAGATTCGGGTTTCACCACGCCGGCCGACATCATCGGCACGGTAGCCAAGCGCGATTTTCACCTGCCGCGTTGGCTGACACTCCCCTTTTTAAACATGAGCGCCCGCTTGTTCGGCGGATTTGGATTGTATGAAGCCAATGCATTGGACGCACTGAAAAACAACACCATCCCTATGTTGTTTATCCACGGCGAGGCAGACAGTTTTGTTCCCTGTGACATGACCCGCCGTGCATTCGAAACCTGTGCCTCTCCCAAACGATTGATCACCGTCCCCAACGCCGAACACGGTTGCGGCTATTTAGTAGAACCCGAACGATTAACCGCCGCGTTGGGCGAATTCTTCGAAGAAAACCGATAAAAAAACCATCCCGCAGTCCACACGTTGTTCACGGACTGCGGGATGGTTTTTATTGTTCCAAAAGTTCCCCAAAGATCTTAAGCTTCATAGCCTTCTTTTCGTTGCGTAATTTTTCGCGTTGGGCTATGTTTTCGGCCAGTTTTAGCACAAAGGAGGCGCAGATCATGAAAATTTATGATTACGGTGGACGAAAGAACCTCTGCGGCGAACGAGTACACGAAGCACGCACCCGCCTGCGAATGACACAAACCGAAATGGCCGCCAAACTACAAATCGCCGGCATCATCCTTGAGCGCGACAGCGTATCACGCATCGAAATCGGCACACGATTTGTGGCAGATTACGAATTGCGTGAATTGGCCAAGATCTTGGGTGTCACTGTTGATTGGTTGCTTGCCAACCAAGAATCGGCATCTTGATCCCCGTAGGATACGTTAACTGCCTTTATATCCCC
>JAZNTV010000106.1:0-10571 GCA_045591985.1 Acutalibacteraceae bacterium
CGGGATCACTTCGGTCGAGATGACCTCGCCGCAAGCGTCGCAAGTCACAGTGACAGAGCCGTCCGCGGTGCAGGTCGCATCCACCGTCGTGGTGGTGGTGTTCACGTGACCGGTCGCGGGAATGACTTCGGTCGAGATGACCTCACCGCAAGCGTCGCAGGTCACGGTGACCGAACCATCGGTGGTGCAGGTCGCCTCCACCGTCGTGGTGGTAGTCACACTGTGGTCGCAAGCCAGCGGAATCACTTCGATCGAAGCGATATCGTCAAGCTCGTCACCGGTGATCAGCGTATATTCGCCGTCCACCAGTTCATAGACCGTGTCACGCAGACGGATGGACGCACTGGCATTCAAGTCGTTGCCGAGCACGGCATCTTCCAGCTTCATTTCGGCAACGCCGTCCACGAAGTTCAGCGTATAGCCGGTGCTCCAGGAGTAACCGACGCCGTTCTGATACTGCATAGACAGTCTGGACAGATCGGTTCCCTCTTTCGCCGTAATGCGCAACAGGTAATCCTTCGGCGTCGTATCGTTGAGCAACTTGCTCACGAGGACGTAACCGTAGTTGAAGCGGACGTACTCTTGTGCCGTATCTTCCGGATAGTATTCCGCAGTGCCGGTCGGCATAGACAGACCATACGCGATGTCCGCGGTATACTGCGGATAATACACGGGGTTGACAGCGTAGTCGAAGAAGATGGCTTCGGAGCCTTCTTCCACCACGGGCTGCTGCAGTTCGTCCGCCGCGTGAATGGTGATGGACTTGATATAGATGTCACGGCCGAGCGTACCTTCGCCGTCGTTGTTCCAGCAGTAGAAGGTGAAGTTGCTGCCGTTCACCAACGCCTTCGCGGTATCCAAGGTGCTGTAGGACTCGCCTGCCACACCCGTGGTACCGTTACCGAGGTTGCCGTCCATCGTCAGGTTGATCGGGGAATTGGCACCGACCGTGTAGGTCACGGTGGCGAGTTCGCCGCGCTTGAGCGCCGAACCGACGTTCATGGGAGCGCAATCCCACACGTTGGAAACGCCGCCGCCGTTGACGCCGAGGTTGTAGCCGTTACCGGTCAGGGTGAAGCGGTGATCGTTGGCCCACGCATCGGTAGCGTAGTATTCATAAGTGATCGCAAGGTCGGTACCCGCAAGAATATCTTCCTCATCGATCTGCAGTGCCGCCGCATCCAGCGCCATCTTGATGGTCTGGTTCTGCTTGTTCAGCTTCGCACCGTAGAATTCGGTGCCGGGGATGGGCTGAATGTCGAAGCCGCTGGCAGAAGCCGCGGTGCTGACCAAAGCGCCGGTCGAGAAGTCGATCTTCGAATAGACCAGGACCTTCGGGATCGTCTGACCCTTCTTCACGGTGTCGCCGCACTCGTCGCAGATGACGTCGCCGGTGTAACCGTACTCATCCTTGGTCGCTTCCTTCGCACCAACCAACGTGGTGCTCTCGTGCGCACAGGACACGACCGTGTTCAGCTCGACCGAGAGCATCTCCTGGTACGAGGGATGATAGGACGCATCGTGATACGGCGAGTAGTACTGGATCTCACACTTGGAGCCATCCTTGCTGAAGCGAAGGATACCCAGCATGGCGAGCGCCTGACCGTCGAAGTACTCAATGTCAAGATCCTGCGCATTGAGCATCAGCTGCGGCACGTCGTTGCCCGCCGCATTCTTGGTGACCTTCTGCAACACGTGACCGTCGCTGGTGCCTGCGTGACCGCAGAGCAACATCTTGACGTTGTCGTGATCGTAGATCAGTTTATCCCAGATCGGCGAGGTATCGCCGTTCGGCCACGCCTGTGCAGGATCCATCAATTCGCCGAGCCAGCCGCCGATCTCGGCATCCGACTTGGTGTACGGCATCCAGTGCGTGCACCAATCCGCCGTATCGTTATTGATGTAACTGTGGGTGGTCACGATGACGTTATCGTCGGGATACTGCTCGAGGATCGAGTTCGCCCAGTTGATAACGCTCACACGGGGATGATACTCGAGCTGGAGGATCAACCACTGCACACCGGCAACGTTGAAGCGGAAGTAGGAGTTCTCCATACCGACGTACTTGCCGTTTTCGTTCGCTTCGGTGCCGTAGATATCGTAGTCGTCTTCGAACGAGCCGACATAGGTCTCCGCCGCCGCGGTGGACTGGATGTAATCAATACCGAAATACTCGTTGTACTTCGAGGTGTCACGAATGGTGTAGGTGGTGTCGTTCACGGGTTTAGTCGAACCCGGATAGTCGTGGTTACCGGTCAGGTTGCTCCACGAAACCTTGTCGGTGAACAGATCCCAGCCGTTCTTCGCAATGGTGAAGTTGCCGTCGTTGGCAAGCCAGGTGGTATCACCCGCGCCGATAACGTGGACGATGTTCTCGCTCTCCACGTTGTCCGCGATCCACTGCGCCGCCGCCATCCACTCTTCGGTGAAGGCACCGGTCACCAGTTCCTGCGTATCGGGGATGAAGACCATGGAGTAGTAATCCTCACCGACGATTTCGGTCGGGACTTCATACCCCTTCACCCAGTCGTCCGCACGCGAGCCGCCGAACACCAGGTCGTTGCCGTTGACCGACTTCAAAACGTTGCCGCCCAGCACGTAGTTGAGGTTACCCACCAGGAACCACGCGTCAATGAGGCCTTCGGTGCCCGCCGCCAGCGGATTCACCTTGTTGCCTGTCTTTTCCACGCGGTTGGCAGCGATCTCTGCCGCCGTGCGCACGTCGCTCCACAAGCGAACGTCCGCGATCGTGCCCTGGAACGCCACGCCCAGACCGTCCGCACCGATGGAGAACGCGGTGGTGGGAACGATATCCTTGGTGCCTTCCGCACTGCGCTCGGCAACCACTTCGCCGTCCGCATACAGGAGGAACAGACCCTTTTCCATGTCACGCACCAGCGCGAGGTCGATCCACTCGCCGATCGCAACGTTGAAGTCGGTGGCGTACTGCTTATCGCCCCACACCCAGCCAACGTTACCGTTGACGTCGGTGAACAGCGCGATCGGATTTTCGTCGTCGGTGTTGGTGTTACCGATGATGACCATGTTGTCTTCGGTAACCGTCACATCTTCGCCCGCAGCAGGAGTCTTATCCTCGGCCGCGGTGATGCGGAAGTCGGCAAAGCGCACCATATCCGCCACGTTCGCATCTTCCGAATAATACATCGGGAAATAGGACCAACGCAGGAAGTTCAGGTTGTAGAGGTCGAAGGTCGCCTGCTTGCCCATCTTGGAAAGCGGCAACGCGATGTAGTTCCAGCCGTCCTTCCACTCGCCCTGAATACCGTCACGCAGCAGGTAACCGTAGTTCATCAAGTCCTTGTCGTAGGTGCCTGCCGAGGTCAGCTGGAAGTTGGGCGCACCCGACACCATCGGGAGCAGATCCACATCCGGCACGTACAGCCAGAAGGAGAAGGTGAGGTCGTTGATGTCGTAGTAGGTCGGAATGTTCGGCGCCACAAACGCGTTATTCGTGCCGGCATTGAAGCCCGCTTTCCACGCCTGCTTACCATTGAGATCAATGGGGCTGTTGGGCTTCACTTCGTAATACACCGTACCGGAGAGCGGCTGTGCCGCACCGGTGCCGTCGTTCGTCCAAACGTTGCCCACCGTAAGTTTACCGCCGTCCCAGTTGTGGGGCGCCTTGTTCAAGTTTACGATCGGCCACGAGGGTGTGTCGTACCCACTCGTGTTGTAGATCGCCACGTGCGCCAGACGGATCTCCAGGCCGGCGCCGTAGATGCCGTACCAACGGAAATAGTTGATCGCGGTGTGATCGAACGCCACACCTGCGGTGCCGCTGTAGAGGCTACCCTTGTTGAACGGCAGGAACACATGATTCCAACCGTTCTTCAACGTGCTCTTGTCCAGACCGAAGCCCAGTTCCTGCTGGTCACACGTACCGGAGGAGGTAAGTTCGATCTGACCGGTACCGCTGATCTTGCTCACGTCGTTGACGTACAGCCAGAAGGAGAGGCCCAGATCGTTGAAGTTGGTGTAGGACGGAACGTCCACCGTCAAATTCTTCTGCTCGGTCACGAGCGAGGTGCCGGTAGCAGAGGAACGGTCAAAGGTCGCGTACGAATAGCCTGCAGGCAGACCGTCTGCACCGGTGCCGGTGGCGGTAGTGCCGAGTTTGACGGTTTCAAACAGCATCTGCTCGTTCTCTTCCACCGTTTCGGCCTTCGAGATAAACTTCATCTCGGAAACACGGATCTCGGTCTCGGCCGCAAACGCGCCGGCGCCGCACCAACGGATGAAGTTCGCCTTGGTGTAATCAAACGGGCCGGTCGCGCCGTCCGTCTTGCCGTTGGGCGCTGACAAGGGCAGTTCCACATAGTTCCAGCCCGCCTTCAGGTCGGGGATGAATTTCTTATAGGTAAAGTCAAGTTCCGAGCTATCCCACGTACCCGAGGAGGTCAGCTCGAGGTAACCGTCGCCGACTTCGCCGGTAGAGGTGTACATCCAGAAGGAGAGATAGAGCTGATCCTTCGAGGTGATGGTCGAGGGGAAATCCACCGAGAAGCTCTGGTGGTTCATCGCGAACCGCGCGCCCTGATCGACCTTCACCGCGTAGTACTTGAGACCGGCGGGAGCGCCTTCGCCCGCACCGACAACACCGGCGCCGATGTTGGTCATGCCGGTGTAACGGCCGCCGTTCGGCATGCCGATGGACCATTCGGTCGCCGCTTCCTTTTCGATCAGCGAGATCTTGAAATCGGCGTAACGCACGAACGCCTGATCCGCCACCGTGCCGGCCACACCATCGTCGGGGGTGGAATCCAGCCAGGTGAGGTTCACCGAACGCATGGTCATTTTACAGATGTCGTCCACCAACAAGGGGTTGGCGGTCAAGGTGCCGTCGGAAAGCGGGATCTCAATGTAGTTCCAGCCGTCCACCAGCGGGAAGTTCTTGAACAGGTTGCTGTACGACCAACCCTCGTCCACCGAACTCGCGGTGGAGCCGATCTTGAAGTTCGGGCTGGAGGTCGCCAAAGCATCCGCATCGCTGATGTACATCCACATGCTGAACTTCAGATCGTTCAACGTCACGCCTTCCGGAATATCCAGTGCGCTGAAGGTGTGGGTGAACACGGGGCTCCACACACCGCTCGCCGCGGTGTTGCCCTTCGCCGTGAATTCGACGTAAGTGGTGCCCGCCGCCGGCTGCTTCGCCAGCGAGTTGTCGGTCGCCCAGACGTTGCCGAACGACGCGTTCGAACTGGCGCTCGACCAACCGATATTGAAGCCGGAGGAGGAGGCAAAATTGTTGCACATCGCCCATTCCTTCACGTCTTCCACTTCGGGAGCTTCCGGTTCTTCTTCCTCCGCGAGCTTTAGGAATTTGAAGTCGTGGAAGTAGACGGTGGTTTCTTCCGTCGCGGTGCCGCTGCCCCAGAAACGCAGGAAGTTCGCACCCTGCAGGTTGAACTCACCGCCGTTCTTGTTGTGATACGCATCGGCAAACGGCATCACGATGTAGTTCCAGCCGACCTGCAGGTTCTTGAACATATTGTCGGTAGTCCATTCAAGTTCCTGATTGTCGCACTTACCGGCGGAGGAAATCTCCATCACGGTGTTCGGCACCTTGCCCGTCGAGGTATAGAACCAGAACGCCAATGCCATATCTTCCATCTTGTAGGCCTTCGGGATCTTCACCGTGTACTTGGTGTCCTTGGTGCCGAGATAGCCATCCACCGGCATGGTGCAACCGTACACCGTGGTGCCGTCCGGAATGCCTTCCACACCGTTCACGATGGTGGAAACGTCCGTCTGTGCCTTCAAACCGCTGTCCAGCGTGGTGCCGGTGTAGCGGGAGGTGTAGGTGATGGGGAGCGGGAACTCGGTGGCAAACGCGTCCACCTTCACGCTCGCTTCAATGGTGTTCGGGGTGGTCGTGATCGGCTCGGACAGCATCAAATACGTGTCGTCCGCACCGAACTGAACGCCTGCCGAGGTGGTATCCACCAGCGCGATCTCCCAAATGGTGACGGTGGACGCCGCTGCAAATTCCGCCGCATTCGGGTTCGCAAACATACGGAAGTAGTTGATCGGCGTATGCAGATCAAACTCCGCCGCGCCGCCGGGCGCGCTGCCCGAAGCGGAAAGTTTCAGAAGAACGACGTTTTCGCCGACCTTCCATTCCGGAGTCGCCAGACTCCAGTTCCGTTCGGATTTGTCCATCGTGGACTGCGACAACTCGATCGAACCGCCTTTTTCAAAAGCGGTGACCGCTGCCGCATCCAGCGTCATGTGGAGGTACAACGAAATGTCCTCCATCTCGTACATCGTCGGAATCTGAGCATTAAAATTCCGAGCCGACGTTTCGAAACGGCCGCCGGACTGGTAGGACAGAACCTTACCGTTCGCGCCGCCGTCCAAGATCGTCCACTTGGTCTTGAAGGTCAGACCGTCGGCAGACGCCGAGAAAGTCAGACCCGACAAGCAACAAGAGAACAGCATAACTGTCACGCAAAGCAGTGCCAGTATGCGCTTGGCTGTGTGCTTCATAGAGTATCACCTTTCTTTAAAAATGTCCGTTAAACCACGCGCCAAAACAAGCCGTAGTCTACAGCGCTACCATTTTAACACATTTTTTATCACTTCGCAACTACAAAAAACGTACCCCCCAGCCGCGAAAACATAGAAATTTCGGTCTGATTTTTGTGCGTTTTTGCCATACACGATTCGTAGAGTTTGTATATGTTGTAAGGTGTTTTTGCTTTACACATAAAAAGGAACCGCGCTACAGCACGGTTCCTTTTCGATAACACGGATTTTTATTGTGTAAAGGCTTTCACTTGACAGCATTGGCCGCCCCAAGGCTCCCCTTGTGTAAAGGGAGCTGTCGAGCGTAGCGAGACTGAGAGGATTTGAAGGATAAATCCCTTCTCCCAACAACCCCTCCGTCTTTTGCTAAAGCAAAAGACACCTCCCCTTACACAGGGGAGGCTTTCATCGGAGCGCTTCTTTCACAATGCTGTCAATATACTCACAAACGGCTCTGAATTCTTGATTCACTTGATTGTTCGGTATTCTCACTACCGTAAGACCATACTGTTCAAGATACGCCGTCCGCTCTGCATCTTTCACAGCACCGTCTCCTTCATAGTGCTGTGAACCATCCAATTCAATAATCAACTTCGCCTCGGCGGAATAGAAATCGGCAATGTATTTTCCCAGCACCTTTTGTCTTGTGAATTTCACAGGGTACGCGCGAAGGAAATCGTACCACAAATGCCGTTCTTCTTTGGTCATATTTTTTCGAAGAGCCCGTGCATTAGGGATGAGCACCGCATTGCGTTTTCTGTCCATACTGTCATCTCCTTCCACACGTATTACCAACAACCCCTCTGAATCGCCTTGCGGCGCCCCACCTCCCCTTACACAGGGGAGGCATTTAGGCTCCCCTTGAAGATGCAAGGGGAGCTGTCGAGCGTAGCGAGACTGAGGTCGCGTTTGTGAGCGCTGCCGGTGGCAGACACAGCGAACAATAAGCGAGTGCCGCGGTCGAAACAGCACGAGCGATAGCGAGGTAGTGCTGTTTCGGGCACCGCAAACGGCATTGTTTGCTCCCTCCAACAACCCCTCCGAGTCCTTTTACATCACCCGCACGACGTTATAGTCCTCGTCCACGACCACCAAGTCGGCGGCGTAACCTTCGGCGATCACGCCGCGTTTTTCGCCGAGCAAGCGAGCAGGAGTTTCAGACGCCATACGAAACGCGTCGGCGGGCGGAATGCCCATGCCGATCACGCGTTGCACCACGTCCCACAAATTGGTGGTACTGCCTGCCAGCGCACCGTTTTCTTTGAGCCGCGCCGCGCCGTCCTTCACCACCGTGTGCTGACTGCCGAGCATATATTCGCCGTCCGCCATCCCCGTTGCCGCCATGGAATCGCTGATAAGCACCATACGTTCCGCCCCGAATAAACGGTACAGCATACGCACCACAGCAGGGTGCAAATGTACGCCGTCACCAATGACCTGCACATAAGCGTTGTGGTCGATCGCCGCACCGATGGGCCCGGGATCGCGGTGGTGCAGCGGCGACATCGCGTTAAAGGTATGGGTAAGTCCCGCCGCACCGGCGCGGAACGCTTCGTCTGCCATATCGTATCCTGCCGCGGTATGTCCCAAAAACACGGGACAGCCGCATTTTTCAATAAACTCCACGGCGCCGTCCAGTTCGGGTGCCACCGTTACCACCCGCACGTGCGGCAAGGTGGCAAACTCCGCGAGATCGGGCGCTTTCAACACCGAAGCGGGTTGCGCCCCTTTATATTTTTCTGCCAGATACGGGCCTTCCATATGATAGCCAAGTATGGCGGCACCGCCCTCCACTTCGGGGCAGTCCGCCGTCACGCGGCGGATCTCCTCGATCGGCGCCGCCATGGTGGTGGGCAGAAATGCGGTGATGCCGTGCGCGCGCTCATAGCGAGCGATAGCCGCCAAATCGCCATACATCAGATCCTCCCCCACACAACCATGCGTGTGGATATCGAGAAGGCCGGGCACCACACGAGCACCGCCAAAGTCTTCGCCGTCACGGTCGGTCTTTCCCACGCGGGTGATCACACCGTTTTCTACCGTGATATCGGTAAGGGTATCCCCTACCGTCACATTTTTCAAAATCCCGTTTTTCATAACGCAACACCTTCCCGTAAGATTATACCACACACAACCCTTTCCGCGCAAGCGGATTTCAGCAAAAACCCCTTGTGCGCAAAGCACAAGGGGCCGTTTTTACCGTCCGCCGTTGGGACTGAACAAACGCGTAGCACCAAGCACGCCCGATTGACCACGGTTTTGAGCCACCGTCACACGCACCTGTGTATGCAAATGATTGCGCAGCGGTGTCAGCAGGCCCTCGCCCTCTTTCGTAATACCGCCCGCCAAAACTACGTGTTGAGGATCCAACACCTCGCACAAACTGTCAATGCCGGCGGCAAGATAGGTGCAGAAGGTGTCGATCACCGCTTGCGCCACGGGGCAACCCGCATACGCCGCGTTGAAGGACAGGCGACCGTCCATCGGCGCTTCTTTCGCCATGGCGGCAAGCAAGGAGGTGGGATGGGTCTTCACCGCTTCTGCCGTTTGACGCACCAACGCCGTGGCCGATGCGTATTGCTCAAAGCAACCGCGCTTGCCGCAAGGACAGGGTTCACCGCCCTTTATGATGGTGATATGCCCTACTTCGCCCGCCGCACCGCGACTGCCGCGATACAACTGACGGTTCAAGATAAGGCCACCGCCCACGCCCGTGCCGAGCGTAATATACAGCATATTGACTTCTTCCGCAGCGTTGTATTCACCCAGTGCCGCACAGTTGGCGTCGTTTTCAAGCAACACCGGCAGCTCCGCATAGGAAGCTAACAGATCACGAAGCGGTGTGTTCTTAAACGGCAGATTGGCCGCCGTAACCAGGTTGCCGTTTTCGATCAAACCGGCGCAGCCGACACCGATACCGCATATGTGGGGATCTTGTTCCCGCACTTTGTCGATCACGCCATACAGGGCACGCACGAACTCTCTTTCCGTATTCGGCGTTTCCACCGTATCGAACAAAAGGACCTGTCCGTCTTCATCCACCACACCGTATTTTACAAAGGTACCGCCGATATCCATGCCAAGATAGTGTTGGCGCGGATTGGTCTTATCCGCCGCCAAGATCTTACGAATGGACGCAACCGACAGATACCATTTGGCCGCCAGTTCACGCACGGTAAAACCGCCCGCATATTCACGGCAGATCTGGCGATTACGCTCACGCAATTTTGTGCGCTCGCCCGACACTTCGCCCCAATTTTTCTTCTCGCCAACAGTAGGTACATACAAAAGACGACCGCCTGCTTGCTTTTGCAACTCCTCCAGCAGTGTCTCATCCAAAAAATCTTTTGCATTTTGGTATTTCATACATACTTACCCCCTGTCTTCTACGCTCAGTATAACACAATTTTTTCGAAAACGGAAACGAAAGAATTCGTAAAACTATTTTTTCACAGCACAAAAACCGCACCCGGTTATTGTACAAAAGTGGCAAAAACCGGGTGAACAGAGTTGAAAATGCAAAAGAAAACCGCCGTTCGGTTGCCCGAACGGCGGTTGGAATTAAAAGACTATCTGATTACTCGTTGATCGCGGTAACAACACCGGAACCGACGGTACGGCCGCCTTCACGGATAGCGAAGCGCAGACCTTCTTCGATAGCGATGGGGGTGATCAGTTCGACGTCCATTTCGACGTTGTCACCGGGCATGCACATCTCGGTGCCCGCGGGCAGGGAGATAACGCCGGTCACGTCCGTGGTACGGAAGTAGAACTGAGGACGATAGTTGTTGAAGAACGGGGTATGACGGCCGCCTTCTTCCTTGGACAGGACGTAAACCTGGCCATGGAACTTGGTGTACGGATGGATCGAGCCGGGCTTGCAGAGAACCTGACCGCGCTCGATGTCGGTACGCTGGATACCACGCAGCAGAGCACCGATGTTGTCACCGGCCTCAGCGTAGTCGAGCAGCTTACGGAACATTTCGATACCGGTAACGACGGTCTTGGTCTTTTCGTCCTTC